>DATBTW010000433.1:0-4751 GCA_036559055.1 Ktedonobacterales bacterium
GAAGTTGTCGATGAGGCGGGTCGCGCCGATGCGCGCGGCGATGGCCAGCAGCGCAGGCGCCCGGAGCGCGCCTAGCGGCAGGCAGGTATCCGGATCACAGACCTCGGCGTAGTCGAGCGTGGCCAATGGCTCGGCGGCGACTACCGCGCGCATCGCCCCGCGCACACCGTCGGCGCCGCCATCACGCTGGCTAGCGGATTCCCAGGCGGAGCGGCCAGCGCTGAGCGCGCGGTAGAGTGTTGTCGCGGCGGCGCGATGCTCGCCCGTCAAATAGACATTGCGGCTGCTCATGGCGAGGCCATCAGACTCGCGGATGATCGGCCCCACACGCAGCTCCACGGGCAGGTTGAGGTCGGCGATCAGGCGGCGCACCACGGCCACCTGCTGCGCATCCTTCTGACCGAAGTAGGCGCGCGCTGGCGCGACCAGCGTGAAGAGCTTGGTGACCACGGTGGCGACCCCGCGAAAATGTCCGGGCCGCTGCGCCGCTTCGAGTTGCTCTGTCAGCGGGCCAGATAGCTCGACCCAGGTGTTGAACCCAGCGGGATAGATCGCCTCGGCGGTCGGCGCGAAGATGGCGTCCACGCCTGCGCCCTCCAACAGGGCTGTATCGCGTGGCAGGTCGCGCGGGTAGCGCGCCAGGTCTTCGCTGGGGCCAAACTGGGTGGGGTTGACGAAGACGCTGGCGACCACAATGTCGTTCTCGGTGCGGGCGGCGCGGGCATGCGCGAGGTGGCCCTCATGCAGATAGCCCATCGTCGGGAGCAGGCCGATGGCGGCGCCTGTGTGTGCCCACTCCGCGCGCGCCTGACGCAGCTCGTCCAGTGTCGTGAGCAGACGCATGGTGTTGCCTTCCTTATCATGGTTAGTCGGATGGTCATCGGATGGTTAGAATGCTGCCAGTGTACCACTGCGCGCTCGCGCCTTCTGGCCCAGGCGCCGCCAGCGTGGGGGGATGTGTCGCCAAGGCGGCGCCTGACTCGTTCTGACATGCAACATGTCAGCGACGCTCTGCTCGCACTGGCCTGTGGCATGCGGAGAGCGCGGACGCCAGGCGGGTCAGCGGGTGTGAGCGCAACAGAAGGATGTGACGAGATGCGACCAAGGCGAGTGGCGCGGCGGCTCTGGCAGGGAGCCGCGCTGGTGAGTGTCGGGCTGGCTGGCGGCGCCGCCATCGTGACGGCGCGCCACCTGATGATGACCCCGCAGCCGCTCGATAGCGGTCTGCCAGGCGAGAGTCGCATCGATCGCCGCCACGGCGGTGACATCTACTACACCGTCGCTGGGCCGCAGGATGCTCGACCTGTCGTGCTGCTGCACGGCTTCTACCCCGGCGCGTCGAGCTATGAGTTCCGGCTGGTCTTCGCGCGGCTGGCCGAGACGTATCGCGTCTATGCGCCCGACTGGCTGGGCTTCGGCATGTCGGAGCGCCCCGCGCTGACCCACACTGGCGAGTTCTGCGCCGCGATGTTGCAGGGCTTCCTGCGCGATGTGGTGGGCGCGCCCGCCGCCGTGGTGGCGCATGGGCTGGCGGGCAACATCGCCACGCGCGTCGCCTCGGATGCGCCAGAACTCTTCGACCGCCTGACGCTGGTGGCGCCGGAGGCTGAGGCTGGTATGCACATCGATCCGACGCCGCAGCAGACGCTGGCGCGCCTGGCCCAGAAGCTGGCGCTGGGGCTGACGCCCTATGCCATCAGCAGTTTGAGGCCTGCCCTGCGGCTGGCGGCGGGGCGTCGCAGCGCGGCGGGCGCTCGCGAGGTGGATGACGCGACGCTCGATCACCTGTATGCCAGCGCGCACCAGTTTGGCGGCGAGCATGCCGCGCTCTCGCTCTTCACTGGCGAGCTGGATCTGCCGATCGCCAACATCTTCCCGCTGCTACGGACGCCGACGCTCATCATGATCGGCGCGCGCGATCAGCGTCACTCGCTGCCCGAGATGGAGCGGCTGGTGGCGCTGAATCGCGGCGCCGATCTGGAAATGATCTCGAACGCAGGTGAGACGGTCTATCTGGATCAGCCCACGCTCTTCATGCACACGCTGCACCGCTGGCTGGGCCGCCGCATCGTGCGGCATGAGCGCCCCGCCGCCCCGCAGGCCGTCGCGTCGGCGCCCGCCGCTCCGGTTGCGACGCCTGTTGCGGCCCCGACGCGCCTGACGCCGCCCATCGGCGCGCCCGCCGCGTCGCCCGTCTCGGCGCCCGGCGCGCGGCCAGCCAAAGTCGTGCCAGTGCTGGAGCCGACGCTGGCCGGCGACCCTGCGCCGCCAGCGCAGCCCGCGCTGGAGCTGGAGGTTAATCGCATGCCCGACGGCGAGGCGCTCGACAACAGCGCCGATGCGGCTGACGCGCCGCGCCCGCTCTCGTTGGAGCCGACCAACGGCCCCTCCGCCCGGCAGGTGAAACCGGAGGCCACCGCCGCGCGCCATGCGCCCGCCCACGCGCCCGCCCATGCGCCTGCCCATGCGCTGGGTGTGCGTCCGGCGCAGGCGTCGGCCTCGCAGGGCGGCGCCTACCTCTATGCGCCGGAACTACGCGCACACATCCTGCGGCCAGATCATAGCGAGGACGTGGGCCCATCGCGCCACAGTCGCGGTCGGCGCATGCGCTGACCGCTCAATAGCCACCGGGAGCCAGATGCCTTGCTGAGGCGCAGTGTGCAAGCACAGGGCGAATGTCCTGGCGGGTGTTACTTCTCCCTGCGCATGGCGTCTCCTGTTGCAGAAGGCGCCACGAGTCAGACCAAATGTCAATTCAGGCGCGGAGCGTTGAACAAGGATGAGCGTTCCGCGCGTTCGACCATCGATTCAAGGGGTGTTACCAGAACATGGGCGCGATAGTATTGAGCATGTTGCTGTGCTGGTTTGCGGTCGTCGCGGCGCTTACGATCTGGACACGCGATCACGAGGAGCTGGCGGAGGATTCAGCCAGAACCACTGGCGGCCCAAGCCGCGCCTCCGAGGAGCCATAAGCGCAACGAGCGCGCCGTCGCCGCGCGCCGCTCCCGCCTTACATCTCCGCGCCCATGCGCGACTCGCTCTGCTGGCGCCAACGTCCTGCTGCGTCCACAGCGGGCGGCCATTCGCGATATACTGCTCTGGATGCTTGTGCGATGAGCGACTCCCGTGAGCCGCGCAGAGCCGCATGCGCGAAAGGCGTGCGACACAGGCGACACAGATGAGGCACAGAGGAGGGTAGCGCGATGGGTGATGCGCCAGTGATTGGCATTCCGTGCTGCAGCATGACACGGCCTGGTTCAGGGCGCATCCTGTATGGCAGTTTTCAATCCTACGTCCAGGCGCTCATCGCCGCTGGCGCCACGCCGCTGCTCATCCCCCCCGGACTCAGCGACGACGCCCTCGCATCTCTTTGCCAGCGCCTTGATGGCCTGCTGCTGGCTGGCGGCGCCGACATCGATCCGGCGCGCTACGGCGAAGAGCGCGCGCCCTACTGCGGCGAGATCGAGCCAGAGCGCGACGAGCTGGAGCTTTCCATCACGCGCCTGGCGCTGGCGAGCGACCTGCCCATCTTCGGCATCTGTCGCGGCATGCAGACGTTGAACGTCGCGGCGGGTGGCGCGCTCCTCCAGGACATCGCCGCCCAGCGCTCGAATGCGCTCGATCACCAGCAGACCAAACGTACTCTGCTGGCGCATCATGTGCTGGTAGAGCAGGGGTCGCGTCTGCGGGAGTTGCTCGGCGTCGAAGAGTATGCAGTGAACAGCCTGCATCATCAGGCGGTCAGCCAGCCGGGCGATGGCGTGCGCATCGTGGCATGGGCGCCCGATGGCGTCGCCGAAGCGATGGAACTGCCCGCGCAGCGATTCGCCATCGCGGTGCAATATCATCCCGAAGAACTGGTCGAGACGGACGCGCTGAGTCGGCGCCTGTTCGCGGCCTTCACAGAGGCGTGTCGTGAGGGCGCCAGCCGCGCCTCGCAGCCAGCGGTGACGCCCGCCTGAAAGGATTGCTATGCCGGTTCGAGGATCGCGATGACGCAAGGATCGCCAGCGGCGCCCCTGCCAGAAGCCCTCTCGGAAGTCTCAACCGAATCGACCGCATCGACCGCATCAATCCCAGCCGTTCAGCCAGCGGCGACGCAGGTGGCGCATGAGTTCTCCGCCCGTCGCCGCTGGCGCGAGTGGCATGGCTGGCGCGACCCGCAGGCATGGCGGCGCTGGCTGCGCCCGCTGGGCAGCGGGCAAGGCGAGATCGCCGCGTTGGATGGCCTGCGCGCGCTGGCTGCGCTGAGTGTGCTCGTCTACCATGCGCTGTCCATCGCGGGCGCCCATACGGTCGTCGCGGGCCACGATCTGTCGTGGATGCACTTCTATACCGAGTCGGGCGTTGATCTCTTCTTCACGCTCTCGGGCTTTCTGCTCTTCCTGCCCTATGCCCGTGCCATGCTTGATGGTCGCGCGCTGCCAAAAGCGCGCGAGTTCTATCGCCGTCGCGCGCTGCGCATCCTCCCCGCCTATTATGTCTGTCTGGCGGTGTTGGCGCTGGCCCAGTGGAAGACCTATGCGACGCCGGTGGGCGCCCAGAACATCCTGGCGCATGTCGTCCTGCTGCAAGACATCGCGCCCGCTTTCAACCGCACCATCAACGGCCCCTTCTGGACACTGGCGGTCGAGTGGCAATTCTATATCATCCTGCCGCTGATCGCCTGGGCGGTCGCGCGGCTCAGCGCTGGCTCGCCGCGCCGCATGCTGGCGGGCGTGCTGGGCGTCATCGCTGTGGCGCTGGCGCTG
>DATBTW010000434.1:0-2137 GCA_036559055.1 Ktedonobacterales bacterium
CGTAATCGGTCATGTTGTGCTGGCCTGCATCCTGGCCTGCATCCTGGCCCGTGCTCGCCTTTGCCATAGCGGCGCCTCTCACATCCCGGCTAGCACGCCGTTGGCCAGCGCGGCTCCGTCGTCGCGCCCGCAGCGGCTGCGCTGGCAGTATACGTTACGTCGCATGGAGGGTGCGCAGACCCTCCATCGCAGAGCCGCAATAGTAACTGGCCAGCGCCAGCCGTCCCATCAGCAGTGTTAGAGCTTCGCGTCGCGTAACGGCCTGGTCATGGCTTCGGCGCCACCAGCGAGCGCAACCAATCCTCGAAGCGGCGCATAGCCCGCTCAGCGTTCCCGTGGTCGCTGACAAGCGTCTCCACCTGGCGACCCAGCGCATCGTCAGATGGCGCTACGTTGATGGTGTAGCCGTTGAGGTCGAGGAACACGGCTCCCGCGATTGCAGCGGTTCGCTTGTTGCCATCCAGAAAGGCGTGCGCCATCGCAATGCCCACGATCACAAGGACAGCCTGCGTGATGAGATCGGATTGCTCGTAGTGCGCAGCCATCTGTGGACGCTGGAGCGCGCCTTCGAGCGCCCCGCGATCCCGTAGGAGCGCAGTGGTTCCTTCGCGCCGATGTACCGCGATATTGATGGCCCAGACATCATCCGCAGTGAGATAACGTGGGGGTGGAGTGGCGCTCACTTGTCCTTCAGATACTCCAGGCTGGCCGCGTGCCGCGCCAGCGCGCGCTCGATGACGGCGGCGATATCAGCGGCGGGGGCTGGCTCGCCCTGGCTCATCTGCCGCAGCGCATCTTCGAGGGTCGCCGCCAGGGTATCCTGCGTTTCCGGGGGGAGTTGCGCAACTACGTCTTCGAGCGCCTTGAAGCGATTGGTCAACATCGTGGTCTGCTCCTGAGCTTGTCGCGCGCAGCGCATGGCGCGTGTCTCATTCTATCATCCGCGCCAACTGGTATGCTCTTCCACTCCCCCCTGAACATACGTGCTAGCCCGGATGTGCCGTCGCGCTCTGCCGCCCGTCTGGCGTACCATATGAGGGAGCGCCAGCCTGATGGAGGATGTCGGTTCAGGAGGATGTTGTCGTGGCCGATTTCACGCACCTGCATGTGCATTCCGAGTACAGCCTGCTCGACGGCCAGTCCCGCTTCAAGCGGCTGGTCGAGGCGACCAAGGCTGGCGGCATGCGCGCGCTGGCGCTCACCGACCACGGCACGATGTACGGCACGCTGGAGTTCTACAAGACCTGCACGGCCGCTGGTATCAAACCAATCTTGGGCGTAGAGGGCTACCTGGTGCCGTCGCTCGAAGAGAAGACCGGGCGCTACGAGTACAACCACCAGCTCCTGCTGGCCCGCACGACGCGCGGCTACCACAACCTCATCAAGCTGACCACCTACGCCCACACACGCGGCTACCGCGCCCGCCCGCGCATGGACAAGAAGATGCTCGCCGAGCACGCCGAGGGGCTAATCGCCACCTCAAGTTGCATCTCTGGCGAGATCCCGGAGCTGCTGCTGCGCGGCGACCTGAATGGCGCGCGCGCGGCGGCCCGCTGGTTCCAGGATGTCTTCGGCCCGGAGAACTTCTACATCGAGGTGCAGGATCACGACGCGCCGGACTCGCCGCAGGTCAAGCTCAACCCGCTGCTCTATGACCTGGCGAAAGAGGTCGGCGCGCCGCTGCTGGCCACCAACGACCTGCACTATGTCGCCGCCAGCGACGCCGACGCGCAGGATGTGCTGCTGTGCATCCAGACCGGCAAGTCGCTCGAAGACCCCAAGCGCATGAAGTTCGACAGCCAGGAATACTACCTCAAGACGCCTGAGGAGATGGCGCGGCTCTTCCCCGAAGAGCTGCACGACGCCCTGCGCAACACGATGGTCATCGCCGAGCAGTGCGAGGTGGAGATCGCCAGCGGCGCCAGCCTCATCCCCAACTTCGCCATCCCGCCGGAATACCGCTCGCAGGATGAATACCTCTATCACCTCTGCCTGGAGGGCATCAAAGAACTCTACGGCGAGGTCAGCGAGGCGCTGCATCACAAGCTGGACTACGAGTTCGGCGTGATCAAAGAGAAGGGCTTCATCTCCTACTTCCTGATCGTCTGGGACTACGTGAACTACGCCCGCAGCCACG
>DATBTW010000435.1:0-1886 GCA_036559055.1 Ktedonobacterales bacterium
CTAGCGCCAGCCAGCAATCGCCAGCGCGAAACCTCTATCGTCGTCTCTGCTCGCCCCGCGCGCTACGCCTGGCCTGTAGTCCCCCCTCCCCTCGCAAGGGGAGGGGGACAGGGGGAGAGGCCACCCACACGCCAGCGGGCCTGCTCGATGATGCGCTGATGCGCTCGACGTGGCGACTCTATGCCTCCGCAGGCGCCAGCTCGTACTGGTCGTCGGGGTCAGGCCCGGCGGCGACGTAGGCGAAGGCGCCCAACATCGCCAGGAAGAAGCCCAGCTCCACCAGCTCCTCATACACGAAGTTCATGTTGTAGAGGATGACACCCTCGCCTGCGCCGATCAGCGCCATCACGATGATGATCAGCGCCCAGCGCATGCTGCCCGCCTGCACCGCCGCGTAGAGCGCCGCCAGAATGCCGACGACCTGGAAGCAGATGCCCGCCACGAACCACGCCTGGCCGCCGCCCATCGCATCGACGCCGTAGAACAGCACATCCCAGTGGAAGCCCATGATCGAGCCAACCATCTCGAAGACGACCGCGAAGAGCAGCGCCCACATCGCGAACTTGCGCACCTTGCTCATCGGCTTGCGGCGCACCAGCACCGTGATCTGGAAGGCCGCGAAGCCGCCCATCAGCAGCAAAGCCCAGAAGGCGTCGTGCAGCCCGCCGATGCCCGGCTGATAGAACAGCGCCAGCGCCTCCGTCTCGAAGAACGATGGCAACGAGAGCAGCGAGAAGCCCATCAGGTAGACGAGCATCAGCGTGCCCAGCACCAGCCACTGGCCGGTACAGCCCAGCGGCTCCGGGCGCGTCGGCGCGAACTCCACCTGCGTCGCCCACGTCCAGACGAAGGCCAGCAGCATGATGCCCACGGCGACCAGCAGGCCAATTGGCAACTGCTTGGGATCGTCCTGGTGGATCAGCGTGGCGACCATGCCGACCCATACGATGCCATACGTGCCACCCAGCACGACGGTGTTGCGACGGGTTGACCAGAAGTAGATGCCAGCTATCAGCAGGCCAAAGGGGATCGAGAAGACGATGGCGCAGATGACGTAGCCCGTAAACGGCGTAAACGTGCAGCTACCTGGAATATCCGTCTTCTGCGAGCACTGCACGAAGAACTGCTGCGTGTCGACCTGGTGAATCCAGTAGACGATGGGATAGATAGCGGCCCACAGTATCAGCAGCGGAATACCAATGCTGCCGAACAGCCCCACCACGCCATGCAGATAGTTGCCCGGCATGAATTGCTGGCGATGCGCCGCCATCACGGGCAACAGCCACGCCAGCAGCGCCAGCAGCGCCAGCAGCAGCGCGATGAAGAGCAGGATATTGCCGACGACACCCGAGGAGCCTGTGGCATCGAAGACCACTGGCGCGAAGGTATAGATCGTCAGCCAGACGGCCACCAGCGCCACCGCCGCCGCGATCGAGAGGCGCACGATGTAGTCGCGCGTCGGCCCGACGAAGCGCCCGGAGAGGATGGCGGGGTTGAGCACGGCGATCACCAGCATGCCCAGGCCGATCACCAGCCCCAGCAGGCCAATCATCTGCAAGTCGATGCTCTGCGGCTGGAACCAGATCGGGTTCAGCAGCCAGGCCTGCCCTGGCGTCGGCCAGTAGGTCGTCGTGTTGACGGTGGCGCCATTGACTACCTGCGCCGTGACGACCGCGTCAGGCAGGTACTCGTGCCAGACGCCCGTGTAGATCTGGAAGAGGAAGAATGCGCCAATGGCTGTCACGCCCGCGCCGATGATCCCGAAGATGGGCCACGGGATGATCGGCTTGGGGTCGTAGAGCAGCGCGATCTCCAGCGCGATGACCCCCAACCCCACCGAGAGCAGACCTGCCGCGAGGAAGCCCTGCTCAAAGCGTGTCAGCTTC
>DATBTW010000436.1:0-3875 GCA_036559055.1 Ktedonobacterales bacterium
TCAGCGGGATTCGCTCAAGTTGCGGATGTCCCTCAGAAGCATACGGCGCGGGTAGAACAAACGTCCATAGTGCCGCGCGCACGAGCGAACCGCGCCGCTGGTATACTTCACCTGCGACACCGACCTGTGGGAGGCGTCACGCAAGAGGGGGGATGATGGACGAGAGCGCATTTTTCGCGGAGCAGTTGCAGGCGATGACCAGCTACCTGCTGTGGGCCGCCGAGCAGGTTCCTGAAGAGCGGCGCTATCTGCGCCCGCCATTCCGCAACGCCGAGTGGCCCGCTGCGCGTGAACTATTCCATCTCGCGCTCTATGAGCGCAGCGTGGCGCTGCCCAGCATGCGGCTGTGGCTGGGCGGCCCGCCGGTGGAAGACAACGACTTCCTGCGCGACGACCAGCTCTGGGCCGATGAAGGGCAAGGCACAGCGTATCCCGCGTTGCTCCAGCGGCTCAGCGCGGTGCGCGAGGAGCAGGTCGCGCTGCTGCCTGCGCTGGCAGGGCTATGGGACGAGACGCGCGACACCGTCTGGAAGATCGAAGGCCTGCCGCCCATCACGCTGCGCTGGGTGGTCATGAAGACGCTGCAGCACGCAGCGGAACATGCCAGCGCGGTCTCGCGCATCGCGCTCTTCTGGGACGCCGCAGAGCGCCACAACGAGCCAGCCACAGGTAGCGACAAAGACGCGAGTTGACAGCCACAACGCGTGGTCAACGGGCGGGTTTACCCGCCGTGCCACATTTGACAGCCACAGCGCGCGGGCGGCATACTGAAGGAACGAGGCGCCCGTGATGCGCCCAGACCGCGCGAACCGCGCTGAACCGGAGTGACTGACCGCATGACACAGCGACTGACTCTGAGCGACCATCGCTCGTCTGGCCCGGACGCGCTGCCCCTCTCCGCGCGCGCCCATCGCCTGCTGTGTGGCTCCGCCTGCGCCTGTATGCGCGTCCATCGGTAGGGCCAGCGCCCGCTCTCTGCCTGCTCGCCGCCTGCCGATGGACGCATCCCCCGCTTCCAGCATCCCGCCTGTACGTCTGCGCATTCCCGTGAGGAATCCGAGGAATCGCCAGCCGCTCGCTCCCGCTGTGGTATCGTGGAGCGAAGCGCCAGCGTGTGGCCAGCGTGACGCCGACCGCGCCGCGTGGTCGCATGTGAGAAAGTGAGCTGATCAGCATGCAGCTGTTCAATACTGAAGCCGGACGCAAAGAGACCTTCGAGCCGATGGGCGATGTCGTCCAGATGTACGTCTGCGGCTTGACCCCCAAGAATGAGCCGCACCTCGGCCATGCGCGCCTCTTCGCCGTCAACGACACCGTGCGCCGCTACCTGGAGTATCGCGGCTACACTGTGCGCTACATCCAGAACTTCACCGACATCGACGACAAGATCATCGCGGCGGGGCTGCGCGATGGCATCCCGGCCTTCGAGGCGGCCAAGCGCTACACCGACGCCTATTTCGAGGTCATGGGACGGCTTGGCATCCGCCCTGCCGATGAGTTCACCTACGTCACGCAGTACATCCCGCAGATCATCGCCATGGTCGAAGGGCTGATCGAGAAGGGGCACGCCTACGCGGTGAAGGGTGGCGATGTCTTCTTCTCCGTGCCCAGTTTCCCCGCTTACGGGCGGCTCTCCGGGCGCGACGAGAAAGCCATGCGGGTGGGAGCGCGCATCGACGAGGACACCCGCAAGCACGACCCGCGCGACTTCGCCCTCTGGAAGTCCGCCAAGCCCGACGAACCCTGGTGGGAGAGTCCGTGGGGGCGCGGGCGGCCCGGCTGGCACATCGAGTGCTCGACGATGGCGTTGCACGCGCTGGGCGAGCAGATCGACATCCACGGCGGCGGCTCCGACCTCATCTTCCCGCATCACGAGAACGAGATCGCGCAGACTGAGAGCTTCACAGGCAAAGTGCCCTTTGTGCGCTTCTGGCTGCACACTGGCATGCTGAGCCTGCCCAGCGACGATGGCGCCGAACCGGCCTCGCAGGATGAGATGGAGGCCGAGGCCGTCGCTGAGACAATCGCCAATGAGGAGGGCGAGGGGCCAGCGGGGCCAGATCGCTCGACGCAGAAGATGGCGCACTCCGGGTCGTTCGTCACCATCACCTCAGTGCTGGCGGCGGGCGACATCCCGCCGATGGCGCTGCGCACCTACCTGCTGGGGCAGCAGTACCGCGCCAACCTGCTCTACTCTGAGGAGCAGCTACGCGCCTCGGTGGTGCGCTGGCGGCGCTGGGCCGAGACGGCGGCCAATCTGCGCCGCCTGATGGCCTGGGCGGCGAACGAGCAGTCCAGCGTAGACGCGACGGGCGATCCCGACACGCTCAAGCGGCTGGATGCGGCGCGCGCCGAGTTCATCGCGGCGATGGATGACGACCTGAACACCTCACGCGCGCTCAGCGTCATCGACGAGCTGGCCCACCGCATCAATGACGCGACGAGCGGGCTGCGCGCCGAGGCGCTGACCCCGACGACGGCGCCGACCCTGAAGGCGTCGCTCGACACGCTCACCGAACTGGCGGGCGTGCTGGGCATCGGGCTGGATGAGGCGACTGGCGACGCCCTCACCAAAGAGCAGCGCGCCGAGATCGAGGAGCTGGTGCGCCAGCGCGACCAGGCGCGCAAAGACAAGCACTGGGCCGAGTCCGACCGCATCCGCAAGCTGCTGGATGAGCGCTACCATGTGACGGTGAAAGACACGCCGCAGGGCGCCGTCTGGTCTGTGAAAGAGTAGTTCCCTCTCCCCTCTCCCGCCACAGCGGGGGAGGGGTCGGGGGAGGGGGCAATATGGCAGATTATGTGTGGGGGCGTTACCCCGTGCTGGAGGCGCTGCGCTCGCGACGGCGCGTGCACCGCATCCTCATCGCGCAGGGGCCGCGCGACGCCGGGATGAGCCAACTGCTCGACCAGGCGCGGCGTGTGGGGGTGCCAGTCGAGCCGACCCCCCGACGCCGACTGGACGAGCTGTCGAAGAACTCCAACCATCAGGGCGTCGTGGCGCTGGTGGCCCCGCGCACCTATGCTGATGTGGAGGAGATTCTGGCGCGGGCCAAAGACCTGGGCGAGGATCCGCTGCTCGTCATTCTCGACGCCATCCAGGATGTACACAACCTGGGCTCGCTGATCCGCACCGCTGAGGTGGTTGGCGCGCACGGCGTCATCCTCCCGGAGCATCGCGCCGCTGGCCTGACACCGGTGGTGGATAAAACCTCGGCGGGCGCGGTGGAGTTTTTGCCAGTGGCGCAGGTGACGAACATCACCCGCACGCTGGACGACCTGAAGAAGCGCGGCATCTGGTGTATCGGACTGGAAGGCTCCGCCAGAACGCGCTTCGATCAGGCCAACCTGAAGGGGCCAATAGCGCTGGTGGTGGGCAACGAGGGCAAGGGCATCAGCCGCCTGGTGCGCGACCACTGCGACCTGCTGGTCAGCCTGCCGATGCGCGGTCACGTCGGCTCGCTCAACGCCGCCATCGCGGGCAGCATCACGCTTTACGAGATCTGGCGGCAGCGCGGCTGGGCCATGCCCGCCATCCCACCCGACTTGGCCGAGGAATAATAGCTCCCCTCTCCCCCAAAGCGGGGGAGGGGCTGGGGATGGGGGCTGGCGCCTTGCATGCGGGCGCACCCATTGAGATGTCAGCGACGATGAAAGCGGGCGAGGCGTATGGCAGGTGAGCGCACGATCTATGTCGATGGCTACAATGTCATCCGCAATACGCCCGCGCTGGCCCACGTCGAGCGCGCTGGCGGGCTGCCCGCCGGACGCGATGCGTTGCTGGCGCGGCTGGCGGCGCGCTATCGCCACACGCCCTGGCGTGTGGTGGTCGTCTTCGATGGCGACCGCGCGGCGGAGAGCGCGCAGCGCTGGCC
>DATBTW010000437.1:0-5050 GCA_036559055.1 Ktedonobacterales bacterium
ACAACGTCAACAACGCTCCTGCCGAGTATACCACGGCGCAGATCGAGCTCATCAAAAAGACGGTGGCGGCGGGCTGCTCGAATGACGAGCTGGCCCTCTTCCTGGAGGTATGTCGCGGCTCCGGCCTCAATCCCTTCATGAAGCAGATCTACGCCATCAAGCGCGGCGACAAGATGACCGTGCAGACTGGCATCGACGGCTACCGCCTGCTGGCCGCGCGCACCGGCGCGCTGGCGGGCAGCGATGACGCGCTCTATGACACCGAGGAGTCCGAGCATCCGGCCTGGGCCAGCGTCACGGTCTGGCGCTTCGTGCAGAGCCAGCGCGTGCCGTTCACGGCCAAGGCACGCTGGAGCGAATATGCGGCGCTGAACAAGGACGGCCATCCCACGGCCATGTGGGCCAAGATGCCCTACCTGATGCTCGGCAAATGCGCTGAGGCGTTGGCGCTGCGGAAGGCGTTCCCGGCGGAGCTCAGTGGCGTCTACACCGCTGAGGAGATGGCGCAGGCCGACAATCCGCCGACTCCATATGTGGACTCTGCGCCAGCCGCTGCCGTGACGCCGCAAGCGGAAGATCGCGCCATGCGCGCCATGCGCGATAAGCAGGTGATGGATCTCCTGCTCGCCCGCCAGCGCTTCAATGACGCCGATCGCCGCGCGGAGCTGCACGGCGTGTTTGACGCCATCGAGCAGGATGGACGGGTCATCAACCTCGCCAGCATCCGCGCCGAGCTCCAGGCGCGCCTGAGTGACTTCGATGAGCCGACGCATGAACTCAGCAAAGTCGAGATGGGCGCGCCGGGCAACTAGCCCGGTCTACCTCAACGTGACCTGAGCGCCTGAGCGGAGGTGTGCGCCATGGCTCAACCACATAAACGCGCGCCGCGTAAGCGCGCCCGGAACGCGACCTACAGCCCCGACGTGCTGCGCCTGGCGCTCGATGCCGCCATTGCCGCGGCCGGACTGCCCGCGGCGCGCAAAGAGTACCAGTTCGCGCGCGCCCAGATCGGGCGACAATGGCGGCTCGATCTCTCGTGGCCCGAGGTAAAAATTTGCCTCGAGATCGAGGGCGGCACGCACATCGAGGGCGGTGGCGCGCATCAACGCGCTGGACGCGGCGGCCGTTACCTCTCGGACATGGAGAAGTACAACACGCTGGCGCTATGGGGCTGGATGCTGGTGCGCGTGACCTACGAAATGATCGCCGATGGACGCGCGCTGGCGTGGCTGCAGGAGGCGTTCGCCTCTCGCGCCGCCAGCGCCGCCGTGTCTGGACGCGAGCGAGAGGAGCAGGCGGGATGACCACCATCAGCAGAACACATCCGGTGCGTCCGGTGCGTCCGGTGGTGAGGCCGATCGTGATGAGCGATCCAGCCGCGACGCCGTGGCGGGAAATGCGCGAGCGTCAGGCCCACGCCACGGCCAGCGGACCTGACCGGCTGGGTGTGTCGGCGCAGCAGATGGAGCGAGAACGCGCGGCGGCGCTCGCGCATGGCGACCTGGTGGGCATGCTGCACGCCGAGGCCGCCGCGCATGCGCTGCTCTCGGCCGACGAGGAACTGGCGCTGGCGCGCCGCATGCGCAGCGGCGCGCCGGATGAGCGCGCCGCCGCGCGCGCGGCCTTCATCGCCGCCAACATCCGCCTGGTGGGCTCCATCGCGCGCTACTACGTGCGCAGCGGGCGCCAGGTGCGCGGCCAGCTGCGACGTGTCAACGCGCGGCGGCAGGATGGCCTCGACCTCGATGACCTGATGGCGGAGGGACTGGTCGGGCTGATCCGCGCCGTGGACAAATTTGACCCCGAGCGCGGCTGCCGCTTCTCGACGCATGCCTCCTGGTGGATTCGACAGGCCATCGCGCGCGGCATCGTCGATCGCGGCTACGCCATCTCCGCCCCTGCCTACCAGCGCGCCCGCGAGCGCCTTGTGCTGCGTTTGCGCCAGCAGTTCGAGAGCGCGCATGGCCACCGACCGACGGTGGCGGAGCTGGCGCGGCTCGCCGATCTCACGGAGGCGCAGGTGACGGAGGCGCTGGGACTGCCGGGGGCGCGCTGGTCGCTCGATGCCGCCACGGGCGCCACGGGCGCGGCCGACGCCGCGGAGGAGCCGCTGACACTGGCGGGGGCGCTGCCTGACGTGCGCGCCGCCGATGCGCTGGAGGCGGTGGAAGTGGCGGCTGACGCGGTCGGACCACACAGCGTAACGACCATCATGGCGCGGCTCGCGGCGCGCTCGGAGACGGCGGCGCGGCAGATGGAGATCCTGCGCTGGCGCTACGTCGACGGCGAGACGCTGGAGTGGATCGGCCAGCGCCTGGGCGTGTCGCATGAACGCGTCCGGCAGCTCTCACTGCTGGGCGAGCGACGAGTGCGCGAAGAGCGGGCGCGACTGCGCCGCGCTGGAAAGGCGGCACGGTGAGTGGCATGGCGATGACAACGCATCGAGGCGGCGGCGCGCCTGACCTCAAGGTCGTGAAGGGACGCGGACGCGGACGCACGCGCTCAGTGGGGCCGGACGCGACGCTGCCCGTCAATCCCGAAGCGGAGGCGATGGCGATCGGCGCGACGCTCGACTGGCCCGCCGCCGCAGAGTGGATACCACTGCTGGATCCCGAGGATTTCGACAAGCCGGCCCATCAACTCATCTGGGACGTGATCCGCTACGAGCTGCATGCGCGTGGTCGCGCGGTGACGACGGTCGCAGTGGACGCTGAGCTCTCGGCGCGCGGCCAACTCACTGAGGTGGGCGGCCAGGCCTATATCCTGAACCTGAAGGAACGCGCGCAGTATCTGCCAGCCGAGCGCGACTATGCCCGCATCGTCTTTGAGCGCGCCCGCGATCGCGCGCTGATCCGCATGTCGACCGAGGGCGCACACTACGGCTACAACTCGCTGGAAGTCGAGGCCGCCATGCTCTCACTGCAGGCGCAGATCGCCGAGTGGCAGAATCGCGCGCGCGCCTTTAGTGGTGAGTCCCATACGCCCGGTGTGTTGGCCAGCGAGGTCGAGAAAAGCGCGATTGATTGGCTCTGGCGTGGTCGTCTGGCCTACGGCAAGCTGAGCATCGTGGACGGCGATCCTGGCATGGGTAAGGGCCTGCTCGGTATTGACATCACCGCGCGCCTCACCACTGGCCGCGCCATGCCTGATGAGGAGCCACGCGCGCGCCGCGAGCCATGCAGCGTCATCCTGGTGACGCCTGAAGATGAGCCCAACGACACGATTGTGCCGCGTCTGGAGGCGGCCGGCGCGGATCTGGCGCGTGTCCGCATTCTCAATACCATCACCACCGACGCCGTGGGGCTCAACGAGGCCTCAGAGCGGCCAGTGACCTTCCCGCGCGATCTGCCGTATCTGGAGCAGGCGATCGAGGCGATGAACGCGCGCTTTGTCATCATCGACCCGATCATGGCCTGCCTCGACGCGGAGGTGGAGACCAAAAACGACCAGAAGGTGAGGTCGGCGCTGGCGCCGCTCAAGCAGCTCGTGGCGCGTCGGCAGGTGGCGTGCCTGGTGATGCGTCACCTCAACAAGAGCGGCGGCGACAAAGCGATGTACCGCGGCGGGGGCTCGATCGCCTTTACGGGACTGGCCCGTGTGGCGATGCTGCTGGCGGAGCATCCTGACGACGATACACAGGTGGCGCTGGCCGTGGTCAAGAGCAACATTGCGACGCGCAAGCTGGCCACCCTGGGTTTCACCATCACGACCGAGTACGAGGACGGCGCGCCGCACATCGTCTGGGCGCGTGAAGAGGTGCTCTACAGCGCCGATGCGCTGCTGGGGGCCAAACGCAGCGATGAGCGACGTGATTATCTGGTTGTCTTCCAACGCAATGCCGCCGATGGCGTCGCCGAGATGACGCCGCATGATGTGGCGCTGGCGCTGGACGTGCCGCCAGATAAGGAAAGTCGCGTGCGTCGGATGCTGCGCAAAATGATCGAGGCGGGCGAACTGCGTCAACCGCGACCCGGCTACTACGCGCTGTGACACGTTCACACGGTAACAGATGGCCGGATGTGGAGCGCACGGTAACAGCAGATCGAGGCGATTCGAGGCGATTCGAATCATTTTACCCACATCGGTAAAATGATCAATAACCATCACAACAGCGCGTCAATCCAGACCTATTCAGCCTTTACATGACATCCATACACATTCACTCTCTCCCTATATCCATCACGTAGATAGGGGGGGTGTATGGAAAAGGATGGTAACAGTGGTAACGAGGAGTAACAGTGGTAACGAGCGGTAACAGTGGTAACAATCCAGAATGGTTCAGCACTGTTACCGTACTGTTACCTGTTACCGGTGTAGAAAGTGGTAACAATCCAGAATGGTTCAGCACTGTTACCACTGTTACCGGTTTTACGCGCGCGCGCGCGAGAGGAGCGGCGGAGATGGCGGGTGATGATACCCAGTCGGGGCATCCGATGACAACGGATGAGCGCGAGCAGATGCTAACGATGCTAGCGCCTTTGCTGGCGCCACAGGAGTCGTGGATTCAGGAGGTGCGTCCGGGCGTCTACACGCATTGCTGGCGGTGGGAGCCGATCGAGATAGCGGACGAGAGGAGCGCGGACGATGCCGATGCAGCGTCATCTCTACCCCGCTGATTGGGAGGCCATCAGCGCCAGAATCCGTGAGCGGGCAGGCAATCGATGCGAATGGCCTGGCTGTGGACTGGAGAACGGCGCCACGGTGCAGGGCAAGCGCGGCCCGTACAAAGTTGTCCTGACATGCGCCCATCTCGATCACAATCCGGCCAACTGCGATGCGGCCAACCTTCGCGCCTGGTGTCAGCCGCATCATCTGCGCTACGACGCCAAAAAACATGCGGCGAGCGCAGCGGCCACCCGACGGCGCAGACAGATGGACGCCGGACAATTGGAATTGGCGAGGGAGAGGAACGCGGGCGATGGCGCGTGAGGGAGGCGAGCGAACGATGCACATTGTGATACCCGGCTGGGTGGACGCGCTGATTGGCGGCGCTTTGTTGTATGGGGCGCTACTGGCGTTGACGCCGCACCTGTCTAACAAGCGACGGCTT
>DATBTW010000438.1:0-3140 GCA_036559055.1 Ktedonobacterales bacterium
ACCTATCCACTTGCCGCGTTCTTCCGCACGACCTATACGCCCCTGCGCGAATAGGAGAACTTCATCCGCCGCGGCGCCTTAAATTGGCCAGCCAGTCCTCGGTCTGGTGGGCGGCGCGCTGTCGGGCAAGCTCCGTGTGCAGGGCATAGCGCGTGGCGTCGAGCGCGTGGTCATTCTGCTTGATGGGCTGCTCGGCGGGGTCGCGCCCGCTGGCCGCCGCCGTGGCGTAGCGGTACTGGTCGTACTCCGCCAGCGTGTGCATCATCTGCGGCGCGATGTAGAGGCCGCGGCGGCCATCCGCGCGGCGCGCCAGCAGCGCCGTCATCGTCTGGATGCCCGCGCGCACGGCGTTGTCGGCGCGCGTCACGCGGGCAGACAGGCCCGCGCGGCTCAGCGCCAGCCGCAGCGCCTCGATGTGCTCCGGTTCGTCTGGCCCGCAGTACCACTCTTCCACAGCATGCTCGCGGGTCAGCGCGACGATGGCGGGCAGCAGCGTCTCCTCCAGGCTGGCGCGGCGCTGATAGAACTCCGCCACCTGCCAGAAGGCGCCGTCGCCATCGCGCGCAAAGACCAGCGCCGCCGATGGATTGGTATAACCCCAGTCCACGCCGCCGATCACCCGCGCCCACGGCGCGCCGCCGCGCTCAGCGGGATCGCGCAGCGCGCCACGAGGCGAGCGGTCGAGCGTATAGACCAGCCCCTCGAACGCCACGAACAGCCCATTCACCTCCTGCTGCTCGAAGGCGCCGGAATAGCCCAGGTCGGCGACGAAATCGGGCGGCAGATTGTGGGCGTTGCTCCAGGTCGAGGCGCGAAAGAGCGCGTGGTTGCGGCGCGGCGCCTGCTCGAAGTCGCGCGCGAATCCATCGCGTCCGTGCGGCGTGCCGGTGGCCCAGGCCGCCGTGGTGTGGCCCGGCTGGCGCAGCCGCCCCTTCAGCACCTCCCAGGCGTAGTAGCCACACAGCGGCGCTTCATCGAGCCAGAACCATGCCAGATTCAGCCCGCGCGCGAAGTCGGGCTGATCGAGCGAGCGCAGCAGAATCTCCGAGCCATTGCGCAGGGCGATGCGCCGCTCGCTGCGGTAGTAGTGGCGGATGGCCTGGCGCGGCAGCAGTTCGAAGAGCGCCCGCTGCGTCGTGTCGCGCAACATCGCCCAGGTCGGCGCGCCCACCAGCCCCAGCGAGCCGCCATCTTCCAGCGCGCGCAGGGTGGCCCGGGCGGCCCCGGCGAACGTCTTGCCCGCGCCGATGCCGCCGATGTACAGGCTGAAGCGCGCCCGGCTGTGTACGAAGTCCCACTGCGCCGGATTCAGCGACCAGCGCAGCGCCCCATCCCCATCATCTGCCCCATCGTCTGCACCTTCATCTGGGGTCGCGCTCATCGTCCCGCGCCTCCTCTGCCTGCTGTAGCGCCACGTTCTCCGGCCCATCGGGTCGGCGGCTGATGGTGATGCTGACGGCGCGCTCCGGCTGCTCCAGCCGCGCGTACAGTCCTTGCAGGCGCGCCACCTCGCGCTGGGCGGCCAGCGCCAGCGCCAGATAGCGCGCGCCCTGCGTGGAGCGTTTTGGCCGCTGATACTCCTCGATGGCGATGGGTGGGCAGTCAGCATCATCTCCGCTTCTGGCGTCGCCCTGGCCGCTGCCATGCGCTCCCGAAACCCGCCGTGGCCCGCGAATGGCGCGCCGCCGCACAGCATCCAGTTCGCCGCGCAGCAGCGCCTCATCGAGCTGGCGCTCGCGCTCATAGGCTTCCCATGCTGCGCTGGCTACGGCGCGCTGACTTTCGATGGCGCGCTGGAGTTGCGTTGCCTGCGCTGCGCGCTCACCCTCCGCCAGCGTCGCCAGCCCCTGGCGAATCCAGCGGCGCGCCGTCGTCTCGCAGACCGCCAGCGAGCCCGCCACCTCCGCGATCCGCCGCCCTTGCAGGTAGCTCGTCAGCGCGCGCCGCGCCCGGTCATCCTGCGCGGCCACTGGCGCGCGCGCCTGCGCCGCATCGCCATCCTCATCCTCATCTGCTCGCATCGTCCCGCGCCTCCCCACATCTCACCGTGCTGCCGCCGCCATTCAGCAGGACTGTAGTGCGCAACGCCCGCCAGCGCAAGACCACCACGCCACAGCAGAAAATCGCGTGGCGATGCGTGGCGTCGGCTGGCGACTGCTGGGGAGATTGGGACGGGACGCCGAATATCTCCCCCAGGAGAAGCGCCGGGCGCCGACCCTGCCTTGACAAGGCTCGCACTTCCCGCATACTCTATCGGCAACGGATATATCGGGCGCCGCTATAGCGGCGGCGCGCTGGCGAAAAGTGAAGGAGGGATATCGTCGTGGCAGAACGGGCCTCCGGCAAGGGCGATTTGTCTATCGAGGATCGGCTACCGCTGACGCCAGCGGTCTTCCACATCTTGCTGGCGCTGGCCGAGGGCGAGCGGCATGGCTACGCCATCATGCGCGAGGTGGCTGACCAGAGCGTCGGCCAGATGCGGCTCGGCCCTGGCACCCTCTACGGCTCGATCCGGCGCATGCTCGAAGTTGGCTACATCGAGGAGTCGGAGGAGCGGCCCGATCCCTCGATGGATGACGAGCGCCGCCGCTACTATCGGCTCACACCATATGGGCGACGGGTCGCCGAAGCCGAGGCGGCGCGTCTCCAGGCGCTGACACGCACGGCGGCGGCGCGTGGCCTGCTGGGGCAGCCCGCCGGGGTGGGAGGCGCGCTATGAGCGGCTACCGGCGCAGGCGGCGCCGAAACGCGGGGCGGCGCGCTCTGTTTCACTTGTATCTGCGCGTCTTTGGCGGACTGCTCTGGCTCTATCCGCCGTCGCTGCGCCGCGCGCATGGCGAGGAGATGCGGCAACTCTTCCGCGATACCCTGCGCGACGAGATCGCGCATCGCGGACCGCCGGGCGCGCTGCGCGCCTGGGGCGCCACGCTAGCAGATCTGGCCATCAGTCTCCCGCGTGAGTGGCCGCGCGAGCTGCGGCATGGGCGCCCACAGCTCAGCCGCAGTTGGATCAGATCATATCCGCAGCGCAGCCGCCTCAGCGGCCAGTATGGTCGCAGATCGCCATTGGGTTGGGGAGATCATGGGATGCACAACGACAAATTCGAGAAGTTCACCGAACGCGCGCGCAAAGTGCTGAG
>DATBTW010000439.1:0-6732 GCA_036559055.1 Ktedonobacterales bacterium
GTCAGCCCCAGCCCGATCAGCAGCGCCATTTGGGTGAAGCGCAGCGCCGAGAGGCTGCCAAAGTAGTAGACGGTGTAGCCATACGCCGTCACTGTCGCCACCAGCATCCCCAGCCAGAGCGTGAGGAGCAGCGCGGTGAACTTCGCCGCCAGAAACGCCAGCCGCGAGACGGGCTTGGTCAGCAGAAAGGCCGCCGTGCCGCGCTCCTTCTCGCGCGCGATTGACCCCATCGCCAGCACGATAGCGATCAGGAAGCCATCGCCGCCGACATTCTTGATGTACTGCGTGACGGCGTCCTTCAGCGTCGGCGCTGCGACCGTGATGTGGACGCCGTTGGTGGTGGCGCCCTGGAGCAACTGCGGCGTGAAGTGCGCCACCAGTGGCGAGATGGCCCCCAGGATGAAGAAGACGATCAGCGTGATGGGCAGGCGGCTCGTGCGCCACGCTTCGCGCAGTTCCTTGGCGAGCAGCGTCCGATAGCCAGCGAGTGAGAATGTCTGCATCCTATGCGATCTCCTGTGACGATGACAGTGAGGCTGACGGTGAGGCTGGTTCGCCGACCAGCCGCAGGAAGATCTCTTCGAGGCTGGGGCGACCGCGCTCCAGACGCGCCAGCGCGACGCCCGCCTGCGCGCAGAGCGGCGCCAGCGCGAGGCTTGCGGTGTGGGTATCGCGCACGCCCACGCGCAGCGTATCGTGCCGTCGCGTGACACCCTCGGCCCACGGCGCGGCGCGCAGCAGTTCCTCCAGCCGGGCCAGACCCTCCGCCTGATGCGGCTCCAGCTCAATCTCATAGGTTGGGCGGGCGTAGCGTTCCTGTAGCTCGGCGACGGTTGCCGCCACCACCAGCTTGCCGCGATTGAGAATGGCGACGTGGTCGCAGATGCGCTCGACATCCCCCAGGATGTGCGTGGACATGAAGACAGTCGCCTGCCCGCGTAGCTCCGCGATGCCCTGCAGGATCTCGTAGCGGCCCGCGGGATCGAGCGCGCTGGCTGGCTCATCCAGAAACAACACCTCGGGGCGATTGATGAGCGCCTGCGCCAATCCCAGCCGTTGCCGCATGCCGCCGGAGTAGCCGCCGATGCCTCGGTTGGCGGCGTCGGTCAATCCGGTCGTCTCCAGCGTCTGATCCACGCGCTGCCGTAGCTCGGCCCCGCGCAGGCCAAAGAGCTGGCCAGTGAACATCAGCAGTTCGCGCCCTTTCATCCAGGTGTAATAGTTGGGCTGCTGTTCGAGCACGCTGATACGCCGACGCAGCGCCACGCCGCCGGTGGCGATGTCGTAGCCCGCCACCGTAGCCTCGCCTGCGCTGGGGCGCGCCAGCCCCGTCAGCAGCCGCACCAGCGTCGTCTTGCCCGCGCCATTTGGCCCCAGCAGCCCAAAGATGGCGCCCTGTGGCACAGCAAGCCGCAGATCGTCCAGCGCGGTCACGGCGCCGTAGCGGCGGGTCAGTCCCATGCACTCAATCGCGTTTGGCATGGCGCTACATGTCCTTCCGGCCAAAGAAGAGATACGCCAGTGGCCCCAGCGTGCCGATGACCACGACAATGACGGCCCACAGGAGCTTGTTGTCGCCGCGCACACGCCGATCGGCGCGGAAGAGATCGACCAGGCAATAGATGATGAGCGCCAGTTCGGCGACCGCCAGAGGAATCACGATGGGCAACGCGTTCTTGAGTTGATCGAGATCGTGCGCTGTCATGCGGTATGCTGCGCTTTCATTTGACTTCATCTGACTTCATCGAGGTCATCACGAGACGGCGTCCGGGCGGCGCCGCGCATCCACAGCATACTCGCCGTCGGTCAATGCGTTTGCTTGCGCAGGTCAACAGCAGGTCAACGGCGTGTCACAATTGAGGTACAGGGATGGTTGCGGCGTCGCGGTGGGGACGCGGCATCGCCTACAATGATCTGCGGGCATCCAATGGCTGCGAGGAGGAGAGCGGTGAACGAACCCACTGCGGCGCAAGGCGCGCAGACGACGCTGGTGATCGACGATGACCCCGCCATCGTCGAGCTGCTGCGCGACTTTCTGGTGGCCAGCGGCTTTCGCGCGCTGGAGGCGACCAATGGCCAGGAGGCGCTCGACATCATCGCGCATGAGCCGGTGGATTGCCTCATCATGGATGTCATGATGCCGGGGCTTTCGGGCTTCGAGTTGTGCCGCCAGGTGCGCGCGCGCTCCGATGCGCCCATCCTCTTCCTGAGCGCTCGCGCCGACGAGACGGACAAGATTCGCGGGCTGATGCTGGGCGCCGACGACTACATCGTGAAGGCCACGGCGACGCCCAATGAGATCGTGGCGCGCGTCAAAGCGGTGCTGCGGCGCTATGCCAGCGGACGAGTGGAGGCGGCGGCGCGCTACGACTTTGGCCGCTTCACGCTCGACCCTGCCGCGCACGAGGTCTGTGTGGAGGGCGTTCCCGTTCCATTCGCCGCACGCGAGTACGCTATCCTGCTGCTGCTGGTCGAGCATCCGCGCCAGGTCTTCGCCCAGGATGACCTGTTCGACCGCTTCTGGGAAGGCATTGGTGATCGCCACGCGGTCGCCGTGTACATCAACCGCATCCGCCAGAAGATCGAGGTGGATTCCGCCACGCCGCGCTACATCGTGACCGTGCGCGGGGTAGGCTACCGCTTCGAGGGAGGCCAGGCAGCATGAGAACTCTCTCCAGTCGCCAGTGGCTCGGCGTCATCTGGGCGGCCTATGCGCTGCTGCCCGGTGTGGCGCTGCTGGGTGTGCTGGGCGTCAGCGCGCTGGTGTGGCCCGGCGTTGGCCCCAGCGCGCTCTTCAACCAGCATCCCATCGTCATCGCGCTGCCCGTGGCGCTGCAACTCTCCGTGCCGGTGGTGGTCGTGGTGGCGATTGGCTGGGCCGTGCTGAAGCCGCTACGCGCGATGAGCGCGGCGGCGGGCAAGGTGGGCAAGCACGATCTTGACTTCGCGCTGCCCTCCTCGCGTGTACGCGAGATCAACCAGGCGATGGAGGCCTTTACGGCGATGGGCGAAGAGTTGCGCGCGGCGCTGGCGCGGCAGGCCGAGTTGGAGCAGGAGCGGCAATTCTACATCAGCGCCATTGCCCACGACCTCAACTCGCCGATCTTCGCCCTGCGTGGCTATCTGGAGGGGCTGGAGTCGGGCATCGCGGAGACGCCGGAGCGCACGCGCCACTATCTGCGCACTTGCCAGGCCAAGGTCAGCGAACTGGAGCGCCTGACCGCCGACCTCGCGGCCTATACGCAAATCGAGCGATTGGAGCAGACGATGCGCCGCGAGCCGCTGGAGCTGGGCGCGCTGGCTCGCGAGGCGGCGGAAGATGTGCGCCCGCAGGTCGAGGCGAAGGGGCTGACGCTGACGCTGGCGCCCGACACGCCGGCCTGCCCCTGCGAGGGCGATCCGCGCCTGCTGCGGCGCGCCATCAGCAATGTGCTGGAGAACGCCGTGCGCTACACGCCAGAGGGCGGCGCGATCCGCCTGGCGTGGGGTATGGAGGGCGGCCAGTGGTGTTTCAACGTCAGCGATAGCGGCCCAGGCGTCGCGGCGGACGATCTGCCGCATCTCTTCGCGCCCTTCTATCGCGGCGAGGCCTCGCGCAATCGTGCAACGGGCGGCGTGGGGCTGGGGCTGGCCATCGCCCAGCGCATCATGCTGGCGCACGGTGGCGCGCTGACGGCGGCGAATGGCCCGCACGGCGGCGCCACCTTCACGGGCGCCGCGCCGCTGGCCGCGCTGCCAGCAGTGGCGTAGCGCGCCATCAGGCGCTATGACTGGAGGTTTCGCGTGGAGTTCAGCGCCTACTACATCATGCTGCTGCGCAAGGGGCCAGCCTGGACCGCCGAGCGCTCGCCTGCGCTGGATGCGCTGATCGTGCGCCACATGCAGTACCTCCAGCAGCTACGCGAGGCAGGCAAGACGCTCGCCTCAGGCCCGGTGAAAGATGGCAGCGAGCTGCACGGCCTCACCATCTACTGCACGGCCACGCTGGAGGAGGCGCAGGCGCTGGCGCACGCTGACCCGGCCATCCAGGCTGGCTATTTCGCCGTCGAGCTGCATCCCTGGCTCACCCCTGCGGGCCAATTGCCCTCTGCGCCCCTGACGTGACTCCGCGCTTGCCCCCAACTTGACCGCGCGCCAGCAGCGTGTCTATGATGGGACTGGTTGCGCCGCGAGGCCAATCCCCCATGCGCCCCACCGTCGGGCGGCGCCGCGCTCATGCCCCTGGCCCTCAGCGAGGGCGCTCAGCGGGCGGGCGCTCATCACACCGATAGGAAAGCTGACTCAATGAAGATTCACGAGTACCAGGCGAAGGATATCCTTCGCCGGTTTGGCGTGCCGGTGCAGCCGGGCAAAGTCGCCACTACCCCAGAGGACGCCGAGCGCATCGCGCAGGAGTTCGGCGAGCCGGTCGTCATCAAGGCGCAGGTCTACGTCGGCGGGCGCGGCAAGGCGGGCGGCGTCAAGATCGCTAAGGATCCTGCGGAGGCCCGCGCGGTCGCCAGCAAGATTCTGGGCATGGACATCAAAGGGCTGACGGTCGAGAAGGTGCTGGTGACGCCCGCGCTGGACATCAAAGACGAATATTACCTCGGCGTGACGCTCGACCGCGCCTCGCAGGCGCCCGTCGTCATCGTCAGCGCCGCTGGCGGCATCGACATCGAAGAGGTAGCCGAGAAAGAGCCGGAGAAGATCCTGCGGCATGTGGTGGATATGCGCTGGGGGTTGCCGCCGATGATGGCGCGCAAGCTGCTGGCGGCGGCAGGCGTGCCGTCGGTGGTGGTGGCGCGCGGCGGGACGATTCTCTCGCAGCTCGTGAAAGCCTGCATCGAGAGCGACGCCACGCTGGCCGAGATCAATCCGCTGGCGCTGACCGACGATGGCAAGGTCATCGCCGCCGACGCCAAGATGATCATCGACGACAACGCGCTGCCCCGCCAGAAGGAGTATGCGGGCTGGGCTGAGCCAGAGGAAGCCAACCCGCTGGAGTTCGCGGCCAAAGAAGAAGGGCTGACCTACGTCAAGCTGGATGGCGATGTCGGCATCGTCGGCAATGGCGCGGGGCTGGTGATGACCACTCTGGATATGGTCGCGCGCGCGGGCGGCAAGCCCGCCAACTTCCTCGACATCGGCGGCGGCGCCAAGGCGGAGTCCATGAAGAAGGCGCTGCTCTTCGTGGCGCGCGACCCGCAGGTCAAGGGCATCTTCGTCAACATCTTCGGCGGCATCACGCGCGGCGAAGAGGTGGCGCGGGGCATCATCATGGCGCAAGAGGAGCTGCCCCAGGGCATGCCGATCGTCGCGCGCCTGGCTGGCACGGGCGAGGTCGAAGGGCGCGCGCTGCTGGCCGACGCCGGGCTGACCTGGGGCGCGGACATGCGCGACGGCGCGCAGAAGATCGTCGCCGAGGTTGCCGGGATCACGGCGAAGGGGAACAACGAGTGAGCATCCTGTTTGATAAGAACTCGCGCGTGATCGTGCAGGGCATCACGGGCGGTGAGGGCAGCTACCACACCAAGCGCATGATCGAGAACGGTACGCAGGTCGTGGGCGGGGTCACGCCGGGCAAGGGCGGGCAGACCACCGAGGGCGTGCATGTCTTCGATACCGTCTCGCAGGCCAAGGCGCGCACCGGCGCGGATGTCGCGTGCATCTTCGTGCCGCCCGCCGGAGCCGCCGACGCCGTCATGGAAGCCGCCGACGCGGGCATCCCGCTGGTGGTCTGCATCACCGAGCTGATCCCCGTGCTGGATATGGCGCGCGTGATGGCCTTCCTCAAGGAGCATCCGACCCGCCTGATCGGCCCGAACTGCCCCGGACTGGCCACGCCGGGCGCGGGCAAGGTCGGCATCATGCCGTATCACATCTTCAAAGAGGGGCGCGTCGGCTTCGTCTCGCGCTCCGGCACGCTGACCTACGAGGTCGTCTCGCTGCTGACGGCGGCGGGCATCGGGCAGTCGTCGTGCATCGGCATCGGCGGCGACCCCATCATCGGCACCACTTTCATCGACTGCCTGCGCCTCTTCGAGGCGGACGCTGAGACCGACGCGGTGGTGATGTGCGGCGAGATCGGCGGCAGCGATGAAGAAGACGCCGCCGCCTACGCCGCGACGATGCGGAAGCCCGTCGTCGGCTTCATCTCTGGCCGCACGGCGCCTCCAGGCAAGCGCATGGGGCATGCGGGCGCCATCGTCTCTGGTTCTAGCGGCACGGCGCAGGGCAAGGTCGAGGCGCTGGAGAAGGCGCATGTGCCGGTGGCCGAGACGATCTTCGACATTCCTGAGCTGACGAAGAAGGCGCTGGCGCGCGGCTAGCGACCTCACCCCCCCAACCCCCTCTCCCGCGAGGAGAGGGGGAGCAGAGGAGGCGGCGGACTGCGGCTAGCGACGGCGCCCTGGTTCAATTCTCCCCTCTCCCTCTGGGAGAAGGGCCGGGGGCGAGGGTTCGCAATAGAGAGGCAGGGATGTGCGCGATGGCGATCATCATGAAGACGCCGGAGCAGATCGCGATGCTGCGCGAGGCCGGGCGCATCGTCGCGCAGACCTATGAGGAGCTGCGCCCACATGTGCTCCCCGGCGTGACCACCGGCGAGCTAGATCGCATCGCCGAGGCGTTCATCCGTGGCAAGGGCGCCATGCCGATGTACAAAGGCTTCGGGGCCGTGCGCGACCGCAATGGCCGCCTGGCGCGCCCACCCTTCCCCGCCACCATCTGCGTCGCCATCAATGATGTCGT
>DATBTW010000440.1:0-2487 GCA_036559055.1 Ktedonobacterales bacterium
CTGACGTGGCGGCGGCCCTGAAAATGCGCTGAGCGATTCCTGAGCGATTCCTAGCCAGCTTGACGCTGCTTCGCCGGGAGTGTTAGGCTCGCAAGGGCGTGTTATGGGGCTGCCGTGGGGCGGCGCGGCAGAGGAGATGAGACAACATGGATGACCGCGATCCACCGTCTCAGCCTCGTCGCGGCTTGCTCTCTGGCCAGTATCACGACGCCGGAGCCAATGGTTCGGGCGGATCAGGTGGTCTGCGCTCTGGCCCGCTCAGCCACGATGACCCGCCGCCCAACTCCGGCGGATTGCTCAGCCGTTTCGCTCCCCCCACCGATGGCGACGCCGCTGACGCGGCGCCAGCGCAGGCTCAGCGCGGCTGGGGCAAGCTGGCGGGTGGCGCGCGTCGTCTCGGAGAGAATCTGCGCCACCGCACCGGCGGCGAACAGTCCCGCCAGCCCGGCGCACGCGACTGGCGCGCCACAGACTTCTCCACCGGCGACCTCGACCACTGGGATCATCACGGCGAAGTCCCCTTTGAGATGCCAGCAGACCCCGACGCGCCAGACCGACGTGATGGCCGACGTGATGGCCGACGTGATGGACGAGACGATGGCCGGGGCAGGCGTGATGGCCGCCGCGCTGGCAGACCACGGCACGATACCTGGGATGATCCGGAGCTGGATGGCGACTGGGATGGCGACTGGGAGACTGGCTCGTGGGATACCGCCTGGGCAGAGGATGACGAGCCGCAGGAGCCGTATCCGCCGCGCCGACGACGTGGCGGCGGTGGTGGCCGTCGCCGCCCAGAGCCAGCCGTGCGCGACACCGGCGGCGCCCTGATCGGCGATCTGCGCCAGGCGCTCGACGACGACGCGCTGGCCGAATCGCTCAACACGCTGGCGCAGCTCGGCGCCGTGACCCGTCCGCTCTCGCGCGTCTCGCGCATGCGGCTGCTCATGCAGCGGCGTCCGGCGGCGGCGGCGATGCTGGCGTTCTTCCTGCTGGGCTTCATGCTGACCTGCTGCGCACCGCTGATTCCGCTGGCGCGGCTGGGCTACGACACCGTCGATCTCGCCCGCCATGTCTCGCATCTCCAGCAGATGGCGGCTGGCGGCACGGCGACGCTCATCAACGGCAGCAAGCTGAGCGAGGCGCAGGCCGACATCGCCGCCATCAATGGCGACCTCTATGAGATCAATGGCGCGGTGGCGGTCGTCGGGGCGCCACTGGGCGCGGTCAGCCCGACCATACGCAACTATCAGATGCTCGTGCGCATCGGCTACGACCTGACCGGCGCGGCCAATGAGAGCATCCAGGTGGCGCAGTCGTTGCTGACCCCGCTCGAAGGCGGCGCGCTTTCAGCCGATAGCTCGACGCCCGGCATCACGCCAGCCGACATCCAGCAGGCGCGCGTGCTGCTGGCCGACGCCGATGCGCGCACGCTGGACGCGGTGGCCGTCTACCACCAACTCGACCAGAGCGCGCTGCCCGCGCAGCTCAAGCCCGGCACGAAATATGGCGACTACCTGGCGCTGCTGCCACTGGCGCAGAAGGTCTTTGGCGAGCTAAAGAACCTACTCGACGCCGCGCCCGCGCTGCTGGGGGTGGGGCAGCCTGCCTACTTCCTGGCCATCGCCATGGATCGCAGCGAGCTGCGCGCTGGTGGCGGATTCCAGGGCAACTACGGCATTCTGGAGCTGGATGGCGGCAAACAATCGAAGACCACGCCATTTGGCCTGAAGAATACCTATGTGCTCGACCAGCTCTACGCGCAGAAGTTTGGCGCGGTCACGGCGGACTGCGGCCACGCGGTGACGAATCCGCCCAACAGCGCGTGGTGGTGGCCGGTGCGCTGCGTGAATCAGTATGGCTGGGGTCTGCGCGACTCGAATATCTCGGCAGACTTCCCCACCAATGCGCGTGCGGCGATTCAGATCGCACAGGGGGCAGGCGGCACGCCGGATGGCGCGCCGATTCAGGGCGTCGTGGCCTTCACGCCCGTGCTGATCGAAGACATCCTGCAAGCGACCGGCCCGCTGCCGATGCCCGAATATGGCGTGACGGTGACAGCGAGCACACTGGAAACCGACATCCACACCTATCAACTCGACAAGCCGACCGCCGCCGGGCAGGATCGCAAGCAGTTCACGCACGATCTGGCCTCGCAACTGCTCGCGCGGCTCAAGTCGCTGCACGGCTCTGGCCTGAAGACCATCTTCAATATCGCCGAGCAGGCCATCAAGTCGAAGGATTTGCAGGTCTACCTGGCTGACCCGCGCGCCGAGTTGATCTTGCAGCAATTAGGGCTGTCTTCGGCGGTGGCCACCGGCGGCGGCGATGGCTTCTTCGTCGTGGACACCAACGATGGCGGCAACAAGGCCAACCTCTACGTCACCGAGACGCAGACCGACCTCGTGACACTGCTACCCAATGGCGGCGCGTACCATCGGCTGGCCGTCTCCGTGACGTACAACAAGACGGGCAGCGTCTTTAATCCCG
>DATBTW010000441.1:0-3443 GCA_036559055.1 Ktedonobacterales bacterium
GGGCGCGCTGGGCGGCCAGGAACCCGGCGTACCACCGGCCGCTATCCTTCACGATGCGTTTCTGGGTCGCATAGTCGATGTAGACCATGCCAAAGCGCTGGCTGAAGCCCTGATCCCACTCATAATTATCGAAGAGTGACCAGACGAAATAGCCCGCGACCGGCGTCCCATGCGCCACCGCGTCGCCCACCGCGTCGAGATGCTCGCGCAGGTAGGTGACGCGCTGCGGGTCGCTCACCAGCCCGTTTCCGTTCCAGTGGTCGTCGAACGACGCGCCGTTCTCGGTGATGAGGATGGCGCGCGGATGGTAGTTGCGCATGGTGTCCTCCAGCACGAGGTTCAGCCCATGCGGAAAGACTTCCCAGCCCATCGTCGTGATGGTCGCTCCAGCGGGCGCCTCCATGTACTCGTACTGCGCTGGCGGCTTGCCCGCCTCGCCGTCCGTCGCCGCGCCGGGCGCGCTGGTCGAGGACGAAGCGCGCACGACCCAGCGGTTGTAGTAGTTGACGCCCAGAAAGTCGATCGGCGCGCTGATGGTCTGCATATCGCCTGCCTGCATCGGCGGCGGGGCCGCGCCGAGATCATCAAAGAGGCCGGGGGCATATTCGCCGCGAAAGAGCGGGTCGAGGAACCAGCGATTGTGGAAGCGGTGCGCCTGCTCCACCGCCCGCAGCGTCTCGCTGCGCGGATCGCCCGCGAAGATGGGGAAGAGATTCAGCGCGATGCCCACACGCGCCTCCAGCGTTGAGGCGGCGCGGATGCGCTGGGCGGCCAGCCCGTGCGAGAGCAGCAGATGATGCCCGACGTCCACGGCGCCCTGCGCATCGTCACAGATGCCGGGAGCATGCACGCCGCTGACATATCCCAGGTAGGCGGCGCACCACGGCTCGTTGTGCGTCAGCCACCACTGCACGCGATCCCCCAGCCGCCGGACGACGTGCTCCGCGTAGTCGGCGAAGGCGTGGGCAGTGTCGCGGTTGCGCCAGCCGCCGCGCTCATACAGCGCCAGCGGCAGATCCCAGTGGAAGAGCGTCGCCACCGGCGTGATGCCATGCGCCAGCAGTTGATCCACCAGGCGATCATAGAACGCCATTCCCGCTGGATTCACCGCGCCGACACCATCGGGCATGATGCGCGGCCACGCGATGGAGAAGCGATAGGCGCTCAGGCCAAGACTGGCCATCAGCTCCACATCCTGCTCCATGCGGTGATAGTGATCGATCGCGACCTCGCCCGTCTCGCCTTGGTGTGTGCGTCCGGGAGTCGCCGCGAAGTGATCCCAGATAGAGGGGCCGCGCCCATCTTCGCGGGTCGCGCCCTCGATCTGATAGGCGGAGGTGGATGCCCCCCAGAGAAACCCAGCAGGAAATCGCATGGTTGTCACCTTACTCATTTGACAGCACGCATGCCATGAGCTACATTGCCCGTGAGCTTCGGCTCTCGCCCTGGGGCATCATGGCGTGCAGTTCGACTGCTAGAAGCCCCCGGCTGAAAGCCGTGGGGAGATGTCACTTGACTACACGGTCGCCACGGGATGATGTGAGGCCGTGCGACGCGCACGCTCCCCTCGCAGGGCCAGCGTGGAATCCGGCCCCGTTGCGCTTGCGGCGCGCCACTTCACCCCATCAGCCGGTCACGCTGCCAAGGGCCAGCCCCGCGCGCCAGTAGCGCTGCAAGAACAGGAACATCACGATCAGCGGCAGCACGGCGATGAAGGAGCCGGTGACGATCTGGTTGTAGAGCAGCTCGTGAGCGGCAGGATCGAAGTTCCAGGTCGCCAGCCCCAGATTGACGGGGAAGAGATTCGGGTCGCTCAGCACGATCAGCGGCAGGAAGAAGCTGTTCCAGATCGCCACGAACTGAAAGAGGAAGATGGTGACCATGCCGGGAACCAGCAGCGGCGTCGCGATCCGCGTGAAGATGCGGAACTCGCCAGCCCCATCTACCCGCGCCGCATCGAGCAGATCGTTGGGCACGGCGTCGGTGGCGAAGATGCGCGCCAGAAAGACGCCAATCGGGCTGAGCAGCGATGGCAGCAGCACCGCCCAATAAGTGTTGGCCAGGTTGATCTTGCTGATGACCATGTAGAGCGGCAGCGCCAGCGTGGTCTGCGGCACGAGCACGGCGCCCAGCACCAGCCCGAAGATCAGGTTGCGCCCACGGAAGGCGAACTTGGCCAGCGCGTAGCCACTCAGCACCGAGATGACCATGCTGAAGACGCCGCCGACGCCCGCGTAGATGAGCGAATTGAAGAGCCAGTGCGGGTAGGCGCCGCCATCGTATGTGAACGTGTCGGCCAGATTCTGCCAGAGGTTGAAGTGCGCGAACCACAGCCCGAACGACGAGAACAGGTCGGTGTTGCCCTTGGTCGCGGCGATGACGAGCCAGTAGAGCGGCGTGAGGCAGTAGATCGTCAGCGCGATCAGCACGACGTAGCCGAGGGCGCTCTTCACGCCGAAGGCGCGTACCCCGATGGGTCGCGCCGCGCCATCATTCGACGACGCGCGCCGCATGCGCTCCGAGACCGGCAAGCTGGCCATCTTCAGACTCCTAGCCGGCCGCGCGTGAGGCGCAGGAAGCCGAATGAGAAGACGAATGTGACGACGCCAAGGATGACGGCGATGGCCCCGCCGTAATTGAAGTCGGTGTTCACGACCGCGACGTTGTAGGCGAAGATGTTGGGCGTGTAGTGAGTCGTGATGGCCGAGCCGGTCAGGTTCTTCAGGATGATCGGCTCATTGAACAGTTGCAGCGACCCGACAATCGAGAAGAGCACGCCGAGGATCAGCGCAGGCACGATCAGCGGCAGCTTCAGCCGCAGCGCGATCCCCGTTTCCGACAGCCCATCCAGCCTGCCAGACTCATAGATCTCCTGCGGGATGCTCTGGAGCGCCGAGTAGAAGATGATCATGTTGTAGCCGGTGAACTCCCAGGTGGAGATATTGGCGATGGACCAGAGTGTCGCCCTGGGGCCGAGAAAGACCGGCGTAGGCAGATGCAGCGCGGTGAAGGCCTGCACGATGGGGCTGGCGCTGGGGCTGTAGAAGAAGCCCCACATGATGGCGGCGATGACGATGGGCACCGCGTAGGGCACGAAGAACGCCAGGCGGAAGAAGCGGCGGAAGCGGATGACCGCCGAATCCATCAACAGCGCCATCAGCAGCGCCACCAGCATCATCACGGGAATCTGCACGGCTCCGAAGAGCAGCACGCGCCAGAATCCATCCCAGAACTGGGGGTCTTTCAACACCGCGAGATAGTTTTCAGCGCCCGCCCAGATGATCTTCGGCGGCCCGAAGCCCAGGCCACTGCGCTCCGTCTTATAGAGGCTCTGCTGGAAGGCATAGACCAGCGGCGCCACGAAGAACGCGACGAAGAGGACGAAGAAGGGCAGCACGAACAGGTACGGGATCAGCATGCGCGGCTGGAAGCGCCGCCGCACG
>DATBTW010000442.1:0-11001 GCA_036559055.1 Ktedonobacterales bacterium
CGCTCAATCCGTGCGCTCATGGGCGGCTCGCTCCTGCCCGCTAGCCGATGGCGCGGCTCGTGTGGGCAGCGGAATCGGCGGGGTTGGCCTCGCGGCGACCAGCCCCAACTCGGCCAGCCGCTGCCGCGCCACCGTATAGACCATGCTGGGCGTCAGATCCTTCATGCAGACCGGGTTGCCAAAGCGGCACTCCGCTGTGGCGCTGGCGTCGTAGCAGGGCGAGCACCACAGCCCCAGCCGCAGGACGATGGCATCGGAGGTCGTCGGCCCGCTGATGGCCGGGTTGGTCGGCCCGTGCAGCGCGATGACCGGTCGCCCCAGCGCGCAGGCGATGTGCATCGGCCCGCTATCGCCGGAGATGACCAGATCGCACTCCGCCAACAGCGCCTTCAAGGCGGGCAGCGTCGTTTGGCCGCATAGATTCAGCAGCGGGCGGTCGGCCATGCGCTCCACATCGCCCGCCAGCGGCGCCTCGTTGGGCGCGCCCGTCAGCGTGACCACCGCGCCCAGCTCATCGGATAGCAGCCGCGCCAGCGCCGCCCAGTGGCGCGCGGGCCAGCGCTTGGCCTGCCCGTTGCGTGCGCCAGCGTGCAGCGCAATCAGCGGGCCACTCGCGCCCAGTCGCGCCCGCGCCTCCGCCAACGTCGCCCGCATGCGCGCGCGCTCGGCGGGCGGCACGCTCAGCCGCGGAACCTCATCGCCCGGCACGACGATGCCGCCAGCCGCCGCCGCCAGCGCCAGCACATAGCGCGTCTCGCGCTGCTGTGTCTGGTAGCGCGCGCCCGGAACAGCATCGGTCATGAAGGAGCCATACGCCTCGCCCGCATAGCCTACCCGCCTCCGCGCGCCGCTCAGCCGTGTCACGATGCTGCCGATGTCGCCGGAGACGCTGATCGCCAGATCGTAGCGTGGCCGCCGCATGCGCCGCAGCGTGCCCAGCGCCGCGCGCCACGACCCCAGCCGCAGCCAGTTGCGCGGATTGCGCCAGACATGCGGATTCCACACCAGTATGCGATGGATGTCCGGATCGCCCGCCAGAATACCATCCAGCGGCGCCTGAACCAGCATATCGATCGTGGCGCGCGGATAGGCGCGGCGTAGCGCCCGCACGGCTGGCGTCGAGAGCACGACATCGCCCAGCAGATCGACTCGCACCACCAGAATACGACGGATGCGCCGGTCGCCCGCGCGCAGCGGCGGCAGCGGATCATCCCAATCGCGCAGCGCCGCGCCCACCTGCCCCAGCCCCCACCGTAGCGCCGCCTGCGCTCGCCGCTTCAGCGCGCGGCCCACCATGCGCCGCACGCGCTGGTCGATGCCGGGGCGCGACTCGTACCCCGGCTCACCCGCCGCACTCACCGCGCGCTCGCTCTGCCCGGCGCCCCTGCTGCGCCGACGCTCGTTCTCCGCCATACTGGCCCTGATCGCCCTTTATCGCTGCCGTCTCATACGGATCGCTCGTGCGCTCATCTGCGAGCGCTGCATGCCCATACAGACGCGCGAGCTGACTGCGGGGCCAACGTTGAGTATACCATCCGGGGTCGGCGCGCCTCGCAAAAGGCCGCTCAGCGCACGCCGATGAGGCATACGCTGAGCGGCCCAGGGTTCCCGCGTGCAGGCGCTAGGCGAATCGCCGCGCGTCGCGCTCTTCGCCCGCATCGCTCGCATCGCTCGCATCGCTCGCATCGCTCGGCGCGATGTTGGGATTGAAGCGGAACATGTTGGCTGGATCATAGACCGCCTTGATGGCGGCCAGCCGAAGGTGATGCGCGGGCGTGTGAGTAGCGCGCGCGCGCTCCGGCGTGGTGTCCATATCGCTCAGGAAGTTGTAGTACAGCCCGCCGGTCGCGTAGGGGCGCAGCGTCGCCGCCACCTCGGCGAAGTAGCGCGCGAAGTCTGGCTCCAGCGCGGGATCGGCCAGCAGCCCATAGGTGAATAGCACGAATCCGACATCGCGCAGGCTGAACGCCGGCGCCTGCAATGGCGCCTGGATGGCGACGCTGCCGCCCAGATGCCGTGTCTCGATGGCGAAGAACGGCGACTGCGGCCCCGATGCGAAGAGCTGGAGCAGCGCCTGCGCCGTCGGCGCATGCAGGTCGCGCAGCGTCTCTGTCCAGCTTGCCACGGGCAGCGGATCGATGGGGTCGCTGGCGACGCGCTCCAGGTCGCTGGCGGGCAGCGGGCCAAAGGCGTCGAGCGCAAGCGGCGCCGCCTCGCGCATGGGGCGCAGCAACGCCTCGCCCGTCGCCATATCACCGTCGTAGCAGCCACGCACCACGCAGAGCGTCTGGCCCGCCAGCGCGGGCGGCAGCTCTGGCATGGGTGGGAAGCGGATCATCAGAAACGACGTCGTGAACGCGTCGGGCAGCGTGGGCGCCCACTGACCATAGGCGGCCAGCGCCGCAGCCGCCGACTCGATGGGATAGAAGAGGTTGCCGCCGTACAACTCTCGCACGCGGTAGAGCTGGCACTCCAGCGAAGTCACCACGCCGAAATTCCCGCCGCCGCCGCGCACCGCCCAGAACAGCGCTGGCTCACTCGCCGCCGTGACGTGGCGCAACTCGCCATCCGCTGTCACGATGTCAAACGCGCGCACGCTATCCACCGCCAGCCCATACTTGCGGCTCAGCCAGCCCACGCCCCCGCCCAGCGAGTAGCCGACCGCGCTCACATAGGGGGTCGAGCCAACCAGCGGGATCAGCCCGTGCGGCGTCGCCACCGGCAAGACATCGGCCCACAGCGCGCCCGCCGCGATGCGCGCGATCTGCGCCACGGGATCGACCTCGACGCCTTGCAGTCGCTCGGTGAGCAGCAGCATGCCACCGTCGCACGGCGCCACCAGGCCGTGCCCGGTCCGCATGACCGCCAGCGGCAGGCCGTGCGCCCCGGCGAATCGCACCACCGTGATGACATCCGCCACATCCGCCGCCTCCACGATCACGGCGGGCCGCTGCCGCACGCGCAGGTTCCACCCCTGGCGCGCGCTGTCATACTCGCCGTCGCCCGGCGCATACACCGCCCCGCGCACGTCGCGGCGGAGCTTCTCCAGCGCGTCGTTCGCGAGCGACACGCCCAGCTTGCGCTCTTCCAGTGCCATCTGCTTACCCCTCCTGAATAGCTGACCGACGTCGCCCCTCGCGGCGCCGAATCCCTTCCACTCTCGCATGCGCCGCCGCAGTCGTCGTGGGGATTGCTGCGTAGGGACGATCAGCGCTTCTCTCTAGGGCGCGACCCATGACGCTCACCACGGTATGTCAAACACACTTGACAAATTGCAAAAGACGCTTTACACTCAGCATGTCAAGCAAACTTGACAGATACAGTGGTTCGACGAGCAAGGTTACGAGAAGGAGGGGCGCGCAAGTGCGCCGCAACACCATGAATACCACCATGAGCAAAGCGACGAAGAGCTATCTGATCGAGTTTGGCGGCTCTATGCTCGCCTACGCCATCACGCTGATCATCGCGCTGCAGGTGATCGAGGCGAATCCCCAGGCGCCGTGGCGCTTTGCGCTGGCGGTGGCGCCAGTCATCCCGATCTGCTTCGCGCTGTGGGCCTTCATCCGCGCGCTGGGGCGCATGGATGAGTTGCAGCGGCGCATCCAGCTCAACGCGATTGGCTTTGGCTTCGGCGCGACGGCCATCATCACCTTCACGTATGGCTTCCTGGAGCTGGTCGGCATGCCCAGCCTCAGCTACATCTGGGTGCTGCCGCTGATGATCGCGCTGTGGGGCATCGGCGGGGTCGTGGCCTCGCTGCGCTACGCCCGATGAAGAACGCGCTGCGGGTGTTGCGCGCCGAGCGTGACTGGTCGCAGGCCGATCTCGCCGAGCGGCTGGATGTCTCGCGGCAGACGGTCAACGCGCTGGAGACCGGCAAGTACGATCCGAGCCTGCCACTGGCCTTCAAGATTGCGCAGCTCTTCGCGCTGCCCATCGAGCGCATCTTCCAGCCGGAGGACGATGGCGCGACGCCGAAGGCGTGAGGATGTCGGTCAGCCGCGCTCGCTGGCGACCTGCTCGCAGAGCGTCTCGATGCGCCGCGCGTGGCGCTCCCATGAGTAGGCGCGGGCGCGCTCGCGTGCGGCCAGCCCCATGCGGAGGCAGAGCGCATCGTCGGCGAGGAGCCGTTGGGCGGCGCGCTGAAAGTCGGCAGCATCGCGCACGAGGAAACCTGTCACGCCGTCCTCGATCAGCTCGGGCAGCGCGCCCTCGCGCACAGCGATCACGGGCTTGGCGGCGGCCATCGCATCGAGCGCCGCCAGGCCAAACTCCTCCGCGTGTGGCGTGAAGGCGAAGAAGCGCGCCCCCGCGTACATCGCCGCCAGCGCTGGCCCGGTCAGCGGGCCACGCAGCCGGGCGCGCGAGCCAAGCCGTTCAAGCAGCGGCGCCAGGTGGGCGCGCTCGGCAGGCGAACCAGCGCCCACCACCTCCAGCGCGATCGGCGTCGTGGCGCTCCACTCCAGCAGGCGCGCCACGCCTTTCTCTGGCGCCAGCCGACCCACATAGAGCGCGTAGTCGCCCACCCACGGCTCCAGCCCGATCAGCGCCTCATCCGCCCCTAGCGGGACGACCTCTGGCGTGCGGCCATAGAAACGCTCGGCGCGCCTGGCAGTGAAGGCGCTGTTGGTCAGCAGGAAGGCGACGCGGCGCACGGCGCGGCGATCCAGCGCGCGGCGCAGCGCCAGATCGGGCCGTCGTCCGCCGCGCAGATAGAGCGAGCGCATCGTATGCAGGTAGGCGATCACGCCGCGCTGGCGCAGCGCCAGCAGTCGCGCCCCGAAGTTCTGCGCCACCAGCGCGTCGGCGGCGAGCGGCTGTGTCAGCCACTCAGCGGGCGGCGTGATCCGCAGCGGGAAGTCGGCCAGCCCGGAGAATGTGCGCTGCGGAATAAATGAGCTGGTCAGGATGCTGACCGCGTGGCGCTCGCTGAGCCGCCGGGCCAGCTCCAGCGTGGCGCGCTCACCGCCGCCGAAGGTATCGAGGCGGCTCTGCGCGATGATGATACGCATCGGCGCGTCAGGAGCCGCCAGGGGGCGCCGTCGCGGTGGGCGTTGTCGTCGGCGTTGGGGAGCCATCCTGGCCATTGCCGTTGCCCTTGCCCTTGCCGTTGCCATGCGGAGCATGAGTGGGCTTTGGCGTGGGGGTCAGCCCAGGCGTCCCTGAGCCATTGCCGTTCCCATGTCCGTTCCCATTACCATGTCCGTTCCCATTGCCCTGGTGGTCATGGCCTTGGTTAGGATTGGCCGAGACGCCGATGCCAGCGGCCTGCATCTGGGTCATCGCGGATTGCGCGCTGCTAGTCACTACTGTGGCGAAACTCGCCTCGCCAAGCGCGTTGGCCGTCGCGCCGATCGACTGCTCCGACGCGACCGTCGCCTGGATGCCGCTGGTCAGCGCGCTCGTATCTTCGTGGAGCGCCTGCGCATGGCGCGTCAGGGCGATCAACTCGGTGAATGCGCTGTCGAACTGGCTCAGCAACGAGCGCGCCTCGGGCAGACGATGCAAGTCAGCCTCGGTCGCCGCCTCACCCAGCCGGTGATTGGCGATCAGGTTGAGGGACTGACCCCGGCTGCTATCACCCCATGACATCGTCAGCAGCGTCGTCTCCTCGGCGCGCTTGACGGCATACAGCGGAGACTCTGGCAGCGCTCGCGCCGCAGCGGCGGAGACGCCCGCGAGGGCGCAGCAGGCCAGCAGCAGGAGCGCCCCGACCAGCGTCGCCGCGCGCCCCGTCAGGATGCCCATAATGGCCTGACGGCGCGTGCGGCGAGCCTGTCGCTCTGCCTCACTCCGCTCGGCGCGCTGGCGCGCGGCGGCCACTTCGTCGGCAGGTGGGGCGGTGAGGGCGCGCATGCGGCCGCGCCTCCACTCGTGGGCATCTGGCGGGCGGGCGGCCTCGGCTCCGAGTGGCTCGGCGCGCATCAGCTCGTCGAGCTGGCGGCCGATCCGCGCGCGGGCGAATTCAGTCTCTTCGTGTCCGGTCTGGAGCGCGCGCATGTGCGCCAGCAGCGCCAGATCCTCGGCGACGCCTGCATCAGCGTCCGCCGCGCGCTCTGCCTGTGTGTTGAGGGCCAGACGCCAGCGATCACCTGCGCTGAGCAGCGAATCGAAGAGCCGCTCCCGGCGCAGGTCGTCTAACGCATCTTGTGGTTCCTGTGGTTCCATCGGTCAGCTATCCTGATCAGATGCCTCGGCACACAATCTCAATCACTGGTGTCGCGGCGCTGGGTCATCACACGGCGCAGCGACTCGATGGCGCGGAACTGCATCCCTCGCACGGCGCCCTCCTGCTTGCCCATGATGTCGCCCACCTCGCGGGCGGAGAGGCCCTCGACGAAGCGCAGCAGCACGACCTCGCGCTGCTCCTCGGTCAGCGATTCCAGCGCCGTCGAGAGCTCGTGGATCGTCAGCTTGCGCTCGATCTGCGCCTCTGGCCCCGGATGAATCGCGCGAATGGCCAATCGCTCGCCAGTGGCGTCCAGCGAGATGATGTCGCGCATGCTGCGGAAGCGATCAACCACCGCATTGTGCGCCAGACGGAAGAGCCACGCCGCGAACGATGATTCGCGCTGCGGCGAGAAGCTATGGATTGTGCGCCAGGCATTGAAGAAGACCGCCGAGGTCGTGTCTTCCGCGTCTACCGCGTTGCCAAGTCTCAGTCGGATATAGCGATAAATGCGGTCGAAATACATCTGGTAGAGCCGGGTAAATGCATCGTGGTCGCGTTGCGTGGCGCGCGTCACCAGCGCGCTCTCCTGTTCCTCGATAATCACTGGCCCACTTCCCACCCGTCCTACGCCAACGTTGCCGTAGTATGCATCGCTACTCACCTTCCAAAAACCGTCTGCCTGGTCGGGGTTAGCTGCGTGCGGCCAGCGCCTGCGCGCGGGTCACGCTATGACAGAGCCAGGCGTTCAGTTGGCGCTCTCTGGCGCGCTCCACGAGGCTGGCGGCCTCCCGAAGCGACCGATAGGGCGCGAATAGCGATGGGCCACTCCCGCTCATTACGACGAGCGAGGCGCCCAGATCGAGCAGGGTCTTCTGCGCGCGTGCGACTTCTGGATACGCGCGCATGACGCCGCGTTCCAGCGTATTGGTGAGCCGGTCGAACGGCAGCGGCTGCCCGGCGCGAATGGCGGCAATGACCGCCTCTGTATCAGCGTCGTCGCCGTAGTCCGCAGGCGTCACAGCGCGAAAGACCGTTGGCGTTGAGACATCGACCGATGGCTTGACCAGCGCCAGCCAGAGGGGTTCCGCATCTGGCAGCGGTTCCACCACCTCGCCTCGCCCCGCGATGCGCGCCGTTCCCCCGTGCGTGAAGAACGCCGTGTCAGAGCCAAGGCGCGCGGCCAGCGCTTCGATGCGCGCCGCGCTCAATCCGAGGCCCCAGAGCGCGTTGAGCGCGAGCACGGTGGTCGCCGCATCGCTGCTACCACCGCCCAACCCACCCTGCGCCGGTACCGCTTTGTGCAGTTCGATCTGCGCTGTAAGCTCTGCTCGCCCAACCTCGGCGCGCAGCAGCGCAGCGGCGCGCGCCACCAGATTATCGGGCTGGGCGAGCGCGGCGACATCGCAGTCGAAGCCATCGGCGCCGCCCACCGTGATGCGCAGGGTGTCGTGCAGCGAGATGGTCTGCATCACCGACGCCAGCCGATGATAGCCATCCGCGCGTCGCCCCAGAACAGCCAGAGTCAGATTGATCTTCGCGTAGGCAGGTACGAAGACCGCCGCTGCTGCTGCCATGAGTTCTCCAGACGACAAGCGCGCTTCCTCCTGCGCGTCTCCAGTATACCGCGTCGGCGCCAGACCGCATGCTTCTCGACGAGAATGTCCCATGCCTGCTCAATCGCTCGCACAGACGCTCGCACGGCGCGCCAGCCGATGGCATGATATACTGGCGTGGCCTTGCCGAACAGAGCCAGGCCGAACAGAGCTTGGCAGGGTATCGGTGCGCCATCTACCCCGTCCGACGGCCTGCATGGCCACGACGGTCTGCCCACCAGGGACGCCAGAGAGAGACGCCGCGAGTGACCATCTTCACCAGCGTGGACGGCACGCTCATCAACGCCTGCGCCGTGCTGCTGGGTGGCTCGCTCGGCGCGCTGGTGGGCGACCGTCTGCCCGGCCGCTTCCACGAGGCGCTGTTTGGCGCGCTGGGCCTCTTCACCGTGCTGATCGGCTTGCTCGACGCCTTCACGACGAAAAATGCGCTGATCGTGCTGGGGAGCCTGCTGCTCGGCGTGCTGATCGGCGAGGCCATCGATCTGGAGCGCGGATTGCAGCGCGTGGGCGACTGGGCGCAGAAGAAGCTGGCGCGCCCCGGCTCGACCCTCAGCGAGGCGTTTGTCACCGCCAGCCTGATCTTCTGCGTCGGGCCGCTCTCGATTCTGGGCGCGCTCGACAATGGGCTGAGCGGCGACACCACCAAGCTGATCATCAAGGCCACGCTTGACGGATTCGCCGCGCTGGCCATCGGCGCGACGCTCGGCTGGGGCGTGCTGCTCTCCATCGGCGTCATTCTGGTCTACCAGGGCGGCATCAGCCTGCTGGCCCACGGCATCGCGCCCGCGCTCAACGCCTACCCCGACGCCATCACCGAGCTGACCGCGACGGGCGGGCTGATTCTGGTCGCCATTGGCCTGAAGCTGCTCAAGATACGCGATCTGCGCGTGGCGAACTGGCTGCCCGCGCTGGTCGTAGCGCCGTCGCTGGTGGCGGCCATCGCGCTGGTCGGGCCGCTGCTGCGCTGACGGAGTTGCAACTCACGTCAGGGTACGTCACGAGAAGGAGGATAGGCGTGGCGAACATGGAGCTACAGGCATCACAGGGCGCCATTCGCGGGATCGCGAGCGGCGTGTTCTTTTTCGCCTTCTTCAGCACGGCCTGGGCGCTGCTGGGCGTCGCCGGGCTGGATAGCGGCGCGGGATCATTCCCCTGGGCGACGGTCCTCGCCATCGTGATCGGCGTGGCGCTCGCCGCGACGGGCGTGTGGCTGATCGTCGTCGCGCGGCGCCTGCCTGAGACATCGAATCCGGAAGAGGAGGCGTACTGGCGTGGCACAGGCAAATGGTTTGGGATCATCTTCGCGACCGAGGGTATCCTGATCGGCCTGAACTTCGCCATCTGCAATGCGATCAATCGGGCCGAACTTGCCATTCCCATCACCGTCATCATCGTCGGCGCGCACTTCCTGCCGCTGGCCGCCGTCTTTCGCATGCGGATGTACTATCTGGTGGGCGCGCTGCTGATCGTGGTGGGCGTGGTGGCGATACTGCTGCCTGCGGGCGCGCGACTCAGCGCTCACCAGGCGCAGCCTCAGTGGATGCTGGCGGGCTTCGGCGCGGCGCTCATTCTTTGGGCAGCGTCGGCGGCGCTGATTGAGCAGGCGCGGCGTCTGCTCGCCTCGGTCGCGTCTGCGTCGTCCTAGATCAGCCCGTATGAATGATCACAAGCATCTATGGAGGTGCGCCCGATGACTACCTCTGAGAACGACGCGCATGCTGATTCGAAGGCGCCACTCTCAGCCGAGACGCCGTTGAGTGAGCGCGGCGTGGTAATCGAGGGGCAGCGCATCGCCAGCGTGATGAGCGATGGCCCGCGCGCCCTGCTGGCGCATGCGCCGCTGATCGTGCTGCCCGATGTCGGCGCGAGCTGGCAGGAGTACCGCGCCATCATGCTGCGTTTCGCCAACTCGCGGCGCGTCTTCGCGCTGGACTGGCCCGGCTTCGGCGCCTCCGCTCGCCCGTCGGGCGCCGACTTCGCCTACACCCTCGACCACTGCGCCACGCTGTTTGGCCAATGGCTCGATAGCCTGGGCGTGGCGCGCGCCGTGCTGCTGGGGCATGGGCTGGCGGCGGGCGTGGCGACGCGCTATGCCGTGGCGCATCCGCTGCGCACGCTGGGGCTGGCGCTGGTGGGGCCGCTGGGCTTCGCGCCGGAGCCACCGGGCGCCGAAAAGCTGGCCGGGCGGGCGCTGCGCTCGGCGCGGCTTCTGCGCCTGGCGGAGCCTGCGCTGATGGCGCTGGCCCTCGGCCCGACGACGGCGGAGACGCAGGAGATCGAGGCGGCGCGTCGCCTGGCACGCAAGCAGCCCGACCACGCGACCGCACTGGCGGCCAGTGTGGCCCTCTGGCGCGACGCCGACGCCACGCGCGCGCAGACGCTGGAGTCGGCGCGGCAGACGCGCGCGCCGGGGCTGGTCATCCGTGGCGCGCTCGATCCGCTCTGCGCTGCCCCCCAGGCGCAGCTTGTGGCGGAGGCGCTGGGTGAGCACGGCGGCCTGGAGGTGACGCTGCCCGAGGCGGGCCACCTGCCGCACCTCCAGCAGCCCGAGCGCTTCTATCAGGCGCTCGAAGGGCTGATCCTCACTGCGGAAGCCAACATGGCGGCCTCCAACTGAGGGAGAGCGACCTCACACAGTGGCCTCTCGCCCGCAGGGCGAAGGGATGAGTCGAATCGCTGTGGGGCCAGGGAGTCGCGGCCATCAATGGCCGGCGCACGCGACACTGGGGCATAAATGCCCGCCCGCCGCCGCCGCAGGCAGGCGTGTTCCTTGCGGCTTTCAAGCCGCCGTCACGTGCTCCGGCCTTTCAAGGCCGAGGGCGCCATACCATCGCGCGCTACCTCTGCCCCGCGCCGCAATCCTTGCCCGTGGTCCCCCGCTCCTCGCGGGAGACGAGGACAGACAGGTCCTCAGCGCCTATGCGGGCAGCGCCAGCCAATCCTCGCGGCGAGCGTGCGCGGCGCTGGCAGGCGCGCCGAAGACCACTGGCTCGAAGTATTCGCGGCGCATCAACTGCCAGACCGGCGCCAGCGCCAGCAACTCCGGCGCGATGGCGAACTGCGAACGGTGCGCCGCCAGCGCCGCTACCTTGCGCTCCAGAACCGCCGCCACATCCATGCAGAGCAGCCCGCTCGTCTCGCTGGCCGTGTCTCGCGTGGCGTGCGCCGCGTCGCTCTGGCCCGCGCTCTCGCCGCGACCATCGAAGGCGGTGGGCG
>DATBTW010000443.1:0-29575 GCA_036559055.1 Ktedonobacterales bacterium
TTCTCGCCAACAACGCTGATGTCTTTCTCCGCGCCGACATCGATGGTTAGCGCGATGGTATCGAGACCATACGTCTCATTCAGCCAGCGAATGGCCACTGAGGTATCAAGCCCACCGGAGTAGGCCAGCACAACTGTATTCGCCATGTGATGCAAACCCCTCATTTACGCGCCAGTGCCTCAGATGCCCGGCGCAATCTCGTGTATGAAAGCCGCCGCACCGGTCGCGACCATGCCTGATGGATGCGCGCTCGCTGCGGGTGGCGCCGCGAGTTCGCCGCTAGCCAGCGCTTCGAGCGCCGCCGCAAACGCCTGCCCTCGCGCGCGCCAGCCCGCCTGCGCGGCGACGATGCGCGCATTGAGGCCGTCGAGGTCGAGCGCGCCAGTCGTCCCCGCGTGTGTACGAGCGCGCAGGCGAGCGACGAGATCACCTGGCTCCTGCGCCGCCGGATCAGCCGCCACGACGCGGTAGGCGTCGCGGAATGGCATGCCCTGCGCCGCCAGCTCGTAGGCGCGATCGGTGGCGAAGAGTTCCGCCGCGCACGCTTCCCGCAGCCGCGCCTGCTGCGGGCGCAGCGCCGCCGCGAACAGCCCAACGACCTCCAGGCTTCCCTCCGTCAGCGCAATGGCTTCCATCAGCGGGCGCTTGGTTTCCTGGTAGTCCATGTTGTAGCCAGAGGGTAGACCCGCCAGCGTCTGAAGCGCCTGCGCTTGCAGCCCGATGACGGTATGCGCCCGCGCCCGCACCAACTCCAGCGCGCTCAGGTTGCGCTTCTGCGGCATGATGCTACTGCCGTCGCACAGCTCCATCGGAACACTGAAGAAGCCGAACTCGCTGGTGGTGAAGAGCAGGACATCCTGCGCCCATTTGCTCAGGTCGAGCATGATGAGTGAGAGCGCCTGGATGATGGCCGCTTCGGTCTTGCCGCGTGCATTGGCCGCGGTGAGGGTGTTGTGGTGCAGCGCGCCGAAGCCCAGCGACTCCGCCACGAAGGCGCGATCCAGCGGCAGCGGGACGCCATAAGCCGCCGCCGAGCCGAGCGGCGACTGATCGTTGAGCGCGAACGCCGCATGCATTGCAATGAGATCATCCAGCAGCGCCTCGGCATAGCTGCTGGCCCACAGTCCAACCGACGAAAGCATCGCGCGTTGCATGTGGGTATAGCCCGGCATGGGCGTCCACTCGTGCGCTCGCGCGAAGCTGGCGAAGGCCTGCGCCGTGGCCAGCGATTGCTCGGCCAGTCGCAGCAGCGCGTCTCTGGCGTACAGCCGCAGATCCACCAGCGCCTGATCGTTGCGCGAGCGCCCGGTGTGTAGCCGCTTGCCCGCATCGCCAACACGCTCGACCAGCAGGCGCTCGACCAGCGTATGGATGTCTTCATCGGCAGGCGCCGGCTGGAGCGCTCCCGCCTGCGCCTCGCTCAGCAGCGCTCGCAGCGCCGCATCCAGCGCCTGCCAATCGTCGTGCGAGAGCAAGCCAACGCGCAGCAGCATGCGCGCGTGCGCCAGTGACCCCAGCACGTCGTAGCGCGCCAGCTCGGCATCGAGCATCGCATTACGCGCCGCCTCGAAGCGCGCAATTGCTGGCTCGTGTGTGTAGCCCTTCGCCCATAGCGTCATCGGTGATACGCCTCCTCCACTATGCCGCTCGGTTGCTTTGAGAGACAAAGCTTCCGCAGGCATAGCTACCTGGGTTCGCTTTTCGCTCGCTCGCTTCCGTGCGCCAGCGTCATTGCGTCGCGAGCGGAGAAACTACGTGGGGAGCGCCGTCTTCGTCGCCAGCCAGACCCACCCGGTGAAATTACAGCGTCATTCGAGCTTCGCGCACAACACAAAACCCTCGTCGCCACACCGCATCGCACAGATGCAGTATGGGGACGAGGGTCGCATTGATCCCCGCGGTACCACCCCGATTGCTGGCGCCAGGTCGTCACACTTCTCTGGAAGTCGGAGTCGCTGGCGCAGCCTCTCATGGATCCGTCGCAGCGTGCGGACTCACCTGACGTACTTGCGCGGCGCCACTCCAGCGGTGGGGGCGCGCAACGCTTTCTTCCGTCAACCGCTCCTGAGCGCGTTCACCGTATCGCCACCATCCTGAGCTTCCACTCTGTCTCAGGTCGCTGTTGGCGCGATCGCGGATACTGGTCTCAATCAGCGCGTGCTGCAAGGGTTGTTGTTATGTTGCGTGAGACGATAGCACATACGCCGCGAAGATGTCAAACGAGCGCCGGCGGGTTGGGGCGCTCGCCAACGCCGCTTCCTTCATTGCGCGCCGCTTGACGCTTGACTCGCGGCGATGCTATACTCTCTTGGCGGCCAGCGAAGAGCATGCTCCTCGCGCCGCATGACGGGCCTCTAGCTCAATTGGCAGAGCAGCTGACTCTTAATCAGCGGGTTCGGGGTTCAAGTCCCCGGGGGCTCACCAAGCCAGAACTGGTGGGGCTGGGAGAATCTCCCAGCCCCACCTCTCGTCTGTCGGTGGCATCGTCCTCAGCGTTCGATTGGAGTCTCGGCGCGTGTCCCCCACTCGGCCCAGGAACCGCCGTACACCCTCACGTCGGGATAGCTCAGCGCGTATCGCAGGACTGTTGCGGCCTCGCTTGCCCGAGCGCCGATGGTGCAGTAGGTGATGACGCCGCGCTCAGGAACCACGCCGCGATCCTGGAAGAGTTGCCGCAGCGCACCTACATCTCTGAACGCGCCGTCAGCAGTATGCAGTCGCTCGATGGGCAAATGCACGGCGCCGGGGATGTGACCGGGACGCCCAGCTCCTGCTGTGGCGCCCGAAGGCCAGAACCGCTCCCCAACGAATTCGCCCTCCGAGCGCACATCGAGGATGAGTGGATCGCCCTCGCCACCGGCGCCAAGCAGGCGTTGCAGCGCAGCTAGCGAAATGAGCGACGACGTCGCGCCTGGGAGCGCGTAGGTCGTTGGCGCGGGACTTTGCTGCTCTGCCGTCCAGGGATAGCCAGCCTCGCGCCAGCCCTGCCGCGTACCGTTCAAGACGCGCGTGCACTCATGCCCTTGCGTCTTCATCAGCCAGAAGCCCAGGTAGGGGGCGTAGCCATAGAAGATGATCGTGTCGCTGGGCTCCAGACCAGACCTGCGCAGCAGCTCCTCGAACTCTTTGCGCCCCATCGGACTGTAATCTGGATGGTGGAGATCGGTATACGCATTCCACAGGATGGCTCCAGGGATGTGGCCCTGCTCGTACGCCGCCCGACCGACATCCACCTCGACGATACGAACGCCCGGATCGTTGAGGTGTTCTGCAAGCCAACGTGGTTCGGCGAAGATGGTGTCGCCGGTCGCGCTCATGGAGCCGATAGCAGTAGTACCTGTCATTGTGGTGTGCCCTTTCTGCTCTGGCGAACGAGGATAGGTCGTCTCTCTCATGAACCAGAAGTGACCTATCACGTGGCACAGTGTAGTTGGCGGGCGCACGGCATGTCGTCGCGGAAAGCACGGATCAGCCCGGCCATGTGTACGGATTGTCGGTACGGAGCGGTGCACTGCGCGAGAAGTCTCGCCATGCGTGATGTACGTGGCGCGAGGAAACTCTGCCAATCAGCTATTTGCCAGATTGCGCTGACTGGCCCAGGCGACAATCTGCGCGCGCGAGGTGAATCCCAACTTCGCCAGGATGTGGCTGACATGGGTCTCGACGGTCCGCTCACCGATGATGAGCTGCTCGGCGATTGCGCGATTTGCCAGTCCACGCGCGACGAGCGCCGCAACCTCACGCTCACGGCGCGAGAGCAACGCTGACGGATCATGACCCACTTCCGAAGGAGGCCCGCCTGGATGCGTCGTCCGCAGCGCCTCGTCAACCGCCTGTTCTAAAAGCCACTGTTCCCCTTCGGCCCATGCCATCTCCCAGGCGGCCTCGCCAAGCTGGATGCGACCGCTCGCGATATCCGCCGCGACGATGACCTGATCGACAGGGGACAACGGCGCTCCGATCGTCTCTAACAGGGCTGCGCTGGCCCCCAGCAGGCGCGCGGCGCGCTCCGCCTCCCCACTATCCAGAGCGACGCCTGCCAGACCAGCGAAACACTCGGCAATGCCCTGCCGATTGCCCAGATCGCGCTGCTGCGTCAAGCTCGCGATGAAGCGCGTGTATGCGGCCATGAGATCGCCCTGCCCCCGACTGACTTGTCCGAGCTTGTGGAGCGCCGAGGCGATTCCTGGGGCGCCGTGGAGTTCCTGCCAGAGCGCCAGACTTTCTTCGTAGCGCTTGCGCGCTCCCTGGCCGTCACCGTCCAGGCGGGCCAGATCACCCAGGCGATTCAGGGCCTCAGCCACGCGATCCGTCAGACGGAGTTGGCGGCTGAGGGTTAGGCTCTCTTCGAAAAGGGCGCGCGCACGGAGGTCGTCGCGCTCATGATAGGCGACCATGCCCAGGTCGCCAGTCAGCGTGGCGCTCAGGCCTGCTTCGCCTGCCTGCTGAAACAGCGCGCGACTTTCCTCGAACAGCCGGCGGGCATCGGCGAGTTCGCGCTGGTCGAACCGCACATGCCCCAGCAGGTGCAGGGATTCGGCAAGACCCTCTGATTGATCGGGGATCTGCTTCCAAAGGGCAACACTGTCGGTGAGGTGGCCACGGGCCGCGAGGTAGTCGCCTTGTGGATATGCGAGCGCCCCGGCGCCCAGTAGCGCTTGCGCGCGCGCCGCGCCGCCAGCGGAGGACACAGCTAACGCCTGTGTTAACCATTGTCGGCCCTCCGTTGGCAACCCGCGCCGGAACCAGAAATACCACAGCGCGCCTGCGAGCCGCAACCCAACGTCGTGATCCTGGGCGTCTCGGTCGGCATGTGTGAGCCAGGCCAACGCGTCGCGCAGATTCCCCAGTTCATCCTCGAGGAGGTCCCGCCAGTGGCCCTGGTCCGCAGTTCGCATCCCCCGCTCAGCGGACTCGGCGAGCGTGAGAAGATAACGCACCTGCGCCCGGCGAACCACTACTTCGTCGTCGCTCGCGGCAAGCTGCTCCAGCGCGAATTCTCTGACGGTATCTAGCATAGTAAAGCGTGGCTCGCCGCTCGCACTGTCCATACGTCGCAGCAGACTCTGATCAACGAGCGTCGTCAGGCCAGCGACCACTTCGACTGGAACAGCAGCCGAGGGGGCAGCGGAGACAGAGAGGATAGCCTCCGCGGCTGCTAGCGTGCAGCCTCCCACGCAGACGCCTACGTATCGGAATAGACGTTGCTCGTCTGGAGCGAGGAGGAGGTAGCTCCAGGAGATGGCGCCGTTCAGGGACTGTAATCGCTGCGGATGGTCGCGCGCGCCAGCCGTGAGCAGCGCCAGCCGGTGGTCGAGACGCGCCAGCAAGGCGTGCGGCGAAAAGAGCGGAATGCGCGCCGCCGCCAACTCGAGCGCCAAGGGTAGCCCATCGAGACGTTGGCAGATCGCCGCAACCGTGGCGCTGTTCTCTGCTGTGAGCGCGAATCCTGGCTGCGCCGCTTGCGCACGACGCACAAACAGTTGGATGGCGCCGAAGTGTGCGACATCGTCGGGAAGGAGCGAGGAGGTGTGCGATGACGCAGGCGTCGGCAGCGGCTGCACAGGGAAGACCTGTTCACCGGAGACCCGCAGCACAGCCCGACTGGTGATCAGCAGGGAGAGGTTCGGACATGCGCCCAGCAGATCCACCAGGAAGGGCGCGGCTCTTACCAACTGCTCCATGTTGTCAAGCACGAGCAAGCTCCGTTTGGTTCGCAGCAAGGTGATGAGCGCCTGATCTAACGACTGCTTGCGCTGTTCGAGCAGGCCGCAGGCGTGCGCCAGTGTGGGGATGAGAAGTTCAGGATCGCGGATTGCCTCCAGGCGCACGAAGATCACGCCGTCGCTGAAGCGCTCGCGCAGGGCGGAGGCCACCTGGATGGCGAGGCGTGTCTTGCCAACGCCACCTGGACCCGTGAGCGTGAGCAGACGGATGTCCGGACGCAGCAACAGCGCCTGAACTCGGGCGAGATCGTCCTCGCGACCGATCATGGCGGTGAGAGGGGCAGGCAGAGGCGCAAGAGACGCCATCGCGTTTCAGCTTCCGTCGGTCGAATGTCCCACACTCCGAGACCTTGCCGATCGAGTACCTCCCTGATTATGTCCCATAGATGCGCGCGGCAACAGAGGATTCCCGCAGCCAGCGGCGCAACTCCTGGCGCAAGCGCCGCCTGCCGACTCATCCGCAGGCGTGGCTCAGCGCTTCGTATGCTCCAAGCGCCTTGACTGCGCCCCGCTGGCTGTGCTATCGTGACAAGGCATCGGGGCGTAGCGCAGCCTGGTAGCGCACCACAATGGGGTTGTGGGGGTCGGAGGTTCAAATCCTCTCGCCCCGACCGCACGCGGTCTTCCAGTTTCTGGAAGACCGCATTTTTCTGGCGTCTTCGCTGCACGCCTGATACTTGGCCCACATTCTGCTAGGGTACACAGCCAACGAGACGTCCAGACGCCACCCCAACGAGCGCGCCAGCATGCCAGAGGAAGGCGCCAGTGCGCTTCAGCCATTCGCCAGGCTCATCCTGGACAGCGACAGAGGATCAAGCGACCATGCGGCTCACGACGATGAAGCAGATCATTCTCGATACCAACGCTCGCACGCGCGCGCTGGACAAGAGTGGACGTCCAGAGGCGCTGGCTCCGGTCTACGAGACCACGCTTGCCGCGCTGCGAATGGCCATCGCCGAGGATGACCCGCAGCCGTCGTGGGAGCGCGTGGTGGCCGCCCTCACCGACACGCGCCGCCTGATCCTCGACGCGCTCGACCAGATGCCGCTCGACCAGATGCGCCGCCGCCTCGCCTGCATCGAAGATATCCCCGAAGTGATGGGCTTCGGCGCGCTGGAGGACATTTACGCGCTGATCGGCGCGACCATCAATGTCGGCGCGCCGCGCTACAACAGCGGCGACGTGCGCGGCTGCGCGGCGCTCTACTGGACCACCCTCCACCTGATCGCCGAGACGCCCGCCACACGCGGCTTCCCCGGCTACGCCAAGGCGGTCGCCCAGGCGCGACCCGTGCTGGAGTATGAGGTTCCCGTCGGCCCCTTCACCCCCGCTGCCATCGACGCCTTCGCCTGGGAACTGCGCCACGCCCTCGACAACATCGCCCGCATCGCCAGCTAGCGCGTCGGACGCACAGCCGTCAGCGCGGCTCAGTGGCCTCCGCTGGTCGGCGTCGAACCCATGAAGGCCGGGCGTTCCTCGACGGCATTGAAGCCGCGCTCGCACAGCATCGCCAACAGTTCCTCGCAATGCTCACGGTTGCGCGTCTCCAGCGTGAGCGACACCTCTACATCCTGAATTGGCGCACGGGGAGCGGTACGATGGTGCGCCACATCCAGCACATTCACGTTCTGCTCGGCGATGACTGAGAGCAGCCGCAACAGCTCGCCCGGACGATCTGGAATCAGCACATGCAGCACCAGATAGCGCCCCTGTATGGCCAGCCCATGCGCGATGAAGCGGCTCACCAGATTCATGTCGATGTTGCCGCCGCTCAGCACCACCGCCGTGCGCATCCCCTTCACCGGAACCTTGCCCGCCAGCAGCGCCGCCACGCCCGCCGCGCCCGCGCCCTCCACGATCAGCTTGCAGCGCTCCATCAGCAGCAACACCGCGCGAATGATGTCATCGTCGTCCACCGTGATGACGTCATCCACCAGGTCGCGCGTGATCGCGAAGGTGTAATCGCCGCAGGACTTCGGCGAGATGCCATCGGCGATGGTATTGACCTGCTCTAGCTCGACGATGTGGCCCGCGTCCAGCGCAGCGCGCATCTTGGCGGCGCCAGTGGCTTCCACGCCGTAGATGCGGACGTCGGGTTTGAGCGCCTTGATGACGGTGGCGATGCCGGAGATCAGCCCGCCGCCGCCAATCGAGGTGACAATCGCCTCGACATCGGGCAGATCGCTCAGAATCTCCAGCGCGACAGTGCCCTGCCCCGCGATGATGTCAGGATCATCAAACGCATGGATGTAGGTGGCGCCGATCTCTTCCTGTATCTGGAGCGCGCGCGCATAGGCGTCGCTGTAGCTCTCGCCCGCCAGAATCACCCGCGCCCCGTAGCCCTCCGTCGCCGTGATTTTGGCGAGCGGCGCGGTGGCTGGCATGACGATGGTGCAATCGATGCCCAGCGCCGACGCCGCGATAGCCACACCCTGCGCGTGATTGCCCGCCGACGCCGCGATGACACCACGCGCGCGCTCCTCCGGAGACAGGCGCGAGAGCTTATAGGTCGCGCCACGCACCTTGTAGGAGCCAGCGCGCTGAAGGTTCTCCGTCTTGAGGTAGACCTGCGCTCCACTCATCATGCCCAGCGTGCGCGATGGCAGTAACGGCGTGTGATAGATATGCGGGCGTACAACGTCTTGCGCCCGCCAGACGTCTTGAATCGTAGGTAGACGCAGCGTCGGCGTTTCGCTGTGCGCGTCTTCGCCCGCTGGAGCGCTGGAGGGGCTGGTGGCGCCTTTTGCGCCGCGCGTCATGGCCGCGCGGCGAGCGCTGGTATCGGAAGCGGTCATAGCGTCGATCCTTTGGAGCGTGCGCGCCGTTGCGCGTCAGATGGCGTGAGGCGGCATGGCCCCGACGCTCAACTTCCATGCTAGCACACTCTGCCCAGCGCATGCAGGCCATCCCGCGCGCCAGCGAACGCTCTGCTGTCGCACGGCGGGTGCTCGCTAACTGTGCGCGACGCCACTGCTTTTACGCGCCGCGACGTGTCATAATTGAGACCATGGTTCGTGCGCCCACACGACGAGGGGGTCCAGTGGGTCTCTACAGCGATCCAGGAGGCGGTCTGGTGGCGGAAATACAAGCGATCGACGACCCAACCGACGACGAAGGCGCCGACACGCCCGCGCCGCTCGCCGCCCATGAGGCGGAGGTTGCGCCCGCCGCACCCGATGCGCTGCCGATCGCAGAGGCGGTGGAGGGGTTCATGGCGCCCGTGGCGTCCGATGCGCCCCACGAAATGACGGCCGCTCGCGCGGCGCCCGAAGTCGTAGCGACAGCGGATCGCCTAACTGCGACGCATCCACCCACTCGCCTGACGGCGCCGCAGCAGATGCAGCGCGCGCTCATCGTGCTGCTGGCGGGGATGGCCTGCGTGGCGCTCCTGGCGCCGTTCATCGTGGCGCTGATGACGGCGTTCGGCTCCCTGCTGACCGCTGCGCTCTCGGTGGCTGACATCCTCTGGCTGCTTGCTCATAGCGAATTGATACAAGCCGACATCCCGCTGCGGGCGCTCGGCGTCGCCAGTCGGCTGGGGCTGATGGCAATAGGCTATCTGGGTCTCATCTGCGCGCTGATGACGTTGCTGGCGGGGCTACTGGGTCGCGGGCGTGGGCGTCTCTTCATCATCCCCGGCGCCCTGCTGACGGCTTCGGCGCTGGCGCTCTTCGCCACCAGTGTGGCGCTGGCATGGCCGCTGCTGGCGCCGCTCGACCTGTCGCGAGCCGCACTGCTGGCCGTCGCGCTCTACCTCACACTCGCCACCGTAGCGCTGGCGACGCTGCTGGCCGATACCCGCCAGACACGCCGTCGCTGGCTGCGCGCCCGCACGCTGGTCGCCGCCACACCACGTCCACGCCGCGAGCCGGAACCGTCTGCGCCACCATCCACACTGGCGGGCGCCTGAGCACTGGCGGCCACGACCTCCACAGGCACGCTTACTCCGGCAGCGCCAGGCCGATCAGCTTGTAGACCAGCTTCGCCGCAACGACCGGGCTGACGTGATCCTCCAGCAGGGGCGATAGCTCAACCACGTCGCATCCGATGATGCGCTTGCGCCGCGCCACCTCGATCAGCAGGTCGATGGCGTCGTACCAGCCCAGCCCGCCCGGCTCCGGCGTACCCGTACCAGGTACCAGCGAGGGATCGAAGGCGTCGATGTCGAAGGTGACGTAGACCTCGTCGGAGAGCGCGCCGACCACCTCGTCGATCCAGTCGCGGCGACCGCGCAGCGTCTGCGCATGAATGTCGCTGGCCAGCCAGAGCGGCAGCCTGCGCTCGTCCACCAGCCGCGCCTCTGGCTCGCTGAGGCTGCGGATGCCGACCTGCGCTGTGCGCGGGCAGACCTCCAGCGTGCGGCGCATGATGGTGGCGGCGCTATACCTCGCGCCCTCATAGTCATCGCGCAGGTCGGCGTGTGCGTCGAGTTGCAGCACGCTCATGCCAGCGTGGCGCCGGGCGAAGGCGCGAATGACGCCGATGGAGGTGAGGTGGTCGCCGCCGAGCGTGACGACGAATTTGCCAGCGTCCAGCAGATGCCCCGTCACCTGCTCGGTGCGATTGACCATCGCCTCGGCGTCGCCATTGATGATCTCGACCGGACGCAGCGTGTGGATGCCGACGGTATACGGCGAGCGGCGCAGCTCGGCGTCATACAGCTCCAGGTTGCGCGAGGCGGCGATGATGGCCTGAGGTCCCTCGCGCGTGCCGGGGCGGTAGCAGGTCGTGCCGTCAAATGGTACCGGCGTGATGACCACACGCGCGGTTGAATAGTCTGTGTATTGTGCGTCCAGATGCATGAACGCGATGGCGGGCGCGAGCGCCTCAGCCAGCGCGGTATAATCCGCCACGGCATGTTCTCCTCGTGAAGACGCGCGCCAGAAACCTCGCCGCCATCCGGCGAGCGCGCAACCCCCGTATCATACCGCGAAGAGCTGATACGGCAACGACGACGATGCCGTGATATGCTACAGTGATGTCAAGCGCCTCTGGTGGATGGAGGATGGCGCCCCCTGGCTGTGATCCTGTCTGTGACGCTGGACGCCGATGGATGTCTGCGCCGCCCGGCCCGTCTGTCTGAGTGGCTGGGCGCTGCCTGTGAGCGACGCCGCGTACTGGCGCGCGATCGAAGTGTGTGTTGAGGTCCGACCGAGCGGACGAGTGTGAGCGCCAGCTTTGCGGCATGGGCCGGGGGCGGTGACGGCGCTGAGTATGGTCAAGGAGCCTGTGTGGCGAACCGGGTGTACGTGGGGAATCTCCCCTATTCCGCAACGGATGAGCAGCTTGCGGATCTGTTCAAAGTGTTTGGTGAGGTCGTCGAGGCCAGCGTGGTACGCGACCGCAATTCCGACCAGAGCAAGGGATTTGGCTTTGTCGAGTTGGCCGATGAGGAGACGATGCGTCGAGCCATGCAGTCGCTCGACGGCACGATGATGGATGGGCGCACCATTCATGTCAACGCGGCGGATGAGCGCCCTCAGCGCGAAACCGCGCCGCACGGCGAGCGCCCCGAGCGACGGGATCGCCCGCCTCGCCGCGACTTCGGCGAGGGCGGGCCGCGCCGCAGCTTCGATGATCGCGGCCCGCGCCGCGACTTTGGTGATCGCCCCCCGCGCCGCGAGTACCGCGACTATGGCGACCGGCCACCACGCCGTGACTATGAGGAACGCCCGCGCCGCGAGTACGATGAGCGTCCACCGCGCCGCGAGTATCGCGAGTTCGATGACCATCCGCCACGCCGCAGCTTCGATGACCGTCCGCCACGTCGCGAGTATGATGATCGCGGCCCGCGTCGCGAGTATGATGATCGCGGCCCACGTCGCGACTTCGACGACCGTCCGCCGCGCCGTGAGTATCGCGACTTCGGCGACCGACCTCCACGCCGCGACTACGACGACCGTGGCCCACGCCGTGACTTTGGCGACCGACCGCCGCGTCGTGACTTCGGCGACCGACCGCCGCGCCGCGAGTACGACGACCGTGGCCCGCGTCGTGACTTTGGCGACCGACCGCCGCGTCGTGACTTCGGTGACCGACCGCCGCGCCGCGAGTACGACGACCGTGGCCCACGCCGTGACTTTGGCCGCGACTTCGGCGGCGACCGTGGCCCGCGTCGTGACTTCGGCGACCGACCTCCACGCCGCGAGTTTGGCGACCGTCGCCCGCCGCGCCGCGACTTCGGTGGCGACCGTGACCGTGGCCCGCGCCGGGGAGCCTCGCAGCCCTGGCAGAGCGAGGAGGGCGCGCCGTCCGGCTGGGAGCGTCGCCACACCTTCGATCGTGGCCCGCGCCACGAGCGCAACGACCACGAAGACGGCGGCCCGCGCCGCAAAGGCCCACGTCCGACCAACAAGCTCAAGGCAACGGAGATCAACGAGCAGGAGCAAGAGCAAGAGAGCTAGCGAGCGGAGGCCTGTAATCTCCACCTAACGAGAGGAGGGGATTACAGGCCAGGCGACGCGCGGGGAAAAGGCTGAGATCAGGCGCGAAGTCCCATTCTCAGTCCGCGCAGGCGGCAGGCGGAGCCGCGCTTCGTGGCGGCGCTAGCTGCCTCCCAGGCTTGGTTTCAACCGCCAGCCTACCCCACGATGACCCGCTGGCCGTCGATGCGCAGGCGGCCACTAAGCGCCAGCCCGATGGCATAGGGCAGCAGGCGATGCTCTTCGACGAGGATGCGCGCGGAGAGCGATTCAACGGTATCGTCATCGTGCACGGGAACGGCAGCCTGCGCGATGATCGGCCCGGCGTCCACCTCCTCGGTGACGAAGTGTACCGTGCAGCCGGAGATTTTCACGCCTGCCACCAACGCCTCCGTCTGCGGACGCGGCGCCATGCCCCCGGCGAATGCGGGCAGCAGCGATGGATGCACATTGAGGATGGCGTTCGGGTAGGCGCGCGTCACGCTGGCGTCCAGTATCGGCTTGTAGCCCGCCAGCGCCACGAGCTGAACAGCCGCCTGGCGCAGCGCCACTACGATCTCCGCGCCCGCCTCTGCGCGCGACGGATACTCCTTCGGGGCGATCACGCGCGTCGCGACGTCATGCGCCGCCGCGATCTCAAGCGCGGGGGCGTCGCGTCGGCTGGAGATGACCAGCGCCACCTGCGCCAGCAGCTCACCGCTCGCGATGGCGCTGAAAATCGCCTGGAGGTTGCTGCCACGGCCAGAGACGAGCACGCCGATGTGCGGCGGCTCCGCTGGCGTCTGCGGAGTCGTCATGCCAGCCCCTCCACTCGCACACGCGGCGCGCCCGACTGCTCGCCCTCCCAGGCGCGCACGGCGCCGATCACGCGCGCGCCCGCCGGGCTGGCCAGCGCCAGCGTGCGCTCCAGATCGTCAGGATGCGTGAAGACGACGAACCCAATCCCCAGATTGAAGACGCGCGCCATCTCATCCCAAGCAATCGCTCCGCGCTTCTGGATCAGCCGGAAGATCGGCAGGATGTCCCACGTCGTCGCGTCGAAGTCGACGCCCAGGCCAGCGGGTAGCACGCGCGGCGCGTTGTCCACCAGCCCGCCGCCCGTGATATGCGCCATGCCCGCGACTACGCCCTGCTCCAGCAGCGGCCAGATGTCGTTGAGGTAGCAGCGGTGCGGCTGAAGCAACTCATCACCGAGCGAGCGGCCAAGCTCTGGCGGCGTCGCGCTCAAGTCATCCTGCGCGAAGACGTGGCGCGCCAGCGAGTAGCCGTTGGTGTGCAGACCAAGCGCGGGGAAGCCAAGGGCCAGATCGCCCGCGCGGAGGGCCTGCCCGGTAATGATGCGCTCGCGCTCCACCACGCCGACGATAGCGCCCGCCAGATCATACTCGCCGGGGGCGTAGAAGCCGGGCATCGCGGCGGTTTCGCCGCCGATCAGCGCACAGCCCGCCTCGCGGCAGCCGTCCGCAACGCCGCGCACCACGGCCACCGCCTGATCGCTATCCATCGCGCCGAGGGCCAGGTAGTCGAGGAAGAAGAGCGGGCGCGCTCCGCAGACCAGGATGTCGTTCACGCAGTGCGCCACGAGGTCTTTGCCCACCGACTCGTGGCGATTGAGCATGAAGGCGATCTTGAGCTTAGTGCCGACGCCATCAATCGAGGAGACGAGGACAGGCTCGCGCAAACCCAGCTCGCCGATGGCGAAGAGGCCGCCAAAGCCGCCCATGCCGCCCAACACCTCTGGCCCATGGGTCGTGCGAATCGCATCGCGCATCTGCAGCTTGGCTTGATCGGCCGCATCCAGGTTCACGCCAGCATCCGCATAGGCGCGGGCAGGCTGCGTCATGTCTCCTCCAGGACTCTCAACACAGGCTCGTGGGGATTCGTCGAGCTAGCGCATGTCGAGCAGGCGCAGCAGTTCCGCCTGGCTACCGCGCAGCGTGTGACGCACGCGCCCCAGGCTGGCGGCGCTCTCGGCCAACGTCACTACTGTTGCGAACTCGCCCAGCGGATCGACCGAGACGAGCGCGTCGTCGTACTCCAGCACCGTCGCGACGGTCGGCCCGGCGCCCAACTCGGCGCCCAGCGCCTCGGTCACGCTCAGCGCGCTCGCGCCTAGCGCGCCCAGCGCCTCGCGCAGACGGTCATCCGCGCGCCCAGCGGATTCGATCAGCAGGCCTTCGCGTCCCACCAGCACGGCAGCGCGCACGCCCGGAATCTCGATCAGGCGGGCAAGCAAATCGCGCGGACTCGCCATCTGCGCTGCGTTCCTTTCATCCCGAATCTTCCCGTTTAGCGGCTGCCACCCGCTACAGGCTGGCTCACATCGGCACGCTTGATGGTCGGCTCAAGCGCCAGCTTGTCCGCCAGATCCATCTGCACAGGCATCGGATATGTTCCAGTGAAGCAGCCCACGCAGAACGAATCGCCGGGCAGGTCAATTGCCTGAACCAGGCCATCCAGCGTCAGATAGTGGATGCTGTCCACGCCGATCTCGCGGCCAATCGCGGCGGCGTCTTCCAGCCGCGCGGCGATCAGCTCATCGCGGCGGGCGACATCCAGCCCCAGGTAGCAGGGCCACTTGAAGGGCGGCGAGGTGATGCCCAGATGCACCTCCGTCGCGCCCGCGTCGCGTAGCAGCTGCACCAGCGGGCGCGAGGTCGTGCCGCGCACGATGCTATCGTCGATCATCACGACGCGCTTGCCTGCGAGCACGGCGCCAAGCGCATTGAACTTCATCTTGACGCCCAGTGCGCGCATCTGCTGGTCGGGCTGGATGAACGTGCGTCCGATGTAGCGATTCTTGATGAGGCCATCGGCGTAGGGCAGGCCACGCGCGCCTGCATATCCAGCGGCGGCGGGGGTCGCGGAATCTGGCACGCCGATCACCAGATCAGCCTCCACGGGATATTCCTCGGCAAGCTGGATGCCCATGCGCTGACGCGCCAGATACAGCGAGCGGTCGCTGATAACACTATCGGGGCGCGCGAAGTAGATATATTCGAAGAGGCACGCGGCGCGTTTGTGCGACTTCTGGCCTTGCAGCGAGCGCAGCCCGGCGTCGCCATCGCCGCTGATGGCGATGATCTCGCCCGGCTCGACCTCGCGCACGAACTGCGCGCCAATCGTATCGAGCGCGCAGGTCTCGGAGGCGACGACCCAGTGGCCGCTGAGCTGGCCCAGGCAGAGCGGCCGCACGCCAAACGGATCGCGCGCGGCGAGCAACTCATGCGGCGTGAGGATGACCAGGCTGTACGAGCCTTGCAGCGAGGGCATGACACGGCGCAGCTTGTCGGCGGTGGTCAGGCCAGGCGCGATGGCCAGCATGCGCGCGATGACCTCAGTATCACTGGTGGATTGAAACGTCTCGCCCTCATCCGCCAGCCGCGCGCGCAGCGTCAACGTATTGGTCAGGTTGCCGTTGTGGCCGATGGCGACCTGGCCCAGCGTGCCAGTGGTCATGATCGGCTGCACGTTCTCCTGCCGGTTCGAGCCAGTCGTGGAGTAGCGCGTGTGGCCGATGGCGGCGAACCCCGATAGCGCACGCAGGTTCTCTTCGTTGAAGACCTGCGAGACGAGGCCGATGTGGCGATGCTGCAAGAGTTCCGGGGCGCCCGTCGTGGTGACGATGCCCGCGCTCTCCTGTCCGCGATGCTGGAGCGCATACAATCCGAAGAAGGTCACTCTGGCGACATCCATGCCAGGCGCGTAGATGCCAAATACTCCGCACGCCTCATGCGGACGGTCCATCGGCTCGTCTTCGAGCGCTTCGTCGGTCAACGTCCACTCGTCACCGAGGGCGCCAGTCTGCTGGCTGGCGACGTCGCCCTGCATGCGCTACCTTCTTTCAGAAGCGGCTCGTCCGGGATGACCTGCGGAAAGACCCGTATGACCTGACACGCTGGGATGCAGCGCCCCAGGCGTCAACGCTAAGACGTTAAGATGGTACCACATCAGACTCCGGGCGCCGCCAGTTCTGACCCAACCAGCATGACGGCTTATTATGTCCCATTGTGATATAATAAGCCTGAGTCCACCGGCCCGTATCAGTCGTACACATGTTACAGTGAGAGAGGCCCGGAAACATGTCTGCTGGCGCTGCGTCGTCTCGCCGAGTGAGTGTGGATACCATGTCAGATCAACCGAGCGAAACCCCACAGGTCCCCATCTACGGCGATGATGCGACCGGTGATGCGACCGCGGAAGAGCGCTTTCTGCGGATCGACGAGGTCGCGCGCCGCACCAACCTCACCAAACGCACCCTGCGCTACTACGAGGAGCTGGGGCTGCTGGAGCCTGCCCAGCGCTCGGAGGGCAACTATCGACTCTACAGCGAGCGCGACATCCGCACACTGACCCACATCAAAGCCATGCGCGACCTGCTGGGCATGGAGCTGAAAGAGATACGCGAGATGGTGGCCGCCGAGCTGGAGCGTGACGCCATCCGCGAGCAATGGCAGTCGGACTCGAATCCAGAGTGGCGGCTGAAGGCGCTAGACGAGATCGAACACGCCGTTCGCCGCGAATTGGAACTGCTGGAAGCGCGCCTCGCTGGCTTGCAGGAGATGCGCCAGACGCTGCTAGAGCGCACAGAGAAGTATCAGCGCCTGCGCCGCGAGTTGCGCGCGCAGCTTCGCGCCCAGCGCTCTACGCGCCACGCCGAGCCGCAGGAGGCCGGAGCCTAGACCATCGGTTGCCAGCGCCCACCACCCTGCGCGCCGACGATGTATGGTAACGCTGGTATGAATCAAACGCCACCACAATTCACTCCCTCGGTAATGCGCCTCGGCATGCGCTTCTGCTGAGGCGCTGGCGCGATGTGGTACGATTTCAGACGCGAGCGAGGCGTCAGCGGGCGCGCTGTCAGCAGTGAGAAGGGGTGACACGATGGCTCAATTCGACGAAGCGGTTGTGCGACGGCGTCTCACAACCGATCTGGAGCAGGTCGAGCGCGACATCTACGCGCGTACCGTCGGCGAGCAAGCGGTCAGCCCCAGCGAGGGTGAAGATGGCACTGGCATCACCAGCGAAGCCAGTGACGAGGGCGCCGCGCTGTCCGAATATGATCGAAACCAGGCGATGCTCGACAACGACCACGCGCTGCAAAGCCAGATCAGAGCGGCGCTGGAGCGGCTTGACGAGGGAAAATACGGCATCTGCGAGCGCTGTGGCAAAGAGATCGGCGCGAAACGTCTGGAAGCCCTGCCCTATGTGACCCTCTGCATCGACGATCAGGCGCTGCTTGAGCGCGACCAGGCGTAGGGCGACTGGCATCGCGCGTGTTCGCATCTGGGCTGGCGGCTCACGGTCGCGCGCCAACCGACTACAGTTGAGAGTGTGTGAGGTAGTATGTCCTCGTCCCGTTATCATGATTTATTCGCGCTGATGGTGGGTCTCGCGGTGCTCGTCGCCGACCAGCTCACCAAGCTCTGGATCGTCCAGTATTTCGGCGCGGAGGGTCAGAAGCCACCGATACAGATTGTTGGCAATGTGCTGACGCTCTACTATGTGCAGAATACGGGTGTCGCATTCAGCCTCTTCGCGGGGCAGAGCATCAAATTCGTGCTGATCGCGCTGGCGTTCGGGCTAATCTGCTACCTCTACTGGCGCTTCCGCGAGAGCGCCACGCTCTGGCTGCGGCTGGGCTTCGCGCTGGTGCTGGGTGGCGCGGTCGGCAATCTGCTCGACCGCTTCACCCACTCCTACGTCGTCGATTTCGTCCATTTCCAGCTTCCGGCCATCAGGTTTGATTTCGCCGTCTTCAATGTCGCCGACAGCGCCATCACCATCGGCGTCATCCTGATTGCCCTGTGCATCTACCGCATCGGCCCAGGGACGAGCGAGAACGCCAGCGCCCCGGCCAAGCCAGCCAACGCCGCGCAGGGACACGAAGCGCGCGAGCCGCGCTAGCGTTGCGCACGAGAGAGAGCGAGTTTCAGACCAGCCATGAGTCAGCGTGCGCGCGCAAAACAACCGCCAGCCAGCGCGGCCCAGCCTCCCACGCCAATCGACCACTCGGCGTGGGAGGAGATCGTCGTTGATGAGGCGCTGGAGGGGCAGCGGCTCGACCGCGCCCTGACCGATCTGCGCCCCGACCTCTCGCGCACGCGCATGCAGGCGGCCATCAAAGCGGACGAGGTGGTGGTAAATGGCAAACCAGCCAAGCCCAGCCTGTCGCTGGAGGCTGGGCAGCGTATTGCGCTCTCGCCCACGCTGGGCCGCGACGACGCCCGCGCATCCGCCGCCGCGCCGCAGCCCGAGGCCATCCCGCTGCGCGTGGTCTACGAGGATGAGCATCTGCTGGTGGTCGACAAACCCGCCGGGCTGGTGACGCATCCGGCGCCGGGGCATGCCACGGGCACGCTGGTCAATGCGCTGCTGGCGCACACGCCGGAGCTGGAGGAGGGTGACAATCCGCAGCGCCCGGGTATCGTTCATCGGCTGGATAAAGACACGTCAGGGCTGCTGGTGATCGCCAAGGACGCGCAGACGCACGCGGCGCTGGCCGACCAGATGCGCGAGCGGGCGATGGTCAAGCGCTATCTGGCGCTGGTCGAGGGGCGCATGGAGCCGCCCAGCGGCGTGATCGAGGCGCCGATTGGCCGCGACCAGCGCAACCGCCTGCGCATGGCGCTGGTCAGCGAGGCGCGCGGCGGACGGGACGCGCGCACGCGCTTCCACACCCTGCGCTACCTGCCCGGTCGCTCGCTGCTCGAAGTGCAACTGGAGACCGGGCGCACGCACCAGATTCGCGTGCATTTGGCCGCGTTGCATCATCCCGTCGTCGGCGACCTGACGTATGGTCGCCCACAGGCGCCCATGCCGCCGCGCCAGTTTTTGCACGCCGCCCATCTGGAGTTCCGTCACCCCGTCACGCAACAGTGGCTGACCTTCGACACTCCCCTGCCAGATGACCTGGCCAGCTTCCTCGCGCGGCTCGACGAACAGGCGGCGCGCTAGCCCGCCGATGCTGGCCATTCCTTGACTTTTCTGGCCCTGCGCCGTATATTTTCTAGGCTGCCGGTGGGATACCCCCCACCCGTATGCGCGAGACGTTCCGATACGCCGAGCCGCCTCCTCGAGCATGCGCCAACGCGCGTGTTCGCGGTTGCCACGATGAAGTGGAGAGCCGTTTGGGCAGGGAGTTTGGTGAGCAGAAGGGACTGTTATGAGTACTGGCTGTGTGCCTTACGCCTTTTACAACTACCTCAGTTGGTACATCGCCTGTTTTCACACAGGCGAAAGCTAGCGGCCGTGGTCGCTGGCCAAGGAGCTGCCCGTGTTCGGTCCACATCTCATCATCGATGGTTCGCGGTGCAATACCCGCAAACTCGCAGATCGCATCCTCGTCGAGCAGGTGCTCAACGACTATCCCTCCGCCATTGGCATGACCAAAATCGGCGGCCCGTACATGTTCGAGTATCAGGCCCCCGACCCTGCCTACTCTGGCGTCTCTGGTCTGGTGGTGATCGCCGAGAGCCACATCGCCATCCACACCTTCCCCGAGCTGGATTACTTCACGATGGACATCTTCTCGTGCAAGAACTTCGACCACGAGAAAGCCATCGCCTACATCAAAGACGCCTTCGACGTCGAAGAGATGGATCGCATGCTGGTGCAGCGCGGCCTCTCGTTCAAAGGCCCGCACCACGGCGCCAACGGCGCGACAGATGAGCTGATCGCCGCCGCCGAGGCGCGCCTGGCTGCTGGCGTCATCAGCAAAGAGCCTGCCATCCCCGATCAGCCGATCTCGCGCGGGGCCGCGCTGGCTCGCCACAGTGGCGCGTCGCAGGGCGAGGGGCGCATGCTCTGGCCGCAGTACGGCGTCACCCCTGATGTCGGCTCGTACGGCGCGGGCGCTCAGGCGCCCGCCTCCGCCAATGGCGACGACTGCGCGACATGCGCGCGTGGGGGCGCCTCGGTCGCGGCGCTGGGGCATGCGGGCGAAAGCGTTACCCTGCCCGATGGCCGCACGCTGACGGCGACCGAGCCGCCGCTGGTCAATCCCACCGCCTCCATCAGCGGCCTGCTGGATAAACTGTCGACGGGCGCCGGGCAGGGCCGCGCGCTGGGTCGCGCGCTCGGCGCCTGGGAACGCATGGCGCGCGCCAGCGACACAAGTATCGCGCTGACGCTGGCCGAGCCTGTCATCGCCGCCGGCCTGCGCGAGACGCTGGTATACGCCGTCGAGCATCGCTATGTAGATGTGATCGTCGCGAGCGCCGACGACCTCTTCGCCGACCTCTACGAATCGCTGGGCGAGGCGTACTACGCCGACGACGCAGGCGTCATCGCCAGCGACGAGGGACGCGCCCGCGCGCTGGCCTTCGTGAGCGACTTCCTCGCGCACACCGACGCGAGCGGCGTCACGAGCAGCCAGGCGCTCTGGAAGGCGCTCGGCGAGACACTCCAGACGCGCGCGCCCCGCAAGGGGCTCTTGCAGGCGGCGGCGACCTTTGGCGTGGCCATCGTCACGCCCGACATCAGCGCCAGCGCCATCGGGCCTGCGCTGCTGAAGGCGCGTGCGCAGGGCGCCAGCCTCGCGCTCGACTCCAGCGCCGATCTGGCCGGGCTGGCGCGGCTGCTCGGCGCGCACGGGCGCCTGGGCGTGGTCCGCATTGGCGCAGGGCTTGAGGATAGCCTGCTGCTCCAGGCGCGCGACGCTGCCAGTGTGCTGGGCGCGGCGCGGCCGGTTCTCGGCGAGACCGTCACCATCGGCGCGGGCGCGCTGGGTCGTGGCGTCAGCTTGGCTGCGGACGCCGCGCTGGCGGCTCCGCTGCTGGTGACGGGGCTGGCCCAGCGTATCCCCGGTGTACGCGTGGTCAGCCAGCCATCCGATGAGCGTCACGGTGAACCAGCCCTGGCGTAACGCCAGGCGAAACGCAGCGAAAAGCGCCCTGCTCCTCACAGAATGGGAGTAGGGCGCTTTCGTATGATCGGTCAGGCGCGCTCTACGCCGGGGCGATGCCGCAGGGCAGCGCATGTCGCGCCAGCTCATCGCGATAGTGCTCGGCCAGCTCGCGTGGGCAGACCGCGATGATGGCGAACCCGGAGGCGCGAATCTCGTTCATCGCGCGCTGGGCGCGCTCTGCGCCAAGTGTCGACATCAGCGTGGTGCGCCAGATCAGCGGCCAGGTCAGGCGGGCGGCGCGATGCGGGTCGCCAATCTGCACAAAGACATGGTAGAGCGGGATCAGGCGCAGTGCCAGCGCCACCTCATCGTCAGAGCGTTCGTGCGGAGCGCACATCGTCCGCGAAACAACTTCGCTGCGTCCTGAGACGCGCCAGGGAAACCACGGTACGCGCATGGATGGCGACCTCCGCCTGAACGCCGCGCGGCTCACTGGCGGGGAACTTCTCCCAAGACGCAACGCGGCTTACGTAGAGAGACGGAGAGAGACGCCCGCGCGCCACACCAGCATGCGGATGACTACCCGAAGAGCACAAGAACGAGCGAGCGCCCACACCTCCTGAGAGGCTGGGCGCTCGCTCGTCGCCTTGTGACCGTGAAGCTGGTAGCGCCCCCTCTCCCCATAAGAGAGGGGGCGGGGGGTGAGGTCAGCGCGCGCCCTTCGCCTGAGCAAAGGCGCGTGTGATGGTCACGAAGTCCGCCGTGAGGCTGGCCCCGCCCACCAGCGCGCCATCGATCAGCGGCTCGGCCGCCAGCTCAGCGGCGTTGGCCGCCGTCACACTTCCGCCGTACTGCACGCGCACGCCCGCCGTCGCCTCGGCGCTGTATAGCTCGGCGAGCAGCGCGCGGATGATGGCGATCACGTCGCGCGCGTCCTGCGCGGTGGCGGCGCGGCCCGTGCCAATCGCCCAGACCGGCTCGTAGGCGACCACGAGATCGCTCAGGCAGTCGGTTGGCAATTGCGCCAGGCTGCCGCGCGTCTGCGACGAGATGACGCGCTCGGTGAGGCCAGCGTCGCGGTCTTCAAGCCGCTCACCCACGCATACGATGGGCTTCAGCCCATGCGCGAATGCCGAGAGCGCCTTGCGATTGACCAACTCATCCGTCTCGCCGAAGAGCGCGCGCCGCTCCGAATGCCCCAGGATGACGTACTCGCACAGGCCGTGCAGCATCAGCGGCGAGATTTCGCCTGTGAATGCGCCGCGTTCCGCATCGTACATGTTCTGCGCGCCCAGCGCGACGCCACTGGCCGAGGTCAGGTTGTGCGCCGCCGCGATGGAGATGCTAGGCGGGCAGACCACGCAATCTATCCCCTGGATGGCCTCCAGATCGGGCAGGATGCGCGCGAGGAAGTCGTGCGCCTCGCTCGGCCCGTAGTTCATCTTCCAGTTGCCTGCGACGATGGGCCGCCGCACATGTGTGCTTGCTCCGCTCATCGCCCAGCCTCCTCGCCGCTGGCGCGCAGGTCAGCCGGTATCTGCGCGCGATCCAGCAGCGCCGCCACGCCGGGCAGCGTGCGCCCCTCCAGGAACTCCAGTGAGGCGCCGCCGCCGGTGGAGACGTGGGTGAGCTTGTCCGCCGCGCCCGCCGCCTCGACCGCCGCCGCCGAGTCACCGCCGCCAACGATGGTAATGGCCCCCGCCTCAGTGCGCTCGATCAGCAACTGAACCAGCGCATTCGTCCCCTGTGCGAAGGCCGGGAACTCAGCCACACCCAGCGTGCCATTCCACACGATGGTGGCGGCGTCGCTCAGCGCCTCGCCAAACGCTCGTAGCGTCTGCGGCCCGACATCCAGAATGCGCCAGCCCGCAGGAACGGCGTCGGGCGTGGTCACCCTGCGCTCGGCGTCGGCAGCGAATTTGTCGCCGACCGCGACATCCACCGGCAGGATGAAGCGCTTGCCCGCCTGCTCGGCCTTCCGCATCAGGCGGCGCGCGTCGTCGAGCTTGTCATCCTCCACCAGCGATTCGCCGACATCCAGCCCCTGCGCCTTGAAGAAGGTGTTGGCCATGCCACCGCCGATCAGGATGGCGTCGGCGAGGTCAATTAGCCGGTCGAGGGCGGCTATCTTGTCGGAGACCTTCGCGCCGCCAGAGATGGCCGCCAGCGGGCGCCTGGGATGCTCCAGCGCGGAGCCGAGGAAGTTCAGCTCCTTCTCCATCAGGAAGCCGGCCACGGCGGGCAGGTCGTGCGCCACGCCTTCCGTGCTGGCGTGCGCACGGTGCGCCGTGCCAAAGGCGTCGTTGACGTAGACCTCGCCCAGCGTCGCAAGCTGCCGCGCGAAGGCTGGGCCGTTGGCCTCCTCCTCCGGATGGAAGCGCAGATTCTCCAGCAGCAGCGCCTCGCCTGGCTTGAGCGCCTTCGCCTGCGCCTCCACCGCTGGCCCGACGCAATCAGGCGCCAGCGCGACGGGGCGCCCGAGCAGTTCGCTCAGGCGCTCCGCCACCGGACGCAGGCTGTATTTGGGGTTCACCTGTCCCTTGGGTCGCCCCAGATGACTCATCAGCACGACAGACGCGCCCTGGTCAAGCAGATACTGGATGGTCGGCAGTGACGCGCGGATGCGGGTATCATCGGTGATCGCGCCACTGTCGTCCTGCGGGACGTTGAAGTCCACACGCTCCAGCGTCCGCTTGCCGCGCACATCGATGTCGCGAACGGTCGCTTTGTCCATGATGCGCGATCCCTCTACAGCCGCTCGCCGATGAAGCGAGTCAGATCGGCGACGCGCGAGGAATAGCCCCACTCGTTGTCGTACCAGGCGATGACCTTGAGGAAATTGTCGCCCAGCATCATGGTCGAAAGGCCGTCGATGATGGAACTGCGCGCATCACCGCGGAAGTCCGACGACACCAGCGGCTCCTCGGTGTAGCCCAGGATGCCCTTCAGCTTACCTGCCGCCTGCTCTTTGAAGAGCGCGTTCACTGCCTCCACCGACGTGCCTTTGCTCAGGTCGGCGACGAAGTCCACCACTGAGACGGTGACAGTTGGCACCCGCAGCGAGAAGCCGTCGAACTTGCCCTTGAGGTCGGGGATGACGAGCGCGAGCGCGCGGGCGGCGCCGGTCGTGGTGGGGATGATGTTGGCGCTGGCGGTGCGAGCGCGGCGCAGGTCCGGATGCACGACATCCAGCGTGCGCTGGTCATTGGTGAAGGAGTGGACGGTGGTCATCATAGCCTTCTCGATGCCGTAGGCGTCGTGGATGACCTTGGCGGCGGGGGCGAGGCAGTTGGTGGTGCAGGAAGCGTTTGAAATGATGTCGTGCTTCGCGGGGTCGTACTTCTCTTCGTTCACGCCCAGCACCAGCGTGATGTCCTCATTCTTCGCCGGAGCCGAGATGATGACCTTTTTGACCGAATCGTGGCAGTGCGCCTTGGCCTTGTTGGCGTCGGTGAAGAGGCCTGTGCTCTCGATGACGATCGCAGCCTCGACCTCACCCCACGGAATCTGCCCAGGGTCGCGGTCAGAGAAGACGCGAATATGCTTGCCGTTGATGATCAGCTCTTTGTCGCCCGTCTCCACCGTGCCGTCGAAGCGGCCATAGGTAGAGTCGTAGCGGAAAAGGTGCGCGTTGGCTTCAAGGTCGGCGACATCGTTAATGGCGACGACTTCGATGTCGTTGGGGTAGCGTTCGAGCATGGCCTTCAGGCTCTGGCGCCCGATGCGCCCGAAACCGTTGATCGCGACTCGTGTTGCCATGAAGGGAATCCTCCTGAAAGCGGTTCGTCTGGAAAACAACTCCAGTGGCGCGGCCCCATTGCCGCGTCCCACTCGCCGAGGACGCCCTCCGCCTCCTCATGCGCAGGTCTCCAGGCGTCCGCCCCGAATTGTATCACCCGCGCTCACGCGACGCCGCGCTACAGCCGCTCGATGATGGTCGCCGTGCCCAGCCCGCCGCCGCAGCACATCGCCTGCAAGCCATAGCGCGCGTTGCGCTGCTCCAGCGCATGCAGTAACGACACCATCAGCCGCGCGCCCGAGGCCCCCAGTGGATGCCCAAGCGCGATGGCGCCACCATTGACGTTGACGCGCTCCATATCGGCGCGCAGCTCCCGCTGCCACGCCAGCACGACGGAGGCGAAGGCTTCATTGATCTCGAAGAGGTCAATCTGGTCAAGCGTGAGGCCCGCGCGCTCCAATATCTGGCGCGTGGCGGGGATTGGCCCGGTCAACATCGTCACCGGGTCCACGCCGACGACGCGCTGCGCCACGATGCGGGCGCGTGGCTGCAATCCCAGCGCCGCCGCGCGCTCTGGCGTGGTCAGCAGCAGCGCCGCCGCGCCATCACTGATCTGGCTGCTGCTGCCCGCCGTCACCGCGCCATCGGGCCTGAAGGCGGGCTGGAGCATGGCCAACCGCTCCATCGTCGTGTCGCGGCGGATGCCCTCGTCGCGCGCGACCGTCCCGCCATCGCTCAGCGCGACAGGCGTGATCTCGCGGTCGAAGGCTCCGGCGTCTTGCGCCGCCGCCGCGCGCTGGTGACTCCGCAAGCCGAGGGCGTCCATCTCCTCGCGGCTGATGCCCCACTGCTCGGCGATCATCTCTGCCGCCAGCCCCTGATTGGTGATGGGGTAGGCCTCCAGCAGCGAAGATGGGAAGGGATTGCCCGCCACCGAGACGGAGGCGCCCATCGGCACGCGCGACATGCTCTCCACGCCGCCCGCGATAGTCATCTCGCAAACGCCCGACTGGATGAGGTTGGCGGCGAAGTGGATGGCCTGCTGGCCAGAGCCGCACTGGCGGTCTACCGTCGTCGCTGGAACCTCCATCGGGAAGCCCGCCGCCAGAACCGCGTTGCGCCCGACGTTATAGCCCTGCTCGCCGACCTGACCGACGCAACCCCAGATGACATCCTCCACCATCCTCGGATCGACGTCCGCCTGCTGTGTCACCGCGCGCAACACCTGCGCCGCCAGCATGACCGGATGCTCGCCGCGCAGCGCGCCGTTGCGCTTGCCGATTGGCGTGCGCGTCGCGGCGACGATCACCACCTCGCGCGTTTCTCGTGTCATCTCGCCGCCCTCGCTTTCCGCCGCGAACCCTCGCCTCCAACTCCTCTCCCATATAGAGAGGGGAGCAGGCGGAGGCGCGCTGTTGTTCACGCTTCTGCGGAGCAGTATACGCCCGCCACGCGCTAGGCGATGGGCTGTGCGCTCAGCAATTGCTCGATGTCGTCGAGCAACATGCCTGTCCACGCGCCCGCGCGACGCTGCCGCAACTCGCGCGAGGATTGCGCCCGCAGCGCCTTCGCCTCCTCGCCCAGCGCGTCATATGGGCCTGCGAGATCAGGCAACTCTGGATGCGCCGCCGCCAACCGCGCCGTCGCCACACTCATCTCGGCAGTCGCTCGCGCGGGCCGCTCGATGAAGTGGCCCAGCTCGCGCATCTGCTCGTCGAAGAAGACGAACACGGGAACCGAGCGGAACTTGCCTTCCTTGAGATACTGGTCGGCCAGATCGAGGTTCTGATCGCGCAGGAAGAGGCGCATGTTCAGCTTGCCTGTGCGCTCAGCCAGCGCCGCCAGCACCGGCACATTGGCCAGCGCGTCGCCGCACCAGTCCTCAGTCAGCACGAGCGTATTGATCGGCTGTGGCAGCCGCTCGAAGAAGGTGATGTCTTCGGGGCGCAGCGCCGCCTGCGCCAGGTTCGCCTCGAATGTCTCGCGATTCTGAGTCATCTGCGCACTATACTGCTCGACCGTCATTCCCTGCTCGAAGCGTTCCCGCGTGATCGCCATGCTGCTCCTATCCTCTGCTGCGTGAGAGAAGCGCGCCACTCTCCGGGCGCGAGCCACACTTCACCATATGAAGTGTGGCATTTACACAGATAGCGCGGCGCTGTTCAGCGCGTCAAGGGGCGGCGGGTAAGCGGTGCGGAGATCAGACGACGTTGGTGAAGCGCGCGACGATCAGCAGCAGCACCAGCATCGACAGGATGGCCTCGACCATCATCAGCAGCTTGGCGCGGCGGGTCAGGGGCATCGTATCAGCGGGGCTGAGCGCGGTGGCCGAGCAGAAGGCCAGGAAGAGGTAATCCACGAACCCCGCGCGCCATCCGGTGCGATTGCCACCCACCTGCTGCGGAAACTGGAAGTCGGCCGCCTGGTGGGCGTTGTGATGCCGCCTGACCGGCCCATCGCCGTCGGTTTCCCAGTACCACGAGGCAAAGACTAGCACATTGCTGGCCCACAGCAGCACGCCGGAGGTCAGGATCTGGTAGGCGTGCAGAGCAGTCAGATGTTGCACGAGCAGCAAGATGGAGCTGAACAGCGCCAGAGTCAGCGCCGCCAGCAGCGCATAGGCGAAGCTGCGCGCCAGGCGATGCGAGATGCGCTGCCCGCTCAATCGAATGATGAGCGGTGGCGCGACCAGAGCCGCCTCGACCACCAGCAGGAGCCAATGCGGCCCGAAGACCACATTATCGGGAAGCTGAAAGTAGAGCGCGCCGACCAGCAACGCGCCCGCCGACGCCAGCAGAAACTGTTCGACATCGATCTCCGAGCGATGTGCCGCCGAGGATTCCATATGTCCGCCTCACCTTCGCGAGAGTATGCCCAGCGCATTCTATGACAGTCTATGACAGGACGAATGGCCCCAGTAAACGTGCGCGATATCAGAGACTATCATACTCCAGGCAGGCGGCGCCGTTGCGAGCCTTCCCGCAAGGTTGGCGAGCGAGTTGCGGATGTCGCCTGCGGACGGCTAGCGGCGCCCGCGTCCAGACGCACGCCAGTCCCCATGCGAAACGCACAACAGGCAAGCCAGCAAAGGTAGCGAGATGGCGACCGAAAACATCTGGACCGAGCACATCGTCTTGCAGCGGCGGCCCCGCTGGATGCGATACCCCGTTCTCACCTGGATCACCAGCACCGATCACAAGAAGATCGGCATCGCGTACATCTACACCGCGTTCATCTTCTTCGTGCTGGCGGGCATCGAGGCGCTCATCATGCGCTCGCAGCTCGCTGTCCCTGACAACAACTTCGTCCAGCCGGAACTCTATAATGAAGCCATGACGATGCACGGAACCATCATGCTCTTTCTGTTTCTGATGCCCATGTGGACGGGATTCGGCAACTACCTGATCCCCCTGATGATCGGCGCGCGCGATGTCGCCTTCCCGCGGCTCAACCAGTTCGGCTACTACATGCTGGCGTTCGGTGGCAGTCTGTTTGCCTTCAGCCTGATCATCGGCGAGGCGCCTAACGTCGGCTGGTTCGCGTACGCTCCACTCACCGAGTCGAACACCGCCTGCCTGATGCACGTCGCATCGCTGCTCTCGTCGTCGCAGACCATTCAATCTGCGAGCGCTGCAGCTCAGGGTACGCAGGGCTGTTTCTCGCCCGGACTGAACGTGGATTTCTGGGCGCTAGGGCTGCTGATCCTGGGCATCTCATCCATCGTCGCGAACATCAACTTCATCGTCACTATCGTCAAGATGCGCGCGCCTGGCATGACCATCAATCGCATGCCGATGTTCGTCTGGATGATGCTCGTCACAGCGTTTCTGCTCATCTTCGCGATTCCCAGCCTGACCGCCGCCGCGTCGCTGCTCGAACTGGATCGCCATCTGGGCATGCACTGGTTCCAGGCGGCTTTCGGGGGTGATCCGCTGCTGTGGCAGCATCTCTTCTGGTCGTTCGGCCATCCGGAGGTGTATATCGTCATCCTGCCGGGCTTCGGCATGATCTCGGAGATTCTGCCGGTCTTCTCCGGCAAGCCGCTCTTCGGCTACACGTTCGTGGCGTGGTCAGGCGTGGCGATTGGCTTCCTCAGCTTCACCGTCTGGGCGCACCACATGTTCGCGGTGGGGCTGCCGCCGCTGGCGCAGGCGTTCTTCGCCTCGACCTCCGCCATCATCGCCGTCCCCACTGGCATCAAGGTGTTCAACTGGCTGGCCACAATCTGGCGCGGCAGGCTGCGCTTCACCACGCCCATGCTGTTCGCGCTGGCTTTCCTGGCGCAATTCGTGATCGGCGGGCTGAGCGGCGTGGCGGTCGCGGTCGTGCCGGTGGATTATCAGGTGACGGACAGCGATTTCATCGTGGCGCACCTGCACTACGTGCTGATGGCGGGCGCCACGTTCGCGCTCTTCGCAGGCATCTATTACTGGTTCCCCAAGCTCTCGGGTCGCCTGCTGGATGAACGCCTCGGCAAGCTGCACTTCTGGCTCTTCGTCATCGGAACCAATCTGACCTTCTTCCCGATGCATATTCTGGGGCTGCTGGGCATGCCGCGCCGCGTCTACACCTATCCGCCGGGCGTCGGCTGGAGCCAGCTCAACATGGCGTCGTCGGTCGGCTCGCTCATCATCGCGGCGGGCGTGATCGTCTTCGTCGCCAACTGGTTCGTGACGATTCGCCAGCCCGCCACAACCACCACCGATCCGTGGGACGCCTACACGCTGGAATGGCTAACGACCTCCCCGCCTCCGCCAGAGAACTTCGTCGAGCTTCCCGTCGTGCGCAGCGCCCGCCCGCTCTGGGATCTGAAGCATCCCGACCGCGCAGACTGGCGCAA
>DATBTW010000444.1:0-4534 GCA_036559055.1 Ktedonobacterales bacterium
GCGCCCTCCCAGACGATCAGCCCGCCCAGCGCGACGGCGGGTTTGCGGCGCGCGGCTTCCCGCGCCAGCCGCTGCGTCTCGCTGACGATCATCTCATTGGCGGAGCGAAAGGCGTCGTCGGAGCCGCGTGGGAAGTCAAGCGTGACCAGATCATCGCAGGCGCGCGCCTCCTCGATCAGCGACCAGAAGAGCGATTTCCAGCGGCCGGGGCGATCAGTCACCGAATCGACCAGAAACCACTCCGCGCGATAGGGCAGGATGATGCGTCGGCGCAGACCACGCGCGCGGGCCGCCTGGAGGGTGAGCAGATCAGCTCCGCACGCGGCGGAGCTGACCACCACGGTCGCCTGGAGCCGCTCCAGGGCCTTGCCGATGGTGTGGCTGGTCTGTGTGCGGCGCGCGAGGGGAAAGCGCGGCGGCTGCGCGCCGGGCGCATCGATCCGGCGGCCAGCGACGGCGACGATCATAGGGCGGATAACCTTACAGTGGAGGCGTCGCGCCGCTCTCTCACTGTGAGCGGCTCAGGCGCGGATCGGCGGTCGCCCATCGGGGACACGAGCGCCATCGGCGCGCATCGCAACGCGCGCCTCAACGATCCTCAACAATACGAACGCCGCCAGCGACAGGTTGTCACACTGGCGGCGTTTTGGGGGCGGCGCTCCAGGGAGCGCGAGGGGGTGTGGGGTGGGCGATACAGAACTCGAATCTGTGACCTCCACGATGTCAACGTGGCGCTCTAACCAACTGAGCTAATCGCCCTGGTACGCCGAAAGTCTAGCACACCGGTTCGGGGGTGTCAAGCCACGCGAAGCCGCGCCAAACCAGACAGGGCCGCATGTTACGCTGGCGGCCAGCCGCAGCCGCGAGCCGCTCGCACGCCGCGACGCCAGGACCATTGCCAGGACTTTCGCCAGGACTTTCGCCGCGCCACGGTCGCCCAATCTTCCTGCTCTATTTGGCGCGCGCGAGCAACTGGCGTATGCTCAATCCAGTGATGCAGCCAATGATGGGATGTGGCGCGCCACGACGCATAGGGACTGGCGCTGGTGGCCAGTGGTGGAGAGCGAGCGATAGCATGGGCAGAAACGGTTCCAGCGGGGATTGGGGAGCGCCCAGAGGCACGTATGGCTCCGGGCGCAGCGGTTCATCACCCGATAACGACCGGCGCGGCTCACGCACCCGCATGAGCAGCTCGCAGATTACCTCAGCCCTCAAAGAAGCCCAGCAGCTCCAGCAGGAGGGGCGCGTCGGCGAGGCGGTGGCCATCTGCGAAGAGCTGCTGGAGAGCGGCGTTGATCGCCCCGATGTCCACTACTTCCTCGGCTGGCTCTGCCAGGAGGCTGATCGCTGGCAAGACGCCGCCAGTCAGTTCGAGTTGCTGCTGGAAGACCCCGAATATGCGCTCTCCTGCTACTACGCGCTCGGCCAATGCGCCCGCGCGCTCGGCCAGGTGGAAGACGCCGCCCGCTATTTCGACGAGGCGGTAGACCGCGTCAATCTGGATGTGCTGGCGCAGGATGAGTGCGACCAACTCTTGCAACTCTGCCAGGAGGCCGCCGAGGCCCACCGCGACATGCGCGACAACGAGGGCGCCGAGACGATCTTCTCCGCGCTGCTGGGCTATCTGCGCAGCCAGGGCTGGCAAGAGCAGGTGAACGAGGTCGAGCAGATGATGCGCGAGACGCTGGGAACTAATCCCCCTGCGCCACGCCGCAAACGCGACGCCAGCTCGTCGCGCAATATCAGCGAGAACATCCCGCATCGCCCGAATGGGCGTGGCACCGGCGCGCCCGCAGCAGCCGCCAACCTGCTCAACGCTTCTCGCCCCGGCGTAGCCCCGCAAGACCTCGGCGCGCCCGCTGACCCCTTCGCCGGCGCGCAGGGCGTCAATCCGCTGAATGACCCGGCGGGCTTCGCCAATGCGCCCACCGAGGGGCCGTTTGGCGGCGGCATGGGTGGCATGTTTGGCGCGCCGCCTCCTGGTGGCATCGCGCGCGGGCCGCTCTTCGGTGGCGACTCCATCAACTCGCTCAACGACGCTGGCGTGGCCGATGGCGCCGACCCGCTCAGCCGCATCATCGAGGGACTGGCCGGGCCACAGGCGGGGCTGCGCGCCAGCCTGGAGTTCCTGCCGCCACAGCAGCGCGCGCTGGTGGCGCAGGCCGTGCGCGAGATCGAGAACTACATCGGACATGGACTGCTGACCGCCGCCATCGAGCAGTGCATGCGAGTGATGGAGATCGCGCCGCAGTATCTGGACATCCATGTGCTGCTGGCCGAAATCTATGTGCGTCAGGGCAAGATCGAGCAAGCGGCGCCGAAGTACGTCATCCTGGCCGAGCAATACCTGATGAGCGGGCGCATCGACTCCGCTATTGCCACCTATCGCCGCATCCTGCAGCTCGAACCGAACAACCTGCCCTTCCGCATCAAGCTGATCGAGCTGCTGTCGCAGGAGGGGCGCTCCGATGAGGCGCTGACCGAGCGCATGGCGGCAGCGGAGGCCTACCTGCGCGCGGGCTACGCGGACCGCGCCGTGCAGGAATATGAGCAGGCGCTGGTGGCGTGGCCCGGTAGCGTGCAGGTGCGCCTGAACTATGCCAACGCCCTGATGCGCGCGGGCAAGGCGGCGCAGTCGGTGGCGGAATATCAGCGCGTGCTGCAAGTAGACCCCGGCAATGTGCTGGCGCTGGCCCGCTGGCAGATCGCGCTGGCAAGCGGCGTGGGGGTCACACCGGGAATGAGCGCGCCGGGCGCCGGCTCTGGGCGCGTGGCCGAACTGGAGACGCTGGGCCGTCTGCTGCGCGCGCTGCGCTCCGAGACCTTCCGCAGCTACGACGACATCGTGCGCGAATACGTGCAGGCGCTCGACAAATCGCCTGGTAGCGCCAATCTGCGCTACGCGCTGGGCGAGGTTCATCTGGCGGCAGGTCGCCAGCAGGAGGCGCTGACGGCCCTCCAGCAGATCACCGCGTCGCCCGGCTTCGAGGCGCTCTCGCGCTATGCGCTGGGTCAGGCCTACCTGCTCTCCGACAATCAGCTCAATGCCGCCAGCGCTGTGCGCGAGCTGGAGGACGCCGCCGGACTGGTGCGCCGCAATCCGCCAGAGCCTGCCGTCTGGTCGGCGCGCCCCCGCGCCGACAACGAGGAGCGTCTCTCGCCGGAGATCGAGATTTCGACACTGCTGGCGCAGGCGTATCAGCGGTCGGGCCAGGTGGCGCAGATGCAGGCGACGCTCAACTCGGTCAGCCAGAATCGCGCCCGCAACGACGAGGTCTACACGCTGATCGCCGAAGTCTCGGCGCGTCGCCCCGACGCCGCTGGCCAGATGCAGGAATACGCCCAACTCGCCAAACAGTTCCGCGCCAACCGCCAGGTGGAGAACGCCGTGCTGGTGCTGCGCGAGATGGAGCGCCTGGCGCCCGAAGACCCCGCCGTGCGCAGTGAGTTGGCCGACATCCAGATCACGCGCGGCCAGCTCGAAGATGGCGCTGGCGAGCTACGCGCGCTAGCCGACATCTACATGCGACGCGGCGCGCTGCCCGAGGCGGCGCAAGTCTATCAGCGATTGGCCGAGATCGCGTGGACATCCAGCGCGCACGAAGAAGCACTCAATCTGTTGCGCCAGGCCATCCTCTATGCCGCCGATGATATGTCGCTGCGTCACCAGTTCGTGCAGTATTGCCTGGAGATCGGGCGCAACGCCGAGGCGGCCGAGCAGCAAACCGTCATCGCGCGCTACTACTTCGCCAGCCGCCAGTCGCGCGAGGCGGTGGCCGCGCTCCAGCAGCTCATCGCGATGGACAAGATGAACTTCGATGCCTACGACCTGCTCGGCCAGACGTACTACTCCGTCGCCGAATACGAGCAGGCTGCGCGCGTCTACCGCAATCTGGCCAAGGTGGACCCCAGCAACCAGCTCGCCCGCGTGCGCCTGCAAGAACTGGCCGCCGTCCGCTCGCAGGGCTAGCGCGCCTCCTCCTCCAGCTCCTCCCCGCCCAGGCGGGAGCGGGGAGGAACTGTGCGCTGCCTATCGCAATCCTCCTGCTCCCTCGCCCTCTGGGAGAGGGCTGGGGGAGAGCTTCCCGCAGAGTGGCGCGCAAGTTGCGCATCGCATCCCTCTGTGTCGCGCGGAGAAGCGCGACGAAATCGCGTAGCGCAACGGAGGCGCTGACGCTGGCCAGGACGCCGCGCGATGACATCATGGAAGAGGAGAGAATCTCCATGCAGGACGACTTCGACACCAACCGTGACCGCGAGATGGACCGCGACGACGATACGCGCGGCGACCTCGGCGACGAGGGGCGCTCGCATCAGGCCAAAGGTTCCATGCGCAATGCCGCTGGCAAACTTCAGGAGGGCCTGGGCAAGCTGACCGGAAAGCATGACCTGGAGCGCGAGGGCAAGACGAAGCAAGTGCAAGGCAACGCCGAAAACCTCGTCGGGCGCGTGCAAGAGGGCACTGACGACCGGATCGATGACCTTGGCGAGCAGCGCGACGATCTGCTCAGCGACCACTAACCCGCCGCGCTGA
>DATBTW010000445.1:0-15018 GCA_036559055.1 Ktedonobacterales bacterium
GCCGCGGCTTGAACTTCACCGAGATCTTCCTGCTGGAGTCGGTGCTGTCGCTGAGTATCTGGCTGCTGGACATCCCCACGGGCGTCTTTGCCGACCGCCTCGGCTACCGCAACCTGCTGATCGTCAGCCGCCTGCTGAATGTCGGCAGCGTAGTAGTGACGTTGCTGGCGCACGGATTTCTGGTCTTCTCGATCGGCTCGGTGCTGTTTGGCGCGGGCGTGGCCTGCGATTCCGGCTGCGAGGACGCCGTGCTGCTGCGCAGCCTCTCAGGTGAGCAGAAGGAGGGCCAGCCGCTGCGCAGCTCCAGCGCGTTCGCGCTGCTGGGCGCCTGCTCCAGCGTCGGCTTCTTCATCGGGCTGGTGACGGGATCGCTCTTTGCCGCACAGGACCCCACCATCGCGGTCGTCGCCACATTCTTCCCTGCCGCGCTGGCCGTCGGCGTGATCTGGCTGCTGCGCCCGCTGCCGCCGCTGCCCGCTGCGCCATCCGCCGAGGCGCGTGTGACGCCGCCGCATCCGCTGGCCACGGCGTGGCGGCTGATATGCACCGAACCAGCGCTGGTGGGGTTGAGCCTGGTACAGAGCGGCTCGTGGGTCTGTGTCAACGCCATCTTCTGGTACAATCAGCCGCTGCTGGGGCGCGCAGGCGTGACGGCGCGCTGGTACGGCCCCCTGACGGCGCTGGCGGTGATCTGCGGGATCATCGTGCCGCTGCTGCTGCCGCTGGCGCGCCGCTGGCTGAGTCGGCGGCTGTGCTTCGCCATCTCGCTGCTGGCGCCGGGAATCGCTTATCTGGGGCTGGCGGGCGCGCAGTGGTCGTGGCTGGTGGTGGCGCTGCTCGCGCTGGTGGTGGGCGGCTCGGCCTGGCGCGAGCCGCTGCTGAGCGAGGCGCTGAACGAGCGCATCGCCGATGGTGCGCGCGCCACGACCCTCTCATCGCTCTCGTTCCTGGGGACGCTGGCGGGCGCATTGGCGAATGCCGTGGTGGGACGCGCGGGTGACGCCGGGCTGAGCGTGGTCGGACTGGGGCTGGGCGCGACGCTGATCGCGCTGGCCATTCTCGCCCCGTGGCTGATGCCGCGCGAGCCAGCGGGTTGAGGGCGAGTTGAGGATGAGGTAAGGATGAGTTGAGACAGAGCGGGCGGCGTGCTACACTGTCGGCGCGGCTGGCAGGCTTCAGCGGTGGCCGAGATGGCGTGGAGCAGAGGAGATGAGCGGCAGCATGGCAAGCGAGCGTCCAGCGCGTGTCTTCATCAGTCACAGTCATGCGGATAACGACTTCGGCGTGCGGCTGGCCGAGGACCTGCGCCGCGCGCTGGGCGATGAGCAATCGGTCTGGTACGACGTCTCCGGCGGGCTGCATGGCGGCGATGCCTGGTGGCGCAAGATCGTGCAGGAGATCGCCGCTCGCCCCATCTTCGTCGTGGTGCTCTCGCCCGATGCGATGGAGTCGCGCTGGGTCAACGATGAGATCGATCTGGCCTGGAACCTGAAGAATACGCCTGCGGGCAAGACTATCATTCCGGTGCTGTACCACGCCTGCGAACCGCGCGCTGATCTGCGCACGCGCCACATCGTCTCGTTTCTGGAGCCGCGCCCGTATGCGGCGGCGCTGGCAGAGACGCTGGCGGCGCTGGGTGTGCGGGATGCCGCGCAGCCTGGCCGCCCGAAGGTCGAGCCGACGCCGACGCCATCTCCGGTCGTTCACGCGGGGGCCGAGGTCATCGCGCAGCTTGCGTCGCAGATTGAGGCGGCATACCAGCGACGAGACTGGCCAGACGTGGCGCGCAAGGCCGAGCTGCTGATCCGCCGCGCCGCCGACCGCGTGACCGCGCCAGTACAGCGCATGCTGGGCGTGGCGCTGCTGGAGGAAGGCGCCATCCAGCGCGGGCGCGCGGCGCTGGATACGGCGCTGGCCCTCGATCCCTTCGATCTGGATGCGCTGCGCGGGGCGGCGCGCGCGGCGGTGGCGTCGGATGAGCCTGAGATGGCGCATGCGCTGCTGGATGATGCGCTGGCGCTGGCGAGCGATAGCGGGCTGCGGCTGCAATTGCTGGCCGACGATGCCTACACCCTGCGATTGGCGGGACGCCCGCTGGATGAGTTGAGCCGCTGCGACGAGGCGTTACGGCTGGCGCCTGACCAGGCCGACTGGCATGCGCGGCGGGTGATCGCGCTGACACTGGCGGGGCGTAGCTCCGACGCGCGCTCGGAGATGGAGCAGTTGGCGCGGTCGGCGGTGACGCAACTGAGCGCCGACAGCGCGGCGCATGTGCGGGCCGAGGCGCAGGCGCTGCGGCGGGAGCTGACGCGCGAGGCGCAGGCGTTCGCGGCGGCGTCCTCAGCCAAAGAGCGCGAGGAGGTCGCCGAGCGCTTCGGCGCGCTGCTGGCGCGCAATCTCTCCAGCTCCGCGCAGCGCGATGATCCGCTCTCGCCGCAGCGCGGAGTAGCGGCGCGACTGCCCGAGCGGCTGGCGGCTTTGGGCTATGTGATGCGCCCCTTTGGCGCGGTGGAGGCGATATTGCCGCCGCTGTGCGAGGTCGCGGCGGGTTCGCGGCTGGTGAGTTTTGTGAAGCCGCCAGACAAGGAGGGCGAGGAGCCTGAGACGCTGCACCGCAGGGTGACGCTGGCCGCCTATCAGATCGCGCGTCATCCAGTGACGGTGGCGGAGTACGCCTGCTTCGTGCGGGCGGTGGGTCGCGAGCCGAAAGGCTGGCAGGATGGCGAGAAGCGGCTCGACTGGCGCACGCAACTCACCCGCCCCGATCATCCGGTCGTCTGCGTGAGCTGGTACGACACGCTGGCCTATGCGGCGTGGCTAGCCAGTCTGACGGGCGACCACTGGCGCCTGCCCACTGAGGCGGAGTGGGAGTCGGCGGCGCGCTGGGACGCCACCGCGCAGCGGGCGCTCACCTTTCCCTGGGGCGATGCCTTCGATGCGGCGTACTGCAACTGCGCGGAGGCCATTGGGCTGACGACGGCGGTGGGATCGTATCCTGAGGGGGCCAGCCCGTGCGGCGCGCTGGATATGGCGGGCAATGTGTGGGAGTGGACGAGCAACCTCGCGGGCGATGGCTCTGGCGAGACGCGCACAGACGCGGGCCCTGCCGACATCGCCCCTCTGCGTGGCGGGTCGTGGTTCAGCGGATCAGCCGAGGTGACAGGTGTCACTCGCCGCTCTTACGCGCCGAATGGCTACAACCCGGCGATTGGCTTCCGGATAGTCTGCATCCCATCGGCGGCCCCAGCCCACTAGCTGATGGGCGTGATTGACCAGGCCAGCACATCCAGCCGCTCGGCGTAGTGCAGCAACGGCGCCGTGTCGGCCAACGTGACGCCGTGCGACTGCGCAAGCGTATTCAGGCGAATCTCAGCCTCGGCGGGCGCCAGATTCCACGGCGCGTGGGTGATGTCGCCGCGCATCAGGCGACCGCGACGGGTGCAGGTGTAGAGGGCATAGCGGGCGGTGAGCCAGTCCTCCAGTGAGCCGGGCGTGGGCGGACGTAGTGCGCTGGTGGGGCGATAGGTCGCGTCGAAGGCGCCAGGCGCGGCGCGCTGGTCAACCCGTGTGACGTGATAGCGGATGGCATCAGCGGAAAAGTCACAGTCGAAGCGCGCATTCAGATAGGGCAGCGAGTACCAGCGCCGCGCCACCTCCACGGTGACGGGATTGTCGGCGTCCAGGCTGAAGAAGTAGACGCCGGGCTTGCCACCCGCCGTCACATACGTGCGCACATTGGTTTCAAGCAGCCGCATGAAAGGCGGAACGTCTGGCAGCCTGCGGATGCTGAGGTAGGGCATGCGGAACGGCGCCACCGCGACCCACGCCTCACCCTCCCAGGTATCCAGCGTGAGGCCGCGCGGCAACAGCGCCGCCAGGCCAGCCGGGTTGGTGGGCCAGTGGGCAAAGAGCAGATCACTCCAGACCTGCCGCATCGCCCATGGCTTGTCCGGGGTGGGCCAGGGGCGATGCGACGATGCGCTCAGAATGTCGTCGGCGGTCATCATGCGGCGGCGCGCTTCCATCAACTGTTACCGCCTAGCGACCGTGACACATCTTGTATTTCTTGCCACTGCCGCAGTAGCACGGGTCATTGCGCCCGATCTTCTGGGCGCCGCCGCTCGACGCGGCTCCGACGCTCGCCGTCGCGACGGGGCTACGCGGCATAGAACGGTTCGGGCCGCTCTGCTGAGGCCGCTGGCCCTTGTGCTGGCTGTTCCCGCCGCCACCGCCGCGCGCGCCATTCTGTTTCGGAGCGCCCTGCGACGCCTTCGCGCCGTTTCCCGCTGCGCCATTCGAGCCGCCACCGGTGGTAGTAGTGGGCTGCATGCCGGGGATGACGCGATTGGGCGCTGACGCCCCGGCGACTGCCTGCGCGATGGCGGAAGAGACGTTCCCGCGCGGCTGCACGCCCGCTTCCACACCGGGATCGCGATAGGCGCTGGCGTTCTCGATCTCATCCACGTTGGTCTGCATGCCGCGCGGCAACGCCTGCTGTGGCGGTGGTGGCAGCGTGATCTGCACGGGCGCGCGCAGGGCATACTCCGCCACGGTGCGCTCCACATCGACCTTGAATTTGTCGAAGGCCTCGTAACCCTCACGCTTGAACTCGACGAGCGGGTCGCGCTGGGCCATGCCACGTAGCCCGATGCCCTGCCGCATGATATCGAGGCGGTCGATGTGGTCACGCCACATGCTGTCAATCACCGTCAGCAGCACGCTACGCTCGAACTGGCGCATGTAGACCTCGCCCGGCTCGACCGCGTTGTGGTCATTCGCCGCCTTGATGACTTCCTGCTCCTTCGCCTCGTACTTTGCCATGGCGGCGTCCGCGACGGCGTCGGAGAGCGCCTGGCGGCGCAGGCGATTGATGTCGTCTGGCAGCGCGTCGGCGGGGATGGCCACGCCCCAAGGCTCCAGTATCTTGTCGAGGCTTTCCAGATCCCAGTTTTCGGGCATGTTGGCCTGCGTGTGTTCCTCCACACGGCGACGCGCCTCGTGGTCGATCATGTCGAGGATGCGGTCATGCATATTCTCGCGTTCGAGAATCGCGCGGCGGTCGGCGTAGACCACGGCGCGCTGGGCGGCGATGACGTCGTCATACTCCACCACGTTTTTGCGGATGTCGAAGTTGTGCGCCTCGACTTTGGTCTGCGCCTGCTCGATCATGCCGGTGACGGCGCGGCTCTCGATGGGCGTCTCATCATCCATGCCAATGCGCGTCATGATGCCCGCAACGCGGTCGGCGTTGAAGCGGCGCATCAGCTCATCTTGCAGCGAGACGAAGAAGCGCGATTCGCCGGGGTCGCCCTGGCGTCCGGAGCGGCCACGCAACTGATTGTCGATGCGACGCGACTCGTGCCGCTCGGTGCCAATGATGTAGAGTCCGCCGGCTGCGATGACCTTGTCGCGATCTTCGTCGCAGCGGCGGGTCGCCTCTTCCAGCGCCTCGGCGCGATCCTCGTCGGTGGCGAACTCCGGGTCAATGCCACGCTCCTGCAGGATGGCGTCCACCTCTTCTTCCGGATTGCCGCCCAGCTTGATGTCGGTGCCGCGGCCCGCCATGTTGGTGGCGATGGTGATGGCGCCGCTGCGCCCGGCCTGCGCCACGATGTGCGCCTCACGCTCGTGCTGCTTGGCGTTCAGCACGGAATGCTTCAGCCCTTCTTCGGCGAGCATCTCGGCGAGCATCTCAGAGTTCTCGACGGAGGTGGTGCCGACCAGCACGGGCTGCCCCGCTTCGTGGCGCTCGCGAATCTCTTCGGCCACCGCGCGGAACTTGCCCTGCTCGCTGGAGAAGATCAGATCGGACTGATCGGCGCGCGCTATCGGGCGGTGCGTGGGGATGACGATGACGTCGAGCTTGTAGATCTTGTTGAACTCTTCGGCCTCAGTGATGGCCGTGCCAGTCATGCCGGACAGTTTCTCGTACAGGCGGAAATAGTTCTGGTAGGTGATGGTCGCCATCGTGTGATTTTCGCGCTGGATGGCGACATGCTCTTTCGCTTCGAGCGCCTGGTGCAGGCCTTCGCTGTAGCGCCGCCCCGACAGCACACGCCCGGTGAAGTCATCGACGATCAACACCTCGCCATCGCGCACGATGTAGTCTTTATCCCGCTTGAAAAGCGCGTGCGCCTTGAGCGCGTTCTCCAGTTGGCGCGTCAGCTCCATGTCCTCGTAGATATTGGCGACGCCGAGCAGCCGCTCCATCGTGTCGATGCCGTGGTCGGTGATGGCGACCGTGCGCCCTTTGAGGTCGATGACGTAGTCGTCTTCCTCTTTCAGGCGTGGAGCGAGCCGCGCGAACTTGTTATACAGCTCAGCGGACTCCTCGCCCTGGCCGGAGATGATGAGCGGGGTACGCGCCTCGTCGATCAGTATGTTATCGACCTCATCGACGATGGCGTAGTGCAGATCGCGCTGTGAAACGAAGGAGAGATCAGGCACCATGTGATCGCGCAGGTAATCAAAGCCGAATTCGCTATTGGTGCCATAGGTGATGTCGGCTTGGTAGGCGGCCAGGCGCTCCGGACCCTGCGGCGTCTGTGAGTTGAGGATGACGCCGACGGTCAGGCCGAGCGACTCGTGGATACGGCCCATCCAGTCGCGGTCGCGCCTGGCCAGGTAATCGTTGACTGTGACGACGTGGACGCCTTTGCCCGTGAGGGCATTCAGGTAGGATGGCAGCGTGGCGACCAGGGTCTTGCCCTCGCCGGTGCGCATCTCAGCGATCTTGCCCTCGTGCAGGACGACGCCGCCGATGATCTGCTCATCGTAGTGGCGCTGACCCAGCACGCGGGAGCTGGCCTCGCGCACCACGGCGAACGCTTCGGGCAACACATCGTCGAGCGATGCGCCGTTCTCCAACTCCTGCTTCAGCTCGGCGGTGATGCCCTTCAGCTCGCCATCGTCCAGCGCCTTCATTTCATCGGCGAGCTTATTGACGTGATCGACGAGCGGGCGAATGCGCTTGAGTTCGCGCTCGTTGGGGTCACCAAACACGCGATTAAAAAAGCTCATGGCGGTTGTATCTCTCTTGGGGCGATGATGGGCGCACGTGAAGACGTTCTCAACGTCGGCGCAGTGACGAAAACCTGCTCTCGCCCACGCGGTCGCTTACGCGCCGGGCGCTCCAATTGATTATACCATCCAGCGTGGTCGCGGGCGCTGGGGAGATGGTGAGGAGATGGTGAGGTGGCGCTGGCGCGCTCAGTGGCGGGTAGAATAGTCGCCGTGACGGGCCGTCACGAGCCGCGCGACCAGCACGAAGAAGATCGCGGTTCCAAGGGCGGCCAGCGCGCCGGAACCCGTCAGCGCGTACAGTGTATTCTGATCGGTCGTCACAAAGGACAGGCCGACAGCGCCCACAAAGGCGCCGATGACGCCAATGATGAGGTAGAGCAGCAGGCCAAGCCCATCGCCGTGCGCCTGACGGTTGCCGACCCAGCCAACGCATATGCCAATCAAGAGCCACGCGCTCAACGCTGTGATCACACGCAGGCTCCTTCCTAGTGTCATTCCTGGGAGGCGCCAAGGCGCACGTTCACTGCGCGGGGCTGCGACGCGGCGCCATCAGCCCGCGCATGATGGAGAGCAGTAGGATAGCGCCAGAAACGGCGACGATCAGGCTGAGGACGTTCAGGCCGCTCAGCACGAACGAAGCGGGTTGTAGCAAGGTCAGGAGAGCGCCGCCCGTGCTGGCGCCGATCACGCCGATCAGGATATTCAGGGTGACGCCGATATGGTTCTCCTGCAACAGGCGGGCCGCCGCCACACCCGCGAGGCCGCCGACGACAATCCAGGCCAGGATATCCCACATGTTCTGTATCCTTCTCTCCTCTGAGCATTCCTTTAGCTCCGACGCTGCGACACGTGGGTTCGCGCGTAACGTCAACCGCGGGCTTGTCGCATGCGTCATACCAACTGCAAGTACGCCAACGCATTCGAATACGCCACCGCGCTCGTTCGGCGCTCCGAGGGGGATGAGCAATCATGACCGATACCTACACGCTCGATGACCGTCGCTATGTGACGCGGCGATTCGCGCCAGGCGATCTGGCTGCGCTCGTAACGCTCTTCAATGCGGCGCCGGAGACGGCGCGGTACGCGGATGAGGTGAGTCGGGAGGCGCTTGAGGCGCAGTTGACCTGGCCTGGTCACAGCCCTGAGCGCGATCGCTGGGTCGTGGCTGATCGCGCCGCGCCAGAGCGGCTGCTAGGCTACAGCTCGGTCTACAAATCGCCCACTACGCCACGCGCAGACCTGCTGGGCGTCACGCATCCGGCGGCGCGCGGGAACGGTATCGGCTCGGCGCTGCTGCGGCTGGCGCTGATGGACGCGGTGGCGCTAGGCGCGACTGACGCCGCGCTCTACGTGAATGATCTCGATGTGCCTGTCGCGGCATGGGCGCAGCGGCGCGGCTTCGCGTCTGTGGGCGCCTTCACCGCGCTGGCGGCTGACGGCGGACGAGCGTTTCCAGCGCCCATCTGGCCTGCGGGTGTGACGATTCGCGCGTGGCGCGACGCGGGCGACATCGCGACGCTGGTGGAGGCGTCGAATCGCTGCTATGCGGGCCTGTGGGGCCACAACGTGACGACAGCGGATGAGTGGTCGCGCTGGCTGCCGGAGATGGATACGCGCGGCATCTTCTTCCTCTACTCCGGCCAGGGTGATTTGATCGGTACCGTGCGCGCATCGCAGCAGGAGCGCGATGCGCGGGCAGTGGGCGTCGTGGATGCGCCAGGGGTGATCGCAGAGGCGCGCGGCGACGGATTGTATCGTCCACTCCTGTTGCACGCTATCGCCTGGCTGGCGGCGCAAGGCCCCGCAGAGATCAGGGTCGAGTCGTGGGGTGATGCCCCGGCCGTGATGGCAGAGTATCAAGCGCTAGGATTTAGTGTGACGCGGCGCGAAACGCTGTTCAGGCGCGCGCTGACGCCCTCTGACTTGACAAGCGTTACGCGAGACTATACGTTCTGAAGCGTTGTGGCAGCCTGAGGCAGAATCCCGTCGCCGCAATTGAATTTGAGGTGCATGACGGTGAGTGAGGCGAACATGCGCATCCTTGGGCTGCCGGGCAGCCTGCGCAGAGGCTCGCATAATGCTGGGCTGCTGCGTGTGGCGCGCGAGCTGGCGCCTGATGGGGTCGAGGTCGAGATCGCCGACATTACGGGCATTCCGCTCTACAATGAAGACCTCAATCACGATGGCGGCCCGGAGCCTGTGCAGGCGCTAAAGCAGCGCGCCCGCCTGGCGGACGCCCTGCTGTTTGCCGTTCCGGAGTACAATTACTCGATGACGGGCGTACAGAAGAACCTGATCGATTGGCTCTCGCGCCCGCTGGACACGACGCCGTTGCGACACAAACCCGTCGCCATGATGGGCGCGGGCGGCAGGTTCGGGACAGTCCGCGCACAACTCGCGCTGCGTCAGGTCTTTGTGTTTACCCAGAGCTATGCCATGATCAGCCCAGAGTTGATGATCATGCGCTCGCCAGAACACTTCGACGCCGAAGGACACTTGATGGATGAGGCGCTGCGACAGCGCGTGCGAATGATCGTCGAGGGGCTGGTGGCGTGGACGCGCCAGTTGGCCCCGCGCGATGGCGGGAGCGGAGAATAGGCGCGCATGCAAACCCTGGCGATGATTGGCGCGGTGGCGCTCATACTGTTGACACTGTGGGACATCTTCGAGACCATCGTGCTGCCTCGCCGTGTGATGCGGCATATCCGGATTACGGGGCTGGTCTATCAGGTCACCTGGGCGCCGTGGGCGGCGATTGGCCGGAAGATTCACACCTCTGACCGGCGCGAGACCTTCCTCAGCCTGTATGGGCCGCTGGCTTTGCTGGTGTTGCTCTTCGTCTGGGCCACCGGATTGATCGTTGGCTTCGCGGCGATGCAATGGGCGCTCGGCTCGCATCTCATCTCCGCCTATGGCCACTTCGGGTTCGTCACCGATCTGTATGTCAGCGGTACGACCTTCTTCACGCTGGGGTTGGGCGATGTCGTTCCCGATGCGGGCGCCGCCCGAGCGGTGACGGTGATCGAGGCAGGCGTGGGCTTTGGTGTGCTGGCGCTGGTCATCGGCTATCTGCCAGTGCTCTATCAGGCGTTCTCGCGGCGTGAGGTCGCCATCTCGCTGCTCGACGCTCGCGCTGGTTCGCCGCCGAGCGCGGTGGAGATGCTGCGCCGCCATATGCGCGACTTCGGGGTCGAGGCGTTGACACGGCAACTCGTCGCCTGGGAGCAGTGGGCCGCCGAGCTGATGGAGAGCCAGCTCTCGTATCCCTCGCTGAGCTATTTTCGCTCGCAACACGAGCATCAATCGTGGCTGGCCGGATTAACGACGATTCTCGACGCCTGCGCCCTCATTATCGTCGGCGTGGATGGCATTCCTACTCAGCAGGCGCGGCTGACGTTCGCGATGGCGCGTCACGCGGCGGTGGACCTGAGCCAGATGTCCGGAACGGAGCCAGATATGCGCTGCGAGTCGCGTCTGCCCGCCGCAGATGTGGAGCGGCTGCGCGAGCTGCTGCTGGAGGCGGGCGCGCCGCTGCGCGAGGGGCCGGACGCCGACGCCAAGCTCACCGAGCTGCGGCTGCTGTACGAGCCATATGTCTTCGCGCTCTCGCATCGTCTGCTGATGGAGCTGCCGCCGTGGTTGCCGGGCGACAATGAAGTGGACGCCTGGCGTTCCAGCCCGTGGGAACTTGCGCCACAGAGCGTGCAATCGCTGCACATCACGCAGTTGCGCACGCTCGAATACGAGACGCGTTGAGGCGCAAGTACGCGGCAGTGGCAGGACGAGACGAGCGGTGACGCAGAGAAGAGGATGACCATGCGATTTGGCGTCAACATGCCCAACTTTGGCGCGTTTGGCGACGCGAGGGCGCTGGCCGATCTGGCGCGCGAGGCAGAGGAGCACGGCTGGGACGGCGTATTTCTCTGGGATCACATCGGCGCGGACTGGGGCGCTGAGAACACCTTCGCTGATCCGTGGATTGCGCTGACGGCGATGGCGATGCAAACCAGCACGCTCACGCTCGGCACGGTGGTGACGCCGCTGCCGCGTCGCCGCCCGTGGAAGGTGGCGCGCGAAGCCGTTACGCTGGATCACCTCTCCGGCGGGCGGTTGATCCTGGGTGTAGGCATCGGGAGCGACTTTGGCCAGGAATACAGTTGCTATGGTGAGTCGCCCGATAACAGGCTGCATGGCGCCATGCTGGATGAGGCGCTGGAGGTCATCACCGGGCTGTGGAGCGGCGAGTCATTCAGCTTCGAGGGGGCGCACTATCAGATCCACGGCGCGCGCTACCAGCCGACGCCCGTGCAGCGGCCACGCATCCCTATCTGGGTCGCGGCAGTCTGGCCGCACAAGAAGCCCCTGCGCCGCGCCGCTCTCTGGGATGGCCTCTGCCCACTGGTGGACGACCATCAGATGTCGCCAGAGCAGCTACGCGAGGCGCTGGCATACGTCAGGCCGCTGCTGCCAGCGGGCAAGCCGTTTGACGTGCTGGCCTACGGTGGCACGCCGGGCCAGGATGAGGCGGCGGAGATAGCGCTGGTGGCGGCGTTTCGCGACGCCGGAGCGACGTGGTGGCAGGAGAGTATGGCGCCAGACGACACGTTCGACTACGCGCGTGAGCGCATCCGGCGTGGGCCACCCACGCTGCCAGCCGTCCAGCAATGACGATCTTCGCGTGTGCGAGGGCAGGCGGCCCGGCCACGGCGCGGAAATTGAATGAAAGCGATTGACCACGAACATGCGGACACCGACCACCGATGCAATGGCGCAGGGGGCGTCGACGGGCGACGTATATGATGCGATCATCGTCGGGGCGGGTGTCTCCGGGCTGCTCGCCACCTATGAATTGATGCGGCAGCGTCCAGGTTCATCGGCGCTTTTGGTGGACGCGGGCCTGCCGCTAGAGCAGCGCAGCGCGCAAGCAGTCTCGCCAATGGGCGGTTATGGCGGCGCGGGACTGTTTCTCGGCGGGCGGCTCTACTTCGGCGCGACGGCGCTGCCCGTGACGCCGCCTGTCTCGGCGCCCGCGCGGCTACACTCGGCGCTCAGCGGCGATGCTTTCGTCCAGCGCGCCACTGAGGTGGATCATCTGCTGCACACGCTGGGGGCGCAGGCGGAATGGCAGCAGCGCCCGCCAGAGCCGCTGGAGCGCGCCATCGCGCAGGCCGGGGCCGTCGGGCTGGACTACATCACCAGCTATCCATCGCGGCGGCTCAGTCAGGAGGATAAGTTCGTGGCGCTGGGGGCGCTGCGCGAACGACTGGTGGCGGCTGGCGCGCGATTCCTGTTTGGCGCGCGGGTAGATGAGGCGCGGCGTCACGACGGCGGATTCCGGCTGACGCTCTCGCCCGCGATGCCTGGCGCTGGCGACGCGATTCCGCCTTCGCTGCGGGCGCGGACGCTACTGCTGGCTCCGGGGCGCTATGGCGCAGAGTGGCTGCGCGGCGTAGCGGAGTCGCTGAGCGCCGAGGTAGTCGCGCTGCCCTCGACGTTCGGCGTGCGGCTGGAGACGCCCGCCAGCGTCTACGCGCCGCTGACCGATGTGAACCCCGATCCACGCTTGCAGCGGCTGACACGTGATGATGCGCTGCTCAAAACGTATGCGACGTGTCCGGGTGGGCTGGTGGCGCCGGTGACACGCTATGGCGCGCTGGTGGCCAGTGGCGTCCCCGTCATGCAGCGCGAGCGGCGCGGGCCGACCACGACGGTTGCGATTCTGGCGCAGCCGGGCGTGAAGGGAGCACAGGGCGCCTGGCGCGGCGGCGAGCACTGCGCACGCAGCGTGAATGAGCGCTCGCCAGACCGGCTGATTGTGCAGCGACTGGGCGATGTGCGCCGCCGCCAGCCGACCAGCGATGCGGCGCTGGCGGCGAATGGCGTGCGCCCCAGCGATCCGACGGCGCGGGCAGGCGCCCTGCACGACGCTTACAGTGACGCCTATTGGAGCGCGTTCGACGACTTCCTGCGGCGCCTCGATCAGCTCGCCCCTGGGATGGATTCTGAGGACACGCTGGTCTATGGCCCCGCCGAGGAGCGCTTCTGGGGCTTCCCGACCGATGGGTTGCTCCAGACGACGGCGCCAGGGCTTTTCGTGGCGGGCGATGGGGCGGGGCAGAGCCAGGGCATCATCCAGGCGAGCGTGTGCGGTCTGCTGGCGGGCGAGGGCATGGCGCACGCCCTCTCGCGGCCTTCAACTGGTCATCTCGCGGACGATCTCTGAGACGCGCTTGCCATCGGCAAGCCCCTTGGTCGCCTTGGAGGCCAGCGGCATGACGGCGCGGAACTCCTTGCCGTGCACGGCGATGAGCTTCGCCACCACCTCGCGCACCTCATCATCACTCAGGCGGGCGGGCATGTAGCTCTTGAGGATCTCCGCCTCGCGCGTCTCTTTGGCGGCCAGCTCGGCGCGGCCCGCCTGCTGGAAGATGTCCGCCGACTCCATCCGCTGCTTGATCTGCTTGTCGAGGATGGCGAAGCGATCCTGGTCGCTGAGTGCGGCGCGATTGCGGTTGACTTCCTCATGCGTGAAGCCGTCGAGCGCCATGCGAATCGTGTCCATCCGCACCTGGTCACGCTGGCGGACCGCGTCGCCAAGGTCGGCGCGCAAGCGTGCGACGATCGCTGAGGCGCCGCTGTCTGGTGTTGTCATGGTCGTGTTACTTCCTTTGGCCGTGTGCGCACGGCCGTATGCGAACAAGCGGGCGCGAGGCCCAGAGAAAACGGCGGGATGCCGCTCGCGTCGTCGGCGCGTCGCGACCGACGTCAGGCGCGGGGCAAGGCAGGCGCCACGACGAAGCTGTATGCGCGCGGAGCGCCCGCAAGCGCGGCGCCTGGGAGCGCTGGCGTGGATCGCAAGCCGGTCGAGGTAGAGGTTGGTTTGGCGGTCGGCGATGTAGTCGGCGCGGCGGTCGGCGCGGTCGTGGGCGCGGCAGGCGGCTGTGCGATGCCAGCCGGCAGCTTGGGCGTGCTGTAGACGTAATAGCCATACGCCGCGCCAGCGCCGATCAGCAGCGCCATGATAATCGCCATCAGCCCCTTGCCGAATGCGGCGGCGCCCGATGTCTCCTCTTCCTCTGGCTGCGGCATGCCGCGTCGCGCGCGAGGATCACGCTGGTCGATAGCGCCGCGTCGGGCGCCCGACCCATTCATGGGTTGATCGCCCCAGATGCCACCACCACCACGCGGCGATGCTACCGCTGCGCCCCCGCGACGATTGCGCGCGCCAGAGTCGGCAGGCGAGGGGCTACGCGGGCCGCCACGCGAACGGGCGGAGGATTCCCAGTCATCGCGCGGAGGGCGTGGGCCGCGTCCGGAGCCGCCACCACGTGGGTAGGGGTCGGGGCCACGGCGGTCGCGGCGTGTGGCGGAATCGTCATCCCAGTCGGAGCGCGGACGGCGCCCGGAGCCGGACTGGTCGGAGCGGGGGCGACGGTCATAGCCGCCGCGGTCGGAGCGCGAGCCGGAGCGCGGGTCATCGTAGTCATTCGAGCGCCCGCGCTGAGAGGAACGACCGGGCGCATCACTACCCACATAGGGCTCGCGCCTCCGCTCGGACTGTCCGCGCGGGCGATATTCGTAGTCCCGGTCGTCGGTTCCCATGCCCTCCACCTTCGGGGTAGACGCCCGGCGCGGTCACGGATGAGGCTGCGCGGTTGGCAGGCGCGCATGCAGGAGTGACAGCGGGACAGGCGACGTGTCATTCACTGGCGAGTGTACCACATCCCCACAAAATGCCCTTCCGCCAGTCCTGTCTGGCGGAAGGGGCGCGTCGATGGCCCGGAAGATCGGGCCGCGTGAACGCTATTCGTGGTCAGGTTCTTTCTCCGGCTCTTTGCGCTCTGGCTGCACGCCAGCGCCCAGGTTGGAGATCAGGCCACCCAGACTGACACCCTCGCGCTCCTGCCCTTCGCTCAGCGGAATCTTCTCCAGATCAGCGCGCAGCGCCCTGGCCGCCTCGCCAATCTGAGCGGCGCTGGCGCCAACGCCGCTCAG
>DATBTW010000446.1:0-1610 GCA_036559055.1 Ktedonobacterales bacterium
GTTGCCAAAGCGCGAGCGATTGGCCAGCGCGATGGCGTCGTCCAGCGTCGGCGCGGACATCACGCTGAGCACCGGGCCGAAGATCTCCTCGCGCGCCAGGCTCATCTCTGGCGCGACCTCGGTGAAGATGGACGGGCGCAGATAGTAGCCGCCCGCGTCGTCCGGCTGCTCGCCCGCGCTCTCGCGGCCATCCAGCGCCAGCCGCGCGCCCTCCTCCACACCCCGCGCGATGGCCTCGCGCACCCGCACGCGATGCTCCGAGCGGATGACCGGCCCCATCTCCGTCGCGGAGTCGGCGCCGTCGCCCACGCGCAGCGTGCGGGCGCGCTCCACCAGCAGTGGCAGCAGCCGCTCCGCCGCGTCGCCGACCGTCACCACCACGCTGCTCGCCAGACAGCGCTCGCCGGCATTGCCAAACGCCGAGGAGAGCACGATCTCCGCCGCCTGCGGCATGTTGGCGTCGGGCGCGACGATCACGAAGTTCTTGGCGCCCGCCAGCGCCTGCACGCGCTTGCCATGCGCCGCCGCCGTGGCGTAGACATAGGCCGCCACTGGCTGCGAGCCGACGAAGGACACCGCCGCGATCTGCGGATCGGTCAGCAGCGCATCCACTACCCCTTTTGCGCCGTGAACGATGCTGAGGACGCCCGCGGGCAGCCCGGCTTCCAGCCAGAGCGCGGCGAGCCGATTCGAGGTCAGCGGCGTGCGCTCGGATGGCTTGTGGACGAAGCAATTGCCCGCCGCCAGCGCGATTGGAGCCATCCACAGCGGGATCATGGCGGGGAAGTTGAACGGCGTGATGCCCGCGACCACACCCAGCGGCGCCCGTAGCATGGTCGTATCGATGCCCCGGCTGACATCGCTCAGCGCGGCGCCCTGCATCAGCGAGGGCATGCCACAGGCGAACTCGACCACTTCGATGCCGCGCCGCACCTCGCCGCGCGCCTCACTCAGCGTCTTGCCATTCTCCGCCGTCACCGAGGCGGCTAACTCATCCGCATGCGCATCCAGCAGATCGCGCATGCGGAACAGGACATGCGCGCGGTCGATGACGGGCGTATCGCGCCAGGCGGGCCACGCCTCGCTGGCTCGCGCCACCGCCTCGCGAACCTCCGCCGCCGTGGAGAGCGGCGCCCGCGCCAGCGTCTCGCCAGTCGCGGGATTAGGAATCGGCAGCGTCTGATCGCTGCGGGAGTCTACCCACGCGCCGCCCACCAGATTCTGGATGACGCGCGTCTCACTGGCGGTCGCCATGATGGTGTATCTCCTTTTGTGTTGCGAGCGGAGCGTCGCGGCCTTGAAAGGCCGGCGCACGGCGCGAACAGGGCATGAATGCCCTCGCTTGCGCCGCCGCAGGCAGGCGCTCTGCGGCTTTCAAGCCGCCGTCGCGTGCTCCGGCCTTTTAAGGCCGAGAGCTTGGCGCTACCCCGCGTGGGCGGCGCTGAGGCTCTCGATGCCCGCGCCGATCACGTCGAGCGCTTCATCCAGATCAGCCTGCGAGATGACCAGCGGCGGCTGGATGCGTACCACGTTGCCCTCGCTGCCGCCGACGCCCACCAGCACGCCATGCTCGCGGCAATAGCGCCGCACCTCGCGCGCCAAAGCCGCCG
>DATBTW010000447.1:0-1897 GCA_036559055.1 Ktedonobacterales bacterium
CATCCCGATCACATCGGCCTGTCGGGTTTGCTGCGCGAGGCATCGGGCGCGCCGGTCTACATGCTGGCGCAGGAAGATGAGCGCATGTATCGCGTCTGGGGCGAGCTATCTGGCCCTGCGCTGCGTGCAATCGTCGGCATGTTCGCCGAGCATGGCCTCACCCTCGACGCCAGCGCCGCCGATCCGCGTGTCACGGCCGTCGCTGGCAGCGATGACCAGAACAGTCAGGATCGCCAGCGCCAACAGGAGGCCACCCGCGCCATCGCCCGCCCGCATGGGTTCTCACTGCCACCCGTCGGCGCGGTGCAGACGCTCCATGACGGCGACACGCTGACGCTGGGCCGCTGGAGCTATCAGGTTATCTGGACGCCCGGCCACTCCGACTATCACATGTGCCTGCTGCGCTCTGATGGCTTCTTCATCGCGGGCGATCACATCCTGCCCGCCATCACACCGAATATCGGCCTTTTCCCCAATTCGCGCCCTGATCCGCTGGGCGACTATTACGTTTCGCTCCAGCGCGTGCGCGACCTGCCCGCGCGCATCGTCGCGCCGGGGCATGGGCTGCCATTCGCGGCGCTGGCCGAGCGCGCCGACGCCCTGCGCGAGCATCACATCGAGCGCAGCGCTGCCATCCGCGCGCTGGTGGAGGCGGCGCCCGCCGGGCAGACCGCCAACGACATCGCCAGCGCGCTGTTTGGCGAGCGGCTGCGCACGGTGGATGATCGCCGCTTCGCCCTGGCGGAGACGCTGGCCCACCTGGAATATCTGCGCCTGCGCGGTCAGGTTCAGATGGAGCGTGTCGCCGCGGTCTACCACTATCTGCCTGCCGCGCTCGACGCCTCGCGGGCCACCGTCAGCAAGCGAGATAGTATGGAGCCGTAGAATGTCCCATTTCTCCGTAGAATTGCGCATTCTGCTGCGCCGCCTGGTCGGCTCGATGGTGAGCCAGTGCGGCTTGACAGGACTTTGGTACTATTGTTCTCATTTGTCAGTTTTTGACGCTGAACGCCCTCGCGCATGCGAGGAAAGCAAGCGCAAACCCTGAATTTTTCACGACTGACTTGCATTTCGCGCCAGGACAATGCACAATAATAGCGGTTTGATGTGGCGTGAGATGGGCCGCGCGCTTGGCGCCGACGCGGCCTGATGCTATACTCCCGCCCATCGGACAGTTCAGTGGCGCCAGCAAGGCCACCCATCACGGTGGGGCCGATGCTCGATTGTCAGTCGAGCGGCGCCAGAGGTGATGGCGCACAGGAGCGCCAGCTACCGGTTAGAGGAGACATCCACATGCCAGTCGGACGTCAGGAACTGATCAAGCGCGTGGCGACCAAGTCGAACAAGAGTGTCAAGGAGAGCACGGTGTTCGTGAACGCCGTTCTCGAGACCATCCGCGAGGCCCTGGAGGCTGAGGATGCCGTGACGCTGGTCGGCTTCGGCAAGTTCTCCGTCAAGGAGACCGCGCCGAGCGTGCGCGTGAACCCGCAGACCCGCGAGAAGATCAACGTGCCAGCGCGCAAGAAGGTGAAGTTCAGCGCCGGCAAGGAGCTTGACGAGGCCGTGCGCAACGCCAAGCACCACAAGGCTGCGGCCCCCAAGGCGGCCAAGAAGTAGCCACACAGCAGACGCGGCCCAGCGGATGGTTCGCTGGGCCGCGTCGCCGTATCTCCGGGTTTCTCCGCGCCACGCCGATGGCTGGGCGGTTGAAACCGCGCCTGGGAGGTCCTGCGGGCCGCGAAGTCCGCCTGCGCGGACTAGGAATCGCCATGGCTATGCATCGGCCGCTGGCTCATGCCTAGACGGCGCCATCAGGCTTTGTAGTGCTCCACGGTGTTGGCGTCGCGCACCTTCGCATCGTCGGGATTCTGCCCAAACTCACGCCGGGCGCGGCGCT
>DATBTW010000448.1:0-7085 GCA_036559055.1 Ktedonobacterales bacterium
CAACTATGAAAGAGCTGCTGGAGGCAGGCGTCCATTTCGGACACCAGACCCGGCGCTGGAACCCCAAGATGCGTCCGTTCATCTTCCGGGCGCACAACGGCATCCACATCATCGACTTGCAGCAGACCGTGCAGCGCCTCAACGAGGCGACGCGCTTCGTCACCAGCCTGACCTCGAATGGCGAGTACATTCTGTTCGTCGGCACCAAGAAGCAGGCGCAGGAGTCGATTCGCGACGAGGCAGAGCGCAGCGGGCAGTTCTTCGTGAACCATCGCTGGCTCGGTGGCATGCTGACCAACTTCCAGACCATCCAGCTGCGCATCCGCTACATGAAGGATCTGGAGGCGCGCCGCGAGAACGGCGAGTTCGATCGGCTGCCCAAGAAAGAGGCCCAGCGCCTCAACGAACAGTTGGAACGCCTCAACAGCACCCTCGGCGGTATCCGCAATATGCGCCGCCTGCCTGCCGCAGTCTTCGTGGTGGACACGCGCAAAGAGCACACCGCCGTGCTGGAGGCTCGCCGCCTGGAGATTCCGGTGATTGCGCTGGCCGACACCAACTGCGACCCCGACGAGATGGATTACCCCATCCCATCGAATGATGACGCGATTCGCGCGGTGCGTCTGCTCTGCGAAAAGATGGCCGACGCCGCGCTCGCTGGCCGCCATCAGTACGAGTCGCAGCGCGAGCGCTCCGAAGGCGCTACACGCGCCACCGCCGCGCCGATCGCGCTCGAAGAGTTTGGCGCTGAGCCAGGCGAGGCCGCCGCGCCCGCTGCCACCGAGGCCGCCACGCCCGTCAGTGAGACGCCCGTCGAGACGCCGAGCGCGCCCGCCGCTGCTGCCGAAGAGGCTGCCGCGCCCGCCAGCGTCGCGCCGACGCCCGCCGAAGCCTAGCCAAAGCTTTGATTCAGACTGGTCTACCAGATCAGCGAGCGTGGAGACGCACGAGTCGTCTCGGCGCTCGCTGCGCATAGCGGCCCCGCGTCGGGGCGTGAGAGCGCGCGTTTCGCCAGCAGTGGCGGCGCGCGTTTTGCGCGCCCGCGCACATCCGACAGCCAGCCAACAGCAGGCGTCGCGCGAACGGGCGTGCCGCGTGATAGTATAAGAGGCGCTGGGATTCATCACGGCGCACGAGAGAGAAGGCGCTCAATCTGACTGGCGCGGAGGCGCGCGAGCAGGCGAGCGAGAGGAGATACAGACGATCATGGAATATACGGCCAAAGATGTCGCCAAGCTGCGCGAAGTGACCGGGGCGGGGTTCGCCGATTGCAAGTCGGCCCTCACCGAAGCCAAGACCTTCGACGAGGCCATCAAGCTGATCGAGGCCAAGGGCCAGAAGCGCGCCGAGAAGGTCAAGAGCCAGGACCGCGAGACGCACGAGGGGCTGGTCACATCGTACATCCACCACGGCGGCAACCTGGGCGTGCTGCTGGAGCTGAACTGCAGCACCGACTTCGTCGCGCGTAGCGATGCGTTCAAAGAACTGGCCCGCGAGCTGGCGCTGCAAATCGCCGGAGCGAGTCCGAAGTACGCGACGATGGCCGACGTTCCCGCCGAGACGCTGCAAGCGATGCGCAAGGAGTTCGCGGAGGATCCCGAAGTGCTGAAGCGGCCCGAGAAGCTACGCGACCAGATCGTCGAGGGCAAGATCAAGAAGCAGCTCGCTAGCGAGGTGCTGCTGGAGCAGCCCTGGGTGAAGGACGACAAGGTGCTCGTCAGCAAGTTGGTGGATGACGTCATCCACAAGACTGGCGAGAATATCGTGATTCGCCGCTTCGCTCGCTTCGCGCTGGGCGCCTAGTCCATCCCACGAGCCGCGTCGGAGGCCTGCGCGCCGCGCCGACGCGGCTCCTTCGCGTAGCGCAGAAGCAGCGCGCGTATGAGGCGACCCACGCGGGCGAGATCGTAAGGCCGCTGCCGAGGAGGCTTATGACCAACACAACCGTCTACCAACGCATTTTGCTCAAGCTCAGCGGAGAAGCGCTGATGGGCGAGCAGGGCTACGGCATCGACGCCGCCGTGCTGGAATTCATCGCCGATGAGCTAAAACAGGCCCATGCGCTCGGCGTCCAGATCGCCATCGTCATCGGTGGTGGCAACATCCTGCGCGGCAAGACCGCCGCTGCCAGTGGCATGGACCGTGCGCAGGCCGACTATATGGGCATGCTGGCAACGGTCATCAATAGCCTGGCGCTGCAAGACGCGCTGGAGCGCGCTGGCATGGAGACGCGCGTGCAAACGGGTATCAACATGCCGTCCATCGCCGAGCCATTCATCCGGCGGCGCGCCATTCGGCATCTGGAGAAGGGGCGCGTGGTCATTCTGGCCGCTGGCACCGGCAATCCCTTCTTCACCACCGACACGGCAGCGGCGCTGCGCGCGGTGGAGCTGAACTGCGAAGTACTGCTCAAGGCGACCAAAGTGGATGGCGTCTACGACGACGACCCGATGCGCAATCCGAAGGCGCGTCGCTTCGCCGAGGTGAGCTACATGAAGGCGCTGACGATGGGGCTGGCCGTCATGGATGGCGCGGCGCTCTCGCTCTGCAACGACAACCATCTGCCCATCGTCGTCTTCGATCTGGAGACGCCGGGGCAGATTCTGGCGGTGGCGCGCGGCGAGCGACGCGGCACGCTGGTGCATGATCTGCCCAACAAAGCCGAAGCCATCTGGGCGGAGGCAAAGGCGTAGCGCGCCACAACCAGCGCGCGGTGATGCGCGACGCCGGGAGGCGCCACACAAGTGCGAACACTGAACCTCACGACGTACTACAATGGTGAGGATCGCTAGACATCGTTGGAAGGGAAAGGTATCATGGCGGCAGACGTATTCGCGGATGTCGAACACCGCATGAAGTCCGCTGTCGAGGCGCTTCAGCGCGAGTTGAACACGATCCGCACCGGGCGAGCCACCCCAACGTTGCTCGATCGGCTCATGGTAGAGTATTACGGCACGCCGACACCCGTGCAGCAGATCGCCACCATCCATGCGCCAGACGCGCGCATGCTCACGATCCAGCCCTTCGATAAGTCCTCGCTGGGTGAGATCGAGAAGGCCATTCAGAAGAGTGATCTGGGGTTGAATCCCACCAATGATGGCACGATGATCCGCCTGGTCTTGCCACCACTGACCGAAGACCGGCGTAAAGATTTAGTAAAAGTAGCGCATAAGAAAGTTGATGACGCAAAGATAGCGGTGCGCAATTGTCGGCGCGATGGGCACGACACGCTGCGCGAGCAGGAGAAGAATAAGGAGATCAGCGCTGACGAACTCAAGCGCAGTGTTGATCGCCTGCAAAAACTCACTGACCGCTACACCGCCGAGGTAGAGAACGTGGGCCAGGCGAAGGAGCGGGAAATCCTCTCGGTCTGACGGATCGAATGGATCACGTCCGAGCGCCGACCGGGCGCCGAGGGATGCGCGTTCGCCACTGGCCACCATCACTCCGTGCGGCAGATCACCTGCCGCCGGAGGAGACACTGGGGGACCACTGGGCAGAGCATGGCAAAGCGACGAATCAAGACCCTGTTTGCGGCGATCTCTAGCGCCATTGATGGTGGCGCTCGCGCCGCCGAACAGGAGCGACGCGCCGAACTGGCGAAACTGCGCATTGTCGAAGGACGCGCCACGCCGCGCCACATCGCCATTATCATGGATGGCAACGGGCGCTGGGCGACGGAGCGCCATCTGCCGCGCTCGGTGGGCCACCGCGCCGGAGTCGACGCGCTGCGTCGTGTCGTGCAACTCTGCGATGACTACCAGGTGCCGATGATGAGCGTCTATGCCTTCTCCACCGAGAACTGGGGCCGACCACAGGATGAGGTGGACGCGCTGATGGGGCTGATGTGGGAGACGATTCGCAGCGATGTGGATCGCCTGCACGCCAACGGTGTGCGCCTGCGCCACATCGGGCGCCTGCAAGGCCTCGCGCCCGATGTGCAGGAAGCCATTCAGTGGATGATGGATCTGACCCGCGAGAATACGAAGTTGGAGCTGAACGTCTGCTTCAATTACGGCGGGCGCGCTGAGATTGTCGATGCCGTGCGCGAGTTGATCTCGATGGGTGTGGCGCCGGACGCGATTGACGAGCAGGCGCTTTCCCGCCACCTCTACACCCGCGACCTGCCCGATCCCGACCTCATCATTCGCACGGGCGGCGAGATGCGCCTGAGCAACTACCTCATCTGGCAGGCGGCCTACGCGGAATACTATTCCTCGCCGCGCCTGTGGCCCGACTTCGACCACGACGATTTCGTCGCCGCGCTCGACGCCTTCGCGGCCCGCAAACGTCGCTTTGGCAAGACTGATGCGCAGATCGCCCAGGAGGCGCAGGCGATTCAGCAGGCCGCGCAGCCGAAGCCAGCCGAGCCGCCACTCGCCGCCAGCGCGTCGAATCCGCGTGCGCAAACGGCCATCGAGGGAGTACACTAACAACACGGGTGGCGAGGCCCTCTAGCGCCCGACCGGCCCGATGAAGGGCATGCGCGAGGAGAACAGCGATGAGCTACGACGCTTCAGAGCGATCCACGCTGCCCTCGCGTCGGCGCGCACAGCTCCCAACCTCGGACGCGGCCGCTTCCTCGGCGCCATCTGACCCCGCGCCAGCGCCCGGCAATGCTGACAATGCCGCACACACAGCGGCCAGTGCGGGCTGGCTGGCCAACCTGCGCAAGCGCCTCGGCTCGGCGGCGCTGCTCATCGCGCTGGTCATCGCCATCATCTTCTGCGGCGGCTGGATCGCCTTCGCGGGCGCGCTAGTCTTCCTCTTCCTGGGCGCCTGGGAGATGAGCGCCATGCTGGCGCGGCGTGGCTGGCGCCCGCAGATGCTCATCAGCATCGCCCTCGGCGCCGATTTCCTGCTGGCCGCCATGTTCCCACAGCAACGGCTGCTCATCATCTCTGGCGGCATCAGCGGCAGCGTGATCCTCTCCTTCACCACCTTCCTGATGGCGGGCGAATCCTTCGAAAATGCGCTGCGCGACTGGGCGCTCACCCTGGCGATCCCGCTCTACCTCGGCTGGCCGCTGGCGCTCTTCGTCGCGCTGCGTGGCCCCGCCTTTGGCCTCGGCTCAACTGGCTTCTGGTGGACGCTGGCAGTCTTCGCGATGGTCTGGGGCAATGACACCGGCGCCTATCTCACCGGCCACTTCTTCGGCAAGACCAAGTTGGCGCCGCGCATCAGTCCCGCCAAGACCTGGGAGGGATTCGCTGGCGGGCTGGCCATCTCGATCATCGGCGCGTTCATCTTCTCTATCGCGTTGCATCTGCCGTGGTATGCCTCGCTGACGATGGGCATCTTCACCGCTATCGCCGCTACGCTGGGCGACCTGGCGGAGTCGATGCTGAAGCGTGGCGCGGGTGTCAAGGATAGCGGCCAACTCATCCCCGGACACGGCGGCGCCCTCGACCGCCTGGATAGCCTGCTCTTCGCCGTCATGGTCGTGGTGGTTTACGCCGCCATCTTCGATACCGCCCTGCTGCGGTAGCTCTACCGCGCACTGGTTTTCATGCGTCTGTTCACTTTTGACAGGAGAAGCAACCCAAGATAGAGTGAGCGGGCAACCCCATGCGTGGTACCAATGCCCGCTCAACTGGTGACCCTCATCGCTGAAGAAGTCGAGTTATTGCAACAATTCATTCCGGCGCATAACACACCGCAAGCGGTGGCGTCGCATGCTCGGATCAGTCTGAGAGCCAGGGTATGATGAATTTCCTCACCACGCTCACTGTCACTCACGTTGTGCAAGGCATCATTATCGGCGCCGTGCTGGCGTTCCTCACGGCAAATCTCATCATGAACGCTGTGATGAAAGCCAACACAACGACCGTCAATGGTTGGCGCATCTCCTTGAAAGCTGGCCAGCCCGGCAATGGCATCCTCCTACGGGCTGCCTGCGCTAAAATCCTGCCCGCCGTCAATGTGGCGCAAGAAGCGGTGTACTGGACGACGACCGTCGACAGCGCGGGGCGGAGATTGAACGGCCAGCGCGAGTACGTTCTGCATTTTCCTGCGGGACAACTCCCGCCGAACGATGCATTCTGGTCGCTGACGATGAACGATGTTGCAGGGTACATGGAGCCGAATCCCATCAATCGCTACAGCGTCGGCAGCCACTCCGGCCTCGCGCCAAACGCCGATGGCTCCATCGACATCCATATTCAGCGCACGGCTCCCGCAGGTTATGAGTCCAACTGGCTGCCAGCGCCGACAGGCGCCTTTAAGCTGATGCTTCGCGCGTATCTGCCCGGTCGCGCTGTCCTCGACGGCGCGTACCACGTGCCGCCCGTCATGACAGTGATGAAAGTGCAATGATATGAACAGGTTGATTCTGAAGTACGCCTATCCCATTACGTTCGTCATCCTGGCCATCCTCGCATGGGCCGCGTACCGGCAGTTCTCTGCGGGAGGAAGCGGGCTCACTTCGTATGTCGTCATCATTGTCCTCGTATGGGTACTCGGCACAGTCGTGTTCATCTATGTTTGGCCGCGTATGACGTACAGCGCCTTCAAACGAGGGATCGTTCAGTATGGGATGGGTGGCGGCCCTATCCCCGTCAATACGCTCTACGCGACGCCCAATCGCGCCTCGTCTACGGCGTCAAGCGGCAGCTTATTAGCAACTGGAACCGACGACGTGCTCTACGTCGCCGGCTGGCTCGACCTCTCCAGAGGGCCACAAGTGTTGCGCGTGCCGGACATGGCGGGCCGCTACTACAGCGTGCAGTTCACTGATCCGTCGGACGGCGCTGATTTTGCCTACGTTGGCAAACGCGCCACGGGAACTGGGGCTGGCGAATACCTGATAAGCGGGCCGCGCTGGAACGGAACGGCGCCGCAGGGAATGGCACAGATCGCCTCGCCGAACAATGCGGCGCTGGTTATCGGTCGTGTTCTCGTCGAGAGCGACAGTGATCTACCGACCGCGTACAGGCTTGCGAGCCAGATACAGCTCTCACCACTCGGTGTCTGATTCCTCGCTGTTGTTTACGCCGCCATCTTCGACATCGCCCTGCTGCGGTAGTGGAATGGCGACGACATCTCATTCCCTAATCTCCGGGTTTTGCAATACGACGTTGACACTT
>DATBTW010000449.1:0-2070 GCA_036559055.1 Ktedonobacterales bacterium
CCTCCGGCCAGGCGCTGGGCAAAGTGCTGCTGGAGGTGTAGCGGCCTCGCGTTCGTGCGCCGCAATCCTTCTCACCAATGCCAACCCTCCGGCTCCCTCTCCCTCTGGGAGAGGGCTGGGGTGAGGGTTCGTTCCTGGTTGTAAAACTCGCGCTTGCCGCTGCGTCTCAGCCGTGAACGATGACAGGCAGCGGGCGAGCGCGAGGAGGCCGGAGCGATGGCCAGGCGACGAGGGCGCGGCGGGCGCTGGCGCACGGCGCCGCTGGCGATGCTGTTGACGCTGGCGACGGCGCTACTGGCGGGCTGCGCGGCGCCTACGCTGCCCTGGCAGGCGCATAGCCCGGCGCCGCTGCCTGACGCCCAGCAGATCCTGCGGCTCTCGCTGCCGGGCTACAACCCGCCTGCGGTGAACCTCGATCCTGACCAGTTCTATCCAGGCGATCTCACGCTGCAATTTCTCATGCCGCTGCTCTATAGCACGCTGTTCACGCTCGACGCGCAGCAGCGTCCTGTCCCGTTGCTGGCGACTGGCTACGACGTCAGCGCGGACGGGCTGCGCTCTACCATCCATCTGCGCGCCGACGCGCGTTTCACCGATGGGACGCCGCTGACCTCCAGCGATGTCGCCTTTAGCCTCAACCGCGCCATCGCTGACTGCGCCAGCGACGCGCCGTTTGCCTTCTCCACGCTCAAAGACGAGCCGCGCCTGATGGAAACGCTGTGTCTTGGCAGCGCGACGCCCAACCAGCCGCCGACCTCGTCGCTGATCGGTGATGCGCTGCTGACCCCCGATCCGCAAACGCTGGTGATCGTCCTTTCACAGCCCGATGGCGCGCTGGCCGCCAAACTGGCCGAGCCATACTGCGGCATCGTGGAGCGCGCCATCGTGATGCAGTATGGCAACACCTGGGCGCAGCATCTGGCCGATGGCGGCGGCCAGGGAACCAGCGGCATGTATCGGCTGGCCAACACCAGCGCGTACAACGCTGGCCGTGGGCTGCGGATGACGCTGGAGCGCGTCAGCCACTCCTGGGGCGCCGTGCCACGTCTGCGCCAGGTGATCCTCGATCTGTACCCGCGAGACTCCCTCGCGACGGGCGATGTGATCTTCGATGGTGGGGACGGATTCAGCCAGCAACGGGTCAGCGGCATGGCCTGGCATACGGCGCCGACGCGCGCTGATGCCTTGCTGACGCTCGATCCGCAGGAGCCTGGCCTCAGCGACATCCGCGTGCGGCAGGCGCTGGCGCTCACCGTAGATAAAATTGCGCTGGCGAAGAGTATGGGCGCTGTGGCGACCAACCATCTCACGCCGCCGGGAATCGCGGGCTACCCGACGGCGCTCAGCGGCCCCATCGCCTCTGCGCCGCTGACAGGCGATGTCGCCCAGGCGCAGGCGTTGCTGCGCAGCTACGTGGCGGACAAGTGTGGCGGCTCCGCCCGCGCATGCCCACGCATCTTCGTCTGGGACGTCGGCTGGACTGGCGGGATGTCCCAGATGTTCCCGCTCTTTGATCGCTGGAAAGCCGCGCTCCCTGGTCTACCCGTCATAGGGACAGATCCGCCAGACCTGCTCCCAGTCTCCTGTTGCCCGTACTACTCTGCGCGGCCCCTGACCTGGTATGAGGATTACCCCGACCCGCAGGACTGGCTATCGTATTTCGCGCAGGTTCCAGCGTTTCAGCCCATCGCTCACGATGCCACCGCCGACGCGCTGGTGATGAGCGCCGAGGATACGCACGACCCCACCGCCAGGCTGGCGCTCTACCACGAGGCGGAGGAGACCGTCATCAACGACGCCGTGGTCGTTCCCATCGCGCAATTGCAGATGACGTGGGGCGTCAGCCCCACCGTCGTCAACTTCCCCGCCAATCCCGCGCCCTACATCGCGCCGAGCGCCTGGGCGCGCATCTATCTGACGGCTCCGGCCAGCGGATGATGGCAAGGATGCGGCTTATCCGGCATGGCGCGTGGTACACTGGCCCAGAGCGATTGGCGTTCCGCAGTGGCGCCGCATCCATTCGCTTGGATTCGGCGCCTGCCTGGCAGGCCAGGTGAAGGGATGGCGATA
>DATBTW010000450.1:0-2142 GCA_036559055.1 Ktedonobacterales bacterium
GGCCGCCCGCGCGCGCGCCTCGCGCAGATAGCGGCGCCCCGCACGCGCCGCTCGCAATGCTGCCTGCCGCGCGGCCTGCGGGCCATGCTCGGTCGCGATCTGCTCCGGACGCGGTGCGACATGCAGCAGGACGACCTCGCCGCCGACCTGTGTGGCCAGCGAGCAGGCTAGCGGGATGGCGCGCTCGGCGTGCTGGTGGCCGTCGAGCGGCACAGCGATCAGCGGGGCGCCTGTGATAGGCTGGGTGGCCCGGCGACCCTCTGGCGGCCAGAAGAGCAGCGGCGCGCCCTGCCGCAGTTGTGTCCACACGCCGGTATGTGGGTAGCAGGTAATCTCTGACTGCTCGCGCTGCGCCCAGGATCGGATGACGTGGTCAGCGGCTTGTTCGCCGATGTCGTCGAGCGTGGTCGGCGCGTGCTCCTCCCAGAGCCGCCGGGCTACCACCAGCGACGCTTGCATGATGCGCGAGCGTTGCGCTGTCATCTCTAGTGTCATGACTCTGCCTCCTGGTCGGCGCTATTCTCAGATCTGGCTGACTCGGCGCGCGCCGAGTCAGCGCCTCTGACATCATCCCGCTTCATCATCCATTTCATTATCGCGCGCGCGCGTCTCGTGGCTATCACGGTGGCCTGGCGGGCTGTCACCATCCGGTCACGACGCCTGCCCTGTGCGGCTGGCGCGCATGCTTGACGCGGTTGAGAGGCTGGGCCGTCGCCCTGTGCCGCTGGTGTGATGTGGCTGGCGCATGCTACGAGAGCGTGGCGCACTGCCGCGCATCACTCCGGAGCGCCTGCGAGCGCTCCGGGGGCGAGCGGGAAGGAGGAGACTGCGTGAAGACCATCGTGGGTATGTTCGAAACCACCAGTGAAGTGGACGCTACCATCACCGAGTTGACCAAGGCTGGCTTCGACAAGCGTGACATCAGCGTGGTCGCGCGGCGCGAAGTCCTCAAGGAAAGTGGACTGGACGCCATGACAGGCGCAGAGGTAGGCGCCATCACGGGAGCGACGACTGGCGGCATCGCCGGGCTGCTGATCGGCCTGGGCGCGCTGGTCATTCCAGGCATCGGCCCGATTGTCGCGGCTGGTGAGTTCCTAACCTGGATAGGCGCGATGGTGCTAGGCCTGGCGGCTGGCGCGATTGGCGGCGGCTTGCTGGGTGGCCTGGTCGCGCTCGGTCTGCCTGAGCATGAGGCGAAGGTGTATGTCGAAGGCGTGAAACGGGGCAACCTGATCGTCGCGGTGCGCGCCCCAGAGGAGCGCATCACTCAGGCGGAGGAGATCTTCCGCGCGGGGAACGCGGTAGATATCAACTCGCGTCGCCAGGAGTGGGAAGAGGCCATCGTGCCGCTGAACGCTATGGCGTCGTCGGATGTCGAGTATCCCGCCACGCCGCAGTAGAGGCGAGCGCCCAGGTCAGCCTGGGCACGGGGGCGAGCGCCTGCGTCGAGCGACATCGCTCGACGCAGGCGCTTTTCATTGCGCAGTAATGACGCTCACAACAGCGCTGAGCGAGACACGGATGTGAGTCTCTACAGGCGGTTTGAGACGCCCCTGTTCGTCCGCAGCGGTAGGCTACCCGCGAAGGCGAAGTTGCGCCACGCCCAGACATGTCTGGGGACGAAGTGGCGGTGAATCGCCAGGCCACACTGGCCAACTGGACTGTTCACTGGTCAGCGGCCACCGCAGAAGGAGGGTTCTCTCATGGCACAGACGCCAGAGCGCATGTCGCTGATCGTCTTCTCAGGCACCGTCGATAAGCTCATGGCCGCTTCGATCCTGGCGACAGGGGGCGCGGCGATGGGCCTGGAGGTCGAGGTCTTTCTCACAACGTGGGGGCTGATGGCCTTCCGCAAGGGCGACTATCTCACCAATGCGCGCGTCAGCAAGGACTTCGAGGAGTACGGCCCGACGATGATGGAGGCGATGCAGGCGAAACACAGCCCCACGTGGATGGATAACCTGCTGGGAGCCAAAGAGGTGGGAAGCGTGAAGGTCTACGCCTGTAGCATGACGATGGAGCTGTATGGCATGCAGTTGAGCGACCTGGAGCCTATCGTCGATGACGTCACAGGCGTGGCGACCTTCGTCGAGCGCGCCAAAGATGGGCGCATCACGCTCTTCATCTGACACCGATTGCCAT
>DATBTW010000451.1:0-8067 GCA_036559055.1 Ktedonobacterales bacterium
GTGGTCGCCTGGCTCAATACCTCGCCCTCCGATGCGCAGCGCCGGTATCTGGAGCAGCATCGCGAGCTGCTCGCCCCTGCTAGCGATGCGCTGCTCCAACAGCTCGAACAGCGCTACCGCGACCATGCCGAGACGCTGCTCACTGCGTTGCGCCCATCGCTGGATGCGGTGAAGGCTCAGCACACTGCTCTGCCCGATGACCTTTGGGAGCAGTTGCAGACCTACGACGAGACGATGGACGCGCTCGCGGAGCTTGGCTCCAGCCGCCGCCTGCTCGATGACATCCGCCGAGAGGGCGGCGACATGCCCGCCATCGCACACGTGTATGCGAACGCCAAAGGCGGCCTCGCGCTGGACCTGCCCACCTGGCTGGATGAGCTGCTGGAGCAGCTGGCGGCGATTCCGGAGCAGCGCGCGAGCGACCTGGCACAGCGTGTCACTCTGCTCCAATCGGCCATCGAGCAGGCGCGCACGCGCGGCGATGTCGCCGCCGAAGCGCAAGCGGCGCTGCTGGAAACGTTGGCGCTGACGTTGGTCAACCTGGCAGAGATGAGCGCCGATCCACGCCCCATGCAAGAGACTGCCATCGCAGCGCTCGAAAATGCGCTCACTGCCTACACGCTCGACCGCTACCCAAAGGAATACGCCGACGTACAGACCATTCTGGGCAACGCACTGCGCGAGCGCGCCGCAGGCAGCCGACGCGAGAACATCGAACGCGCCATCGCCGCCTATGAACAGGCGCTTCGGGGATATACGCCCGACCGCTACTCGCAGCAGTGCGCCACGATCCAGAACAACCTGGGCGTGGCGTACCGCAACCGCATCTCTGGGGACAAGCGCGAGAACATCGAACGCGCCATCGCCGCCTATGAGCAAGCGCTGATCGTGCGCACGCTGGAGCGCTACCCGCAAGACTACGGCATGACCCAGAACAATCTGGGCGCCGCCTACAATGATCGCGCCGCGGGCGAGCGGAGTGAGAATCTGGAGCGGGCCATTGCAGCCTACGAGCAGGCGCTGATCGTGCGCACGCTGGAGCGCTTCCCCACCCAGCATGCCAACACCCAGAACAATCTGGGCAATGTCTATTGCGACCGCATCCTGGGCGAGAAGCGCGAGAATCTGGAGCGCGCCATCAAGTGCTATGAGCGCGCGCTGGTCGTCCGCACGCTCGACCGCTACCCCCAGGACTACGCCATGACCCAGAACAATCTGGGTACGGTCTACAATGATCGCATCGTCGGCGACCGACGTGAGAATCTAGAGCGCGCCATCGCCTGCTACGAGCAGGCGCTGATCGTGCGCACGGCAGAACGCTTTCCCCAGCAGTTCGCTAATACCCAGATTAACCTGGGCAACACCTACCGCCGACGTATCGGCGTCGACAAAAGCGCGAGCATCGAGCGCGCCATCGAGTGCTATGAACAGGCGTTGAACGTCAGCCCCATCGAGCGTTTTCCAGATCAGTACGCCGATGCGCAGCACGACCTGGGCATCGCATACAGCGAGCGCATCGTTGGAGACCGCGACGAGAACCTGAACCACTCTATTTCCTGCTACGAGCAGGCGTTGCTCGTCCGCACACTGGAGCGGCGTCCGCTGGATTTCGGCGCCACCCAGAACAGTCTGGGGCTGGTCGCCGCCGATCGCGGCGACTGGCCGCGCGCCGCCGCCGCCTTCGAAGCGACGCTGGAGGCGCAGAACTTTATGCTGGCGCTCAGCGGCAGCATCGAGGGACGCGATCTGACGCTGGAGCGCGAAGGCGGCGCGGCTACCCGCGCCGCCTATGCCCACATGCGCGCTGGCGATGCCGTGGCTGCTGCGCTCACCATCGAGCGCGGGCGGGCGCGCGGCCTGGCCGAGACGCAGCGTCTGCAAGCGGGCGACCCACAGCGCATCGGCGATCCAGCGCGACGGGCGCGCTACAGCGAGGCGCGCGCCTCGCTCAGTCAGGCGCAGATTACGCTCAACCTGCCCATCACCAACGATGAATTGACCGAGGCACTCCGGGCACATAGCATCTCGCAGCAGACGCTGTCACAGGACGAAGAAGCCCAACAGCAGGTAATCGCAGCGGCCAAACGCGAGATCGAGTTCACGCGCTCGGCGGCCTTCCAGCGGGCCAAAGCGGCCTTCAACGCGGTGGTGGATGATGTGCGTGCGGCAGGTGATCCGGCGGACTTCCTGCTGGCGCCGCTCAGCCTGGCTGGCCTCTATCGCGCGGCGGCGTGTGGAGGCGCGGGCCATGCGCTCTGCTATGTGGGGCGCTCGAAATGGGGCGGGGTTGCGGTGATCGTCTTCGCCGCCGACCCCGCATCGGGCCGCGCCGCGCGAGTGGAGACGCTCCATCTGCCTGGGCTAACGACAGAGGCCATCACCGCGCTGATCGAAAGCCCACTGGCGCCTGGAGACGCTCGCCATCCCAGCGGATATGGCTATGCCCAGGAAGGCAGTGGCTTCGGCCTGCTGCTGCGCGACTGGCCCGGCGAGACTCTGCGTGAGCGCGCGCAGGCGCTGCATGTGACATGCCGCGAGGCTGGCGTCGCCAGCACGCTCGACGCCGCCGTCCAGCGGGCCATGCTCGCGCTGGGCGCGCACGCCGAGTACGCGCGGCTGATCGATGCGACGCTGGATGCGCTCACGCCACGCGAGACGAATATCCTCAGATCGTGCATCAGCCATCTCTTCCTGCGCATCGAACTGACACGCGGCCTCGCCACAATGGCTGACATCGCGCTGCGCCCGTTAGCCGACCTGCTCAGCGCGCAGGGCGTCCACAGTGTCACGCTGATCCCTTGCGGGGAGGTGGCCGCCTATCCGCTGGCCGCCGCCGAGATCGCCCCCGGCATCACCTTTGGTGACCGTTTCCCCGCCAGCGTAGCCCCAAGCGCCCGCTCGCTGCTGCGCGACGAGGCAGCGCACGCCCACGCACACCAGCGGCGCGCAGGGGTGGCGACGGTTGGCGATCCGCGCGTCACGCATCAGCCGCTCCAGTGGGGCGAGGCCGAGGCGCTGACCATCGCCCATCTGGCGCGCGCGTTGGGGCTGCCCACAGAGGTACGCGCCCAGCAGAAGGCCACGCGCGACTGGCTGCTCAGCCGCTTCGCCGACGCACTGCTGGTAGACGCCTCGTGCCACGGCATCTTCAATGCCCGCGAGCCGCTCGATTCGTATCTGGCGCTGGCGGGCGCCACCACGCCGACCCCACTGACCCTGCGCGAGTTGCTCAATCAGGGTGTCGAGGGACACGGACTGCTCTTTGGCCTTCGCCTGCTGATCCTCTCGGCCTGCCAGACGGGCATCCTCGATCTGCGCGGCGCGCAAGATGAGGTGCGCAGCATGACGGCAGCCGTGCTGGAGGCCGGAGCCGACGCCGCGATGGGCGCACTGTGGTCGGTGGACGACAAGGCGACCTATCTGCTGGTGGTGCGTTTTGCCCAGCTCTGGCTGCCGCAGATGGAGACGCTGGCGCCCGCCATAGCGCTGGCCCAGGCGCAGCGCTGGTTGCGCACCGTCACCAATGCGCAACTGCGCGCCTGGCGCTACGACCACTTCCCGGAGCCGACCGTGGAGGAAAGGCGCGAGGCGGGCTGCGCTGAGCCAGAGCGCGACCCCTGGCGTGACGAGGAGCCTCAGGGCGCCGCAGCCCGCCTGATCGCCGTGCGCGGTCCCGGCGACCGCCTCGCCGACCTGGATGACGACAACGCATACGGTACGGGCGGCGTTGAGCGCGGCTCCCGACAGGAGCGCTACGACCCGCAGGAGGCGCAGAGCATGATTCAGGCGCAGGCCGGGGGCCACGCCACTGACGACGCCTGCCCCTATGCCCATCCCTACTATTGGGCTGCCTTCCAGGTCAACGGGTGGTGACGCTGGCCGCATTTGACGCGCGACGCAGGGCGTGCTATCGTCTGGGCAATCGTTCGTCTATGCCACATCTGGAGCTGAATTGGAGACGACGCTATGCCGCGCATACCCTATCCCGACCCCGCCAGCATCACCGATCCGGAGATTCTCGGCTACCTGGAGGATGCCCGCCTGCATGGCGCGCCCCGACCAGAGAGCCAGGCCATCCGCGCGCATGTGCCAGCCGTCATCCGCGCCTTCTCGCAGGCATGGATGACCACCTTCCGCGAGGGCGTGCTCGACCACGACCTCAAGGAGCTGTGCCGCGTCTATGTCTCGCAATCCATTGAGTGCGAGTATTGAGGGGCGCAGCGTTCGATCCGGTCTGGATCGGGGAGCATTCCAGAGGCCAAGTACGCCCGGCTGTTGCACTACGCCGACTCTGACGAATTCACCGAGCGCGAGAAGGCCGCCCTCACCTACACCAGCGCCATCATCTGGGAGGCCTCGCTGGCCGACGACGCGCTGTGGGAGAAGCTGCACACGCACTTCTCCGACGCGGAACTGGTCGAGTTGGGTTTCTTCATCGGGCTGACACTTGGGCAACAGCGCTGGATCAAGACGCTGGGCATCGGCCACCACGAATTCATGGCCGACACCGATGGCGGGCTGGCGCCAGGCGACTGACGAGCGTGCTGTGCCCCGCCTCTTTCGGGTACACTTGAAAGAGCGTAGATGGCCCGTCTCCTCTGCCCAATTCGCAGAGAGACATGCGGCCACCATCGGCGCGGGAAGGGAGCAAGCAGACGCCTCGTCATCACCAGAAGCAATCCTGGCAGGATAGCTCTCGCTGGACCACGCCCGACGACGCCGATGCAGGCGACCCGCAGCCCGGCGCCGATCCGCTGGCGCGCATGCCCTTCTTCGCCAATCTGCGCCCGGCGGATCGACGCGCACTGGGGGCGGCTGGCGAGTTGCGCAGCTATGTGGCGGGCGCCGCGCTGGCGCACGAGGGGCAGCGCTCAGGGGTGGGCCTCTTCATCGTCATGCGCGGCAGCGTGCGCATCACCCAGCAGAGCGACAGCGATGGTGTGCGCCCGCTGGCCCTGTTGGGGCCGGGTGACATGTTCGGCGAGCTGGCGCTACTCGACGACGAGCCGCACTCGGCCACCGCGACCGCCGTTTCGCCGACCCTGGCTTTCGTCACCCCCATCTTCGACATCCGCGCCCTGCTGCGCAACAATCCTGAGATCGCCATCTCGCTGCTGGCGCAGATGTCGCAGCGCATCCGCGCCGCCGAGGCGTGGCAGCGCGGCTGAGGCGGGCGGCGCTGGCCCCCGAATAAAGAGGGTCAGACGCCAGCGATGCGTTTACTCTGGCTCATCGCGCGCCTCGCGCAGCGCCTCGGTGAGCGCCTGCGCCAGCGTCATCGCGCGACCCTCGGCGCACGCGCTGGCCCAGCCCTCTTCGCCGAGCTGCGCGCGGCCAAGCGCCGCCAGGCCCTCTACCCGCGCTACTCCGGCGGCGTCCATGAAGGAGAATTGGTCGGAGACGCCCCAGTAGGACATCTCTGCCTCATGCAGCAGCGCAAAGCGGGCCATGCGACCCTGCACTGCTGCGGTGTGGGCGAGCAAGTCCAGCATGTACGGCCAGGCGCCGTCGCCCATGCCCGCCGCCTGACCGATCTCATGACTGTGCAACGCCTGCGCACGCGCCGCATTCAGGTCACCGCGCTCGAGTAAGATCCACGCCAGATTTACCGCCGCGACGAACGCGGACTCCGCATCGCCAATCCGTTCCGCCAGCCGCAAACCCTCTGCAGTTAGCGCCATCCTCTTCTCCTGATGATCGGCGCGCTGATCCCATGGATCAGTAGAGGCGGAGTAAGCGGTGTAGTCGACGTAGCAGAGAATCCGGGCAAGCACGACCTCATCGCCCGCGCGGCGGGCAAGCGCTATCGCCTCGTCCGCCAGCGCAGCGCCAGCCGTCTCCTGGCCAGGAGTGAAGCGAGTGGCCCACGCGACACCAAACATGGCCAGCGCATCCAGCGCTGCGTCGTTCGCCGCCTTCGCCTGCACCCGGCAGCGCTCCCACAATACTTTCGCCTCAACGACATCCCCCATCAGTATTGCGTACGTGGCCGCCCAATGGGTCGCCCAGCGCCGCAGGAAGGCGCCGCGGACGGACGCCTCCTCCTGCGGGGCGTACTTCGATGCGTCCAGGCGCAGCAGGTCATCCAGCCAGCGACGACCCTCGCGCAGATTGCCATCTGCGCTCCACTGCTGGGCGCCGCCGATGGCCAGCCGTAGCCCCGACTCGACCTCGCCCCGCTCCAGCGTCCAGCCCAGCGCGACCCGCAGGTTGTCTTGCTCCGCACGCAAACGCCGCAGCCATGAGCCGTTGCCCATGCCCAGCAACGGCCCCAGCTCTTCGCACAGGCGCTCCAGCCAGCGCCCATGCGCGCGGCGCAGCGCCTCACCCTCGCCTGCCGCCTCCAGCCGCTCCAGCGCGTACTCGCGCACCACATGCAGCATGAAAAAGCGCGATTCGCCGGCTTCCTCGCGCCGCCGCACGAGGCTATGATCAACCAGCGTCGCCATCCCATCGAGCGCGTCCAGGTCGAGCGAGTCAGCGCCCGGTGAGGCGAGGCAGACATCCTCCACCGCCGCCAGTGTCGCGCCACCCGCAAAGACCGCCAGCCGCCGGAACAGCGCGCGTTCGGCGGGCGCGAGCAGCGCTTCGCTCCAGGCGAGCGTGGCGCGCATCGTCTGCTGGCGGTCCTCGGCGTCGCGTGGGCCAGCCGCCAGCACTGGCAGCGTGCGCTGCAGCCGGTCGCGCAGCGCCTCAGGCGAGAGCAACTTCACCCGCACGGCCGCCAGCTCCAACGCCAGCGGTAGCCCTTCGAGCCGGGCGCAGATGGCGGCGATGGCGGGCGCGTTCGCCGCCGTCATGGCGAAGTCGGCGCCAGCAGCTTGCGCGCGCTCCATGAACAGGCTGGCCGACGCATACGTCGCCAGGCGCTCAGGGGTTGACGCCTCGCCGCTTTGGGTTGGAGCGGGCAGCGGCGCCAGCGCATACACGCGCTCGCCGCGCAGATGCAGCGGCGCCCGGCTGGTGACGAGCGAGCGCAGGCCATGGGCATGCGCCAGTATCTCCGCCAGCTCGCTGGCCGCCACGGCGACATGCTCGAAATTATCGAGCAGCAGCAACAGCTGTTTGCCGGTCAGGAAGTCGCGCAGCGCGTCGGCGATCAGGCGGACGCCGCCCACCCTCACTCCCAGCGTGTCGGCGATGGCGGGAATGACCAGCGCCGGATCGCTCAGGCGCGACAGGCGCACGAACCAGACGCCATCTGGAAAAGCGCTCGCGTCCACGACCAGTTCAGCGGCGACCTCCAGGCCCAGCCGTGTCTTGCCGACTCCCGGCGGCCCGGTCACCGTCACCAGCCGCGCCCCCTCGCGCAGCAGCTGCTTGATCTCGCTCACCTCGCGCGCGCGGCCCAGCAGCGCCGTCGGCTGGATGGGCAGATTATGCGCATGACGGTCGAGCGCGCGCGGCGGGGAGAAGGTGTCGGGAAGCCCCGGGATGACGAGTTGCCAGAGCCGTTCAGGCGCTTGCAGGTCTTTCAAGCGGTGGACGCCCAGGTCGCGCAGACCTGCCCCCGCTGGCAGGCGCTCCGGCGCACTACGCGCTAGTTCAGCAGTGGCGCCAGAGAGCAGCGTCTGCCCGCCATGCGCCGCCGCGCCGACACGTGCGGCGCGGTGCACGTCCATCCCGATATACCGCCCGCCAATCAACATAGGCTCGCCGGTGTGCAGGCCCATCCGCACGCGTACGGTCGCGCCCGCTGGCCAGTGGCGCCTCGCCAGCGCCCGCTGCGCTTGCGCGGTGGCGGCCAGCGCATCGCTGAGCGTGGGAAACGCCGCGAAGAAGCTATCACCCTGCGTATCGACCTCATAGCCATGATGCTCGGCGAAGGCTTTGCGTAGCAGCTTACCGTGCGCGCCGAGCAGCGCTGCGTAGTCGTCACCCAAACCTTGCATCAGGCGCGTGCTGCCTTCGATGTCGGTGAAGAGGAAGGTGACGACGCCGCTGGGCGCGGTTGGGGGCGGGTGTATGTCCACTGGCGGCGCAGTCCGCGCCCGCTGGATCGTCGCGGCGAAGGCGGCGCGCTCTTCCTCGCTCAGGCCAAGCGCGTTGGCGAGCAACACGATGGTA
>DATBTW010000452.1:0-16591 GCA_036559055.1 Ktedonobacterales bacterium
GTCCGCCAGGGTGATCTTCGTTCCCTCTTTGGGAGCGCCATACGTAACCTGCGGAGACGCCTGGGCGACATTGGACATGCCAACCAGGCTCACCACAGTGGTTAGCGACACGAGAATGGCCGCTACAAGACGACGCCAGGACATTGCGCCTGCCTCCTTATGAACGCGCCGAGAGGGCGCATGTGCTCCACTCAGACACTTCACACCGTGGCGCGGCGCGCTCTCTGCCTGGTCACATAGCGCCAGCGCCGCAGCACACCTGCATCACAGGCCCGCTTGCACGGCAGGAGCGGGCGCGCGCTCGGCGGCGCTCTGATGCAGGCGCTGGCGATGCCGCAAGAAGGGGCGTTCGAGGAACTGGTACGAGAGGTAGGCCACCAGCAGCGCGCAGATCAGCCGCAGCCAGACCGGCATCGGCTTGAAGATCGCCAGATCACCGCTCAGAATTGGCGCATGCCAGATATAGAGGCTGTACGAGATGAGGCCAATGAAGCGCAGCGGCGCCCAGGCGAAGATGGCCCGCGTGATTGGCCCGCCCCACATGATGCCGAGCGCCAGCGAGCCAAACGAGACGCCCACCACCAGCGGATAGGCGAGGGCGCCCAGACCCCAGCGCGCGCCCGGCGTGAACATGACCACGCCGAGCTTCCAGTGCGGCGCCGCGACCACGGAGATCAGCGCGCCGACGGCCAGCAGTCCCCATGCGGCGCGGCGCTGCAAACGCCAGCCCAGCCCCTCGCGCTCCGTGGCGATGACGTAGAGCGTGGCGCAGAGCGCGCCGACGTAGAAGACCTCCAGGCTCTTGCCCTGCATGCCCATCGTCGCCAGCGCCGGGATGAAGCGCGCCGCGTCGCCGCCACCGTGCGCCAGCGCATCAGGTGTGAGCGAGGCCATCAGCAGGGCATCGAGCCAGCGCAGCGCCTCCGCCAGCGCGATGACGCCCAGCAGCGCGCCGATCAGCCGGGTAGCCGAGCGTGTGCGCCCCACCACCCACGCGATGCCCGCCGCGACCAGCGGCAGCGTCACATAGAACTGCGCCTCGACCGCCATGGTCCAGAAAGGGCCGTCCAGGTCGCGATTGAAGCGCGGGAAGTCATCGTGCAGCAGCGTGATGTGCGTGAGCGCGTTCAGCCAGAGCGGCCGGTTGGCCACCGCCCACAGCGCCACCAACATCACCACCAGCGCCACCCAGTAGACCGGCAGGATGCGAAGCGCGCGCCGCTGATAGAAGCGCTTCCACGAGGGCAGCGCCGCGCCAGAAAGCATAGCGCGGGCGTAGGGGCGGAAGAGCAGAAAGCCCGAAAGGATGAAGAAGAGCGGCACGCCCATCGAGAGGTAGTACCAGATATTGCCGATTGCCAGGCTGGCGGGCTGATATTCGACGTGCTCATGCAGCAGCGTGTGGAAGACCACGATGCTCAGCGCGGCGATTGCGCGTACACCGTCGAGGGCGCGAATCTCGCCCGCGCCGCCGCTATCGGCGGGCAGGAGCCAGCGCACGATGCGCTCGCGGGTCGGGCGCTGGGTCGGGAAATAGGCCCGAACACTGCCCCAAATGTTGTTCCGAATGCTGGCCGGGATGCTGGAGGTGGATCCTTCCAGGCGCTCAGTGTCGTCTCGTGTCTGCGGGTTGCCAACCGTCACGCATACTCCAATCACTCGTCGATCACACGCCGCGCTGTTGCGCCCCTGTTGCGCCCCTGTGGCGTCCCTGGCGCTGGCCGGGGGGCCCATCATGGGCGTCCTCGCTCCAGCCGCGACCACGCGGCGACATCAACCGTCTCTGATGAAGGGTCATCGAGGCGTCCTGTGAGCGTATCACGCGACCGATGCGCCCCCATGACCATCAGCCTCCGTCAGCACGAGCGGCGCCGAATATCAGCGGCAGATCGCTCGATGCGAGGAGCGGGGTCAGCGCCCTAGGGTATACACCTGCTTGCAATACGGGGCGTGTGTCGCTAAAATAGCCAGAAGAGTGTCCCGCGCGCGGCGCCGCCATCATGCGACCATCCAGCGCGGCGCCCAGCGTCTCTACGGACTTTTCGGACTTTTCGGTGCGCGGCGCTCCAGAGTCGGAGCGCCAGCGCGCGGGCCATACCTCATCCCAGCGAGCCGGGATCACCGTCCGGGAAAGGACTACTCAGCATGCCAACCACCCGTAGCCCGAAGCCACTCGCCAGCGCGCTGCTGGCGTTGCTGTTCGTCATCGCGTTCGTGGCGCCGTTCCTCTCGGTGGATTCCCTCGCTGGCAAATCGACGCCGTTCGATATGGTGCAGGCGGGCGCGATTCACTGGGGCATCATCATCTTCTTCGGCGTGCTGTGGCTGGGCGCGCAGCTCTTCTGGGATGCGCCGGTCGAGGCGACCAAGCTGGGCATGGCGATCTCCGCGACCATCGTGTGGCTCTCGCTGACGCTCTTCTTCAACTTCGGCAACGTGACCTATGGCGGCCCGGTCGCCTTCTTCGCGCTGATGGGGGGCCTGGCCGTCGTGCTGCTGTGGACGCGCTTCCTGGCTGACGAGATTACCTTCTAAACGGACGCGCTGAAGCGCTCGACTTCCAGGTACTCTAATCACTCTAATCGCCCAATCCTGCGTCCGGCGGCAGGATTGGGCGACGTATTTTTGGCGCCCTTGACATTGCACTTCATTTATGATACTAATTATCACAAGGGAAGTAACTTCCACATAGGAAGTATCGGGCTGAGGGAACGCGAGGCGCGATCACTGCTCCTTACGATTCATCAGCAAGTTCAGCGCCGCAGCGCACATTGAGAGCGCAGGCGACGCCAGCGACACACAGAAGAAGGTTTATCCTCACCATGGCTTACAACATCGACGCCAGCCACTCTCTGATCGAGTTCTCGGTCAAGCATATGATGGTCACCACCGTGAAGGGCCGCTTCACGAAGTTCCAGGGCGATGTCGAGATCGACGAGACCACTCCCGCCAACTCGAAGGTGGATGTCACCATTGACACCACCAGTATCAGCACCGGTGACGCGAATCGCGATGGTCACCTGCGCAGCGCCGACTTCTTCGAGCCGGAGAAGTACCCGACTATCACCTTCCACAGCACGAAGGTCGAGCCGCGCAGCGGCGAGACGTATCGCGTGACGGGCGATTTCACGATGCACGGCGTGACCCGCGAGCTGAGCTTCGACATCACTCGCGAGGGCGTCACCAAGAATATGAAGGGCGAGGCGTTGCAGGGCTTCTCCGCGACGCTCGTGCTCAGCCGCAAGGATTTTGGGCTGGAGTGGAATGTGGCCCTGGAGAGCGGCGGCTGGCTGGTGAGTGACCAGGTGAAGATCTCGCTCGAGGTTGAGGTCGTCGAGCCGGCCACGGTGGCCGCGTAATGCGCGCCGCCTGACGCCCCCGCGTCAGACACAATGCAGGCACAATGCAGGCACAATGCAGGCGCAAAGAGCGCGCTCCATCCCAAACCGAGGGATGGAGCGCGCTTTGTGTTGCGGTGAGGTGTTCGCTCACGCGCGTCTGAAGGGGAATAGCGGGAAGACGGTTCGATGCAGTGTCTCGTTGGTGGTCTCGGCCATCACGATGTACCACGCCAGCGCGGCCAGCAGCAGCTCGAACCACCCGCCTGCCTTGGTCAGAGTGGCGCTGTTGATGGCGGCTCCGATGTCCAGCAGGATGATGGCGACATCGAAGACCAGAAACGTGACCAGCACGGTCCAGTTGGTTCCCAGGCTGGCGATGGTGAAGATGACGGTAATGACGGTCCACATGACCAGGAAAATGAATACCGCCTGGCCAGCGGCGGCCCCCGCATGGGGGACGACCCACAGGAGCAGCGCAACATACGAGAGCCAGAAGGCGCCGTATGACGTCATAAAGGCGGCAGGGAAGAGATCCCCGCGCGCCAGCGCAAAGAACCCGGCGATGAATTGCGTCAGCCCCCCATAGAAGGCCGCCAGGGCGATCACCAGCACGATTCCCTGGGGATCGAGGATGCCGCTGGTATACAGCCCCAGCGTAAAGGTGGTAAGGGCGAATCCGCCGACTCCAACGGGCACGGCGTTCGAGATGAACGGGTGGCGCTGCGCAGTGACGGGCGACGAAAGTAGAGGCTCAGGCGCGACCATAGCAAACCCTCCTGTGTCATAGCGTTGCTAAGACACCGAGTCGCTGACATGATGGACGATGCTCGCCGTTTGATGCGACCTCCTTTCATGCGTATGGATACATCTATACGCTGGCGTCGCGGCATCCGGGCGTCGCTGAGGGCGCCGCACGTTTCCTGTCAAAAATGTCGTGTCGCGATACAAGCGGCCGCCTCAGACGCGCCACTGGCGTACAACTTCCCATGCGCCTACGTGCTCGCCCGCGCAGGTGATACGATACGGATTGTCATAGCAGCGATCAGACGCGGCAGGACAAGGTCAGGCGCGACGCCAGGGCGAGGAAGAGGGTTAGTCTTATGCTCAGTGGTGGTCAGGCTGGCGACGCGCGCTGTGTGGCGCTGACCCAGGCGCGACGCGGACACGGCATCAGCGTGACGGGCTACTACCTGGGGCGGGCGCTGGTGGAGCGCGGGCTGCGCGTCTTGCTGGTCGATCTGACGGGACGTTACGACCGTGTGCGCGGGCTGCTGGAGCATGAGCCAGTCAAGAATCTGGGGCTGTGGATTCCCCCATCGCTGCGCGCCGATACGCTGCCAGCCCTGCTGGAGCGCGCACGCCGCGAAACGGCTGGCAAGGTGGATGTCCTGCTGCTGGATGTAGACGCCGCGCTCTTCCAGAGCATCGGTGGGCTATCGGCGGGCATCGACTATGTGACGCTCTTCGTGGAGGCTGGCGAGACGGGGCTGCGCGACGCCGACCACCTGGGTAGTCAGTTCGATGATCGCCTGCCACCGTATGGGCGCGTGGGCGTGGCGCTCTGCCGCACCGACGCCGAGCACGCCCGCGAGGCGCCACCACAGACGCCGGAGCATGGGCTGCCCATCCTGGGTGGCTTCCCCGCCGACTATCTGCTGGCGGCCAGCGATGACTACGCGGCCAAGGGCGCCGAGGTGAAAGCGCCGCATGAGGGCTACCTGATCGCCATCCGCCAGCTCGCGCGCACCTTGGCGGAGATCGTGCCGCTGCGCCGCATCGCCAGCCCTGCGCCCTCCTCCGCGCCATCGTCCACTGGCCACGGCGCCTGAGCCGCGCGCATGTCGGACACCACGCCGTCGCTGCTCGACATCTATCTGGCGCTCTCGCACATCGGGCCAGCTACGGGCGCGCTGGCTCCGCTGGCTGGCGGGGAGCGTGAGGAGACGCCCTGGCTGTATGTCGCGCACACCGTAGCGGACGAGTGGAGCGTTTTCCTGCGCCCCGACCTGCCCGCCGCTGTGCGCGCGCGGCTGGCGGCGCTGCCCCCACAAACGCTCTTCGCCGACACCGGGCGCGTCGCGGGTATCCTGGGCGCGCTTGTCGAGGTAGGCGTCTGGCAGGGGCGCACACTGCTCTTCCCTGCCGACCTCGCAGACTCTGTGGCGCTGCTGGCGGCGCGCGATGATCTCGCGCGGCTGACGCCTCGCCAGGCCAACGGCGCCGACGACTGGTATGGAGCGCCAGCCGCCGCTGTGGCGCGCCGCCGTCCCGCCATCGCGCCCGCCGACGAGGCGCCGCCCGCGCGAGGGATCTTTCCTGGCGAGCAATTTGTCGCGCTGGCTGATGGGCTGGTGGTGGCGACCTGTCAGTCGGCGCGTGAGAGCGCGCTGGCGGCGGAAGCCTGGGTGCGCACGCTGCCAGCCGCGCGCGGGCGGGGCCACGGCGCTCGCGTGACCGCGCTGTGGGCCTTCGACGCGCTGCGGCGAGGCAAGACGCCTTTCTACAGTCACCAGCGCGACAATCTGGCCTCCGCCGGAGTGGCGCGCGCGCTCCAGTTGATCCCCTTCCTCGAAGATGTCGGCTACCTGTGATGTGTGATGCGCCTGTGCGGCGCCCGCGCGCCAGTGAGACACGGCCGTTGGGGGCCGTGACCCAGATTGCGGATGACGCCGCTCCGCTGATGAACGATCATAGCTACTGTTGGACGATCATAGCTGATGTTGGACGATGAAGGTCGCGACAGTTGAGGGGAGGCATCACCATGAACACATCGGTAGCTTCAGAGGCGTCAGGCGACGTGCGCGCTGGCGCCGCGTTGATCACGCTGGGCGCCTACGCCGCGCTGGTCTGCCTGATCTATCTCTCGCCGTTCGCGCTCACCTCGTATGCCATTCAGAATGATGTCTACATGGGCAATCTGTTCCTGTCGGTTCCGCTGGCGGTGGCGGGCGTGGTTTGCATCGTATCTGGCTGGATCATCACCCTGCGCGCTCGCCACAGGCAGGCTGCGGGGGTGAGTGTGGGGCGGGTCGCGATGCGTGCGTTACTGGTGGCGCTGGCTGGCGCTGGGGCGTTGGGTGTGGTCTACGCGCTGTTCGGCGGTCAGTACCACTCATTTGGCCCGACGCCGATCTCCTGGCCGCCATACCTGAGCGACGCCGTGCTGGTGGCGACACTGCTGGTCGGGCTGGCGACGCTGCTGGCCAGCCTGTGGTGGAGCGCACGCGACGCCCGTGGCTAGGAGGCGGCGCCCGCTTGCGCCACGCCGCCATTCGCTCTATCTTTGATGAGAAGAGCGTTGGCCGGAGCAATCGCGGCGTGAAGGCGAGGCGCCCAATGGAGCTGGCGGAGAAGCTGCGCCGACTGCGCAAGGCGGAGGGCATGCGGCGTGGGCTGTGGCGCACGCTCACCCAGCACGAGGTGATCCGCGCGCTGCGCCAGGAGATCGGCGTCTCGCTGAGCCAGGCGTATCTCTCGCAGTTGGAGAATGGTCGCCGCGCGCATCTGACCAGCGCCACCCGCGAGGCGCTGGCGCGCTTCTATCACGTCCATCCCGGCTATCTGGTCAGCGATCCGCTGGGCGGCGCCAGCGCGCCGACCCCGGCTGCCCTCGCGGATGCGCAGGACGCTGAGCTGGCGACGCTGTGGGCGCGGCTGAGCGCCGCGCCAGACCCAGCGCGGCTGGCGCGCCTGCTCGACTGGTTGCTGCGCCTCTCACCCGCCGAGCTGGCGGCGCTGGAACGCCGCAGGGATGACGCGGCAGGCAAGTAAGCGTGCGGCGAGCGAGCGCTGCAATTGCAGCGCAAGGAGGCTATCGCGCAACATGCCAGAGCGTCTGCTCGTAGGAATGATGTGTGCGAGGCGACAGGGCGACTGATACGCCAGACATGCGCCTCCGCCAGCACGAAGACCTCGCTGAATAGCGCGGCAGGAAGAAGAAGTATGGCTAGCAAATGGAGCTGGTTCGTCGTCGGTGTGGCCGCCGGACTCTCTGCGGCGGCCGTCGGGCAGGAACTCGCCAAGCCAAAGGAAGCGCGCACCTGGAAGGGAACCGTCGCGGGCGTTCCCTATAACTTCCGCCTGGATGAGTGGCCCGAAGCTACCAACGAGTTCTGGAATCCAGAGAGCGAGAAGATTCTGGTTCCACACACGATTGGCCTCGGCTGGGGCGTCAACTTCGCCGCACTCAAGCGTCGCGTGGAGGCGCTGCTCGGCGTGGAGGCTGGCGCCAGCGACGAGCCTGTCACCCCGCAAACGCCCGTTGGTGTCTGATCGCATGCCCGCTCGCGCCGGGCGCAGCGCCGAACGCTGCTGAGCGTTTGGCGGCGCCGCGCGTCGTGAGCGGGTGTTGACCGTGCATCGCGTAGAGATCGCGATGCGTGGAGGCGCCGGGATGCTCGCAACAGATCCGCTCTCGTTGCTGTTTCTGGGGTGCGCGCTCTTCTCTGGACTGTTTCTGGTAGCCGCCGTCATCCTGGGCGCCGGAGGGCATGGACACCTCGGTCACATCGGGCATGCGGGCCACCTCGGTCACATCGGGCATGCGGGCCACCTCGGCCATATTGGCCACCTGGGCGCAGGGGATGGCGCCACGTCCGGTCATGCGTCCGGTCATGCGGTCGGTCATGCGGTCGGCCACGCGAGCGGTCAGAGCGCCGCGCACGTCGCCCATGCCACGCCAGCGCAGGGCGAGGGCCAGACCAGCGTGGCAGCGCAGACCGAGGGCGTGTGGGGGATGGCGCAGAGCCTGCTGCTCGGCAGCCTCAACCTCAATGGCGCGCTGATCTTTCTGCTGGTCTTCGGCGTGCTGGGCTATCTGCTGAACATCGGCCAGGCGACCCCGCTGCTGGTCATCCTGCTGCTGGCCGCGCTGGTCGGCGCGGCGGCGGCCATCGGCGTGAACGCTGCACTCACCCGCATCTTCATCACCTCGCAGGCGGGCGAACTGTCCACCGATAACTCGCGCCTGGAGGGTCGGCTGGCCACCGTCAGCATCGGCATCCGTGAGCGTGGGCTGGGCGAGGTCGTCTACAGTGGCGAGGCGGGCGCGCGTCACAGTGTCGGCGCGCGCAGCAGCGATGGAGCCTCCATTCCCGCAGGCGCGCAGGTGGTCATCGTCGCGGCGGATGGTGGCCTGGCGACGGTGCAGCAGTGGGAGCGTTTCCTCGACGAAACGCGCCAGCGCCTGAGCGCCGATCCGCAGGCGCCACGTCTGGAGCCTGGCCCCGCGCCCGCAGCGCCGCCCGGAACTGAGGTTGCTGAGCCGACGCCGCGCGAATGACGCGCATCCGGAGCAGCCAGTTCTGCGCTTTTCTTCCGCGCATCTTCCCGTATCACATCGCTATGAGACCGCTATGAGACCGCTATACGACCATCGTCGGCGCTTCCAGCTTGCTCCCGTAGGGAGCGAGAAGCGCGGGCGTCGCGCCCCGGCCAGTGGCCGGAGAAGGGGCTGAGCGAACCACTATGAATCCACTTCTCGAAGTCGTGATCGTGATCGTCGTACTCGTCGTCGCGTTCCTGGGGATGCTGCGCGTCTTCAGCTCGTACTATCGTAAAGTGGGGCCAAACCGCGCCCTGATCGTGTATGGCGCGGGCGGCACGCAGGTCGCGCAGGGCGGCGCCAAGCTGGTCATCCCACTGATCAACCGCGCGCAGGAGTTCTCGCTGGAGTTGATGTCATTCGATGTCGCGCCGCAGCAGAATCTCTACACCAGCCAGGGTGTCTCGGTGCGAGTCGAGGCCGTCACGCAGCTCAAGGTGCGCTCGGACAAGGAGAGCATCCTGACGGCGGCGGAGCAGTTCCTGAGCAAGTCGGATGACGATCGCGAGGGGCTGATCCGGCTGGTGATGGAAGGTCACCTGCGCGGCATCGTCGGGCAGTTGACTGTCGAGCAGCTCGTGAAAGAGCCGGAGATGGTCAGCGAGAAGATGCGGCAGGTCAGCTCGGCTGATCTGGCGAAGATGGGGCTGGAGGTAGTGTCCTTCACCATCAAGGAAGTGCGCGACGAGAACGAGTATATCGCCAACATGGGCCGCCCGGAGATCGAGCGCGTCAAGAAAGAGGCCAACATCGCCGTCGCGCTGGCCTCGCGCGATACGCAGATTCAGGCCGCCAACGCCGCCCGCGAGGCCGCTGTGGCCAAGGCGTCCGCCGACCAGCAGCGCGTGGAGGCCGAAGCCGCGTCGCAGGCCAAGCAATCCGAATTCCAGCGCGATCTGGCCCTCAAGCGCGCCACCTATGAGGCCGAAGTGAAGAAACAGCAGGTGGTGGCCGACAAGGCGACCGAATTGCAGGCGCAGGTGGTGCAGCAGCAGATCGTGCAAGAGACCGCCCGCGCGCAAGAGATCGAGAAGACGGCGCAGGTGAAGGTGCAGGAGGCCGAGTCGCAGCGCCGCCAGATGGAGCTGGAGGCGACCGTCATCAAAGCGGCGGACGCCGAGAAGCAGCGCATGGAGACGCTGGCGGCGGCGGAGCGGCAGCGTCTCTCGCTGGAGGCCGAAGGGCGCGCGGCGGCGCTGCGCGCGCAGGCGGCGGCCGAGGCCGAGGCGACACGCATCCGTGGCGCGGCGGAGGCCGAGTCGGCGCGGCTGCGTGGCCTGGCCGAGGCCGAGGTCATCCGCGCGAAGGGCGAAGCCGAGGCCGAGTCGATGCGCGTCAAAGCGGCGGCGTACCACGAGTATAACCAGGCCGCTGTGCTCGATAAGATCATCGCTAACCTGCCCGAGATGGTGCGGGCGATGGCGGAGCCGCTGTCCAAGGTGGACAAGATCAGCATCGTCTCGACGGGCGCAGGCGCCAATGGCAACCTCGGCGCCAGCCGTATCACGGGCGACATGGTGAACATGCTCGCGCAGACGCCAGCCATCCTGGAGGCGCTGACCGGCGTGCGGATCGCCGATCTGATGGCGCGCGTGCCCGGCATGAGCGGCGCGACGACGGTGGAGAGCGACGGCGCGCCGCCCAGCGCCGCGACGCCAGCCGCCGCCGACCGCGCCACCGACGCGCCGGAAAACGCGGCGCCTGCTCCAGAGACGGCAGCGACGGGCGAGACAGCGGCGACGCCAGAGCACGTCGAGACGTTGGCGGCGGCGGCGCCGAGCCAGCCCGCCAGCGATACCGCGCCGGAGCCACCCGCGCCCGCCCCGGCGCCGCAGTCGTCGGCGTCCAGCGCCGGAGCCTCGGCGCTGAATGGCGCGGCGCCATCTGGCGTAGCGCGTGGCCCGCGACGCCAGCGCGCGCGGTAGGCGGCTGCCGCCCCAGCGCTCAACCAGCGGGAGCGGAGGAGTTGTCTATGGCTGGCATGGTCGCGCGTGGCGCGGTAACGCTGGTGTAGTGGAACCTCTGCCCTTCTCCCGCCCTGGCGAGGGAGGGGTTGGGGAGGGGTTGCTTCCTTCTCCGAAGCGAGGCGCCAGTGAATGGCGAGCAGTCGAGCCATTATGAGGCGCCGCATGGAATGCAATCGCCGCGTCTCGGCGTCACGATTGCCCCTGGATTGTATCTGAATGTGATACGTTCGCGCGCGTGTAGCACAAAGGCGAACGATTGTCCAGCGCGTGCGTTACGTGATCTTGCGTATCTTGTGTTGAAAGCAGATAGATTGGCAATCCGCCGGGGTTGTACTCGACAAGGGGTCATGGTATACTTGCGCGCAAGAGTCGCGCGTCGCGGCTCGGTCACAACTCCTGTGTGTGAACGGGGATCACACACACGCTGTAGACGTAAGTCGGTGGTTGGCAAGGGTTAGAACGTCGGCCTTGGTTTTGGGACGATTTCGCCTCAGTTCTCCTCAACAGCGGATTCCCCCGGTTTTCAGCTAGGCCCTGCACAGTGACAGGGCAGACAGGTGGTTGCGGTTCTCGCCTTGCTCTTGCATGGCGCGTGGCCGCAACCGACAGAGAGAGGTTCAACCTTGGCCACCGATCAGACACTTCGTTGTCGCGAGTGCGGACGTGAATTCCTGTTCACGACCGGCGAGCAAGAGTTCTATTCCAGCCGTGGGCTGATGAACACCCCGTCCCGTTGCCCGGAGTGTCGCGCTGCGCGTAAGGCCACCATGAATGGTGGCGGGTCTGGCGGTCGCCGCGAGATGTTCGTGGCCACCTGCAGCTCGTGCGGGCGCGAGGCGCGTGTGCCGTTCCAGCCGCGCGGCGATAAGCCAGTCTATTGCAGCGACTGCTACCAGCAAATGGGTGGTGGCAATCGTCACGGCGCCTCAAACGGCGGTGGCGGGTATGGGTCGCGCTGGTAGGCGATCCTGACCGACACGGCGACGCCCTCCGTTCCAGCCTGGAACGGAGGGCGTTCTGTTCTCTCGCTCGATGCTCGTTTCCTGCCGTCCTCGATACCTCCAGAGGAGCATGCCCCATGCAGCGCCCCGATAGCAGCGCCACCGCGTATCTGGATTACACCGGTCGTGACGACCTCCTCAGCGGCGGCGTCAGGATGATTCCCATCGAGACGCCCACAGGAACCTTCCGCGTGTGGACGAAGCGGATCGGCAATAGCCCAACGATGAAGGTGTTATTGCTGCACGGCGGGCCGGGAGGAACACACGAGTGTTTCGAGGCGTTCGATAGCTTCTTTCCGGCGGCTGGCATCGAATACTACTACTACGACCAGCTCGGCTCATACTACAGCGATCAGCCGGATGCGCCAGACCTGTGGGAGACGTCGCGCTTCGTCGAAGAAGTGGAGCAGGTGCGGCAGGCGCTCCACCTGGATCAGGACAACTTCTATCTGTATGGGCAATCCTGGGGCGGCGCTCTGGCGCTGGAATATGCCCTGAAATATCAACGGCGCCTCAAGGGGCTGATCATCTCGAATATGATGGCCAGCATTCCCCTGTACAACGAGTACGCGCGCACGGCGCTCATGCCGGGGATGGATCAGACCGCGCTGGCGGAGATCAAGCAACTTGAGGCGGCGGGCGACTACGAGAACCCGCGCTATATGGAGTTGCTGATCGAGCAGCATTACATCTATCATGTCTTGCGCATGCCGCCTGCCGAATGGCCTGAGCCGATCACGCGCATGTTCAAGCATCTGAACTCGACCATCTATGTCTCGATGCAGGGGCCGAGCGAGCTGGGCGCCAGTGGCAAGCTGGTCAACTGGGATCGCACGGCTGACCTCGGGCAGATCACCGTTCCGACGCTCACCATCGGCGCGCGCTACGACACGATGGACCCCAGGCACATGCAGTGGATGGCGTCCACTGTGCGACATGGGCGCTACCTGGACTGCCCCCAGGGCAGCCACTGCGCGCTGTACGACGACCAGGCGGTGTACTTCGCTGGCCTCATCCAGTTCATCCACGACGTAGACGCGGGCCGCTTCTGAGAAGGCTGACGGGCAGCGTCTGGGGCTACGCCTGCGTCCAGTCGCTGCCCCAGCGGTCGGCGTGCGGCATGCCGCAGGCCCGCGCCGCTGCGCGCACGGCTGCCGCGTCCAGCGCGACGCGGCGTGGCTCCCAGCGCAGCGCGCCCACCGCATACTCCAGGATGCCATACTCAGCGCGGTCGATGGGATTGTAGAGCGCGCCGCGCTCATCACGGGCGAGGGGCAGGCCGATGCTGCCGGGGTTGACGATGGTCAGCGCCCCGAGCCGCCGCAGCATGGCCAGGTGGGTGTGGCCGCAGGCCAGCGCCGTCGCCTCCACTGGCCCTATCAACTCCGCCAGCCGCTCCTGTGGCGTATCGGACGCCAGGCGATGGTTGAAGGACTGCGGCGAGCCATGCGCGCACAGCAGCGTCGCGCCCGCGTCATCCAGTGGGAGGGTGATGGTCAGCGGCAGCGCGGCCAGCCAGGCGACGTCCGCATCGCTCAGCGCCCGCGACGACCACAGATCGATCTCCGCGACCCACGCGCCAAACCCCGTGTACGCGCTCATCAGTTCGGACGTGAGGCCCTCTGCACGCTGGCGCACGGCGGCGACATCGCAGTTGCCCTGCACGGTCGGGCAGCCCAGCGCGCGGATGCGCTCGGCGCAGGCGCTGGGCTGCGGGCCGCCGAGCGTGGTGTCGCCCAGGCAGATGAGCTGGTCGATGCGCTGCGTGGCAAGGTCGCTCAAGACTGCTTCGAGCGCGAGCAGATGGCCATGGATGTCTGAAAGCAAAGCGACGCGCATGGGTCATGCCTCCTCAACACATAGCACCACGCACTCAGAGCGACAAACCGCTGTCCTCGCGCGTTATCTTTGCCACAGGTTTCCTGGCTCCCTTCTCCTCGCGGGAGAGGGGTTGGGAGTGAGCTTCCTTCCCCTAGGCGTGGCCAAAGAGCAGCGCGGCGATGAAGACCAGCGCGCCACCGCCGACGACCTGCAAGATGGAGAGGCCCCAGTTGACATGGAAGAAGCGATGACGGATCAGCGCGATCAACACTAGCTCGACGGCGACGACGATATAGGCCGCCACCAGCGCGGTGTGCAGGTTGGGAGCCAGGAACGGCAGCGTGTGCAGCGCGCCGCCGATGAAGGTCATCACGCCCGTCACGGCGCCGCGCAGGACGGGGCTGCCGCGTCCCGTCAGCTCGCCGTTGTCCGACAGCCCCTCGGCGAACGCCATGCTGATGCCCGCGCCGGTCGCCGTGGCCATGCCGACCAGAAACGCCTTGAAAGGATCATTGGTCAGGAAGGCGGTGGTGAAGATGGGGGCGAGCGTCGAGACGGAGCCATCCATCAGCCCGGCCAGCCCTGGCTGTACCACGCGCAGCACAAAGCTGCGCTCATCGGCGTGATCCAGCGCGGCGGCGCGTGGGATGTTCCCCTCCAGCCGACGCGCGGCGCCAAACAGGCCAAATGTGCGCAGGATGATTGCCAGCGCCGCCTGCCAGCCGCGCGTCGCTCCAGTACTCATGACATCCCCTCTGGCGTCCGCCTGTACGTCGTTCCGCTCCTCGCGCCGCTCCTCGCCCGCCGTATCGCGCAGGCGAGAAGCCTCTATGCTACCACTCTGCGCGCCGTGTCCACCGGAGGTCATGGGCGCCGCTCGCTGGCCACCGTGACTACCTCGCCCGCCGCGATGGCGCGCCGACAGGCGGGGCAGTAGCCGAAGTATTGCTCGGAGCGCGTAACGATGGCAAATCCGGCAATCTCGGCTGGCGCGCATTGCTCTGGGATCGCTCCGTCGGGGGCGTCCACGACGCGGTGGCAGCGCAGGCAGACCAGCTCGGCATGCCCGGAGGTATCAGGATCGAAATGGATATGACCATCGCCCGTGTCGAAGCGGCGCACATCGCCCCACTCCACCAGTTCATTCAGCACGTTGTAGAGTGTCGTCAGCGAGAGGCTCGGCGCGGTGGGCTTGAGCCGCCGATAGAGATCATCCACCGTGGGGTGGGTACGATCCTGATACAGCGCGCTCCAGATGAGCATACGCTGGGCAGTGACCTTGCCGCCCTGGCGCCGCACCTGCGCGGTCAGATCGTCAACGGTACGCATGATTCATGTCCCTGTCGCTTGTAGCGAGCGAACGAGCGCCCGCCAGATCAACTGATTGTACTGATTTCTTATCTGTATTGATTGTAAACTGCTGCGACAGGGCGCGTCAATGCTGGCCCTTGACCTTCCAGCGACTGGAAGGTGTAGGCTGATGATACGGACGTTCGAGCGCGATCAGAACGTCCGAGCGACGGACGAGCGTGAGTGAGTCCAGATGAGAGGAGGCGCGCAGATGGCGAGCGTCCAGCGGGCCGACGCGGCCTATCGCGGGCATGCCCCGCGCGAGCTGACCATTGGCCAGGTGAGCCAGCGCACGGGCATCCCCGCGAAGACGATTCGCTATTATGAGGAGGTGGGACTGCTGCCGCGCCCAACGCGCGGCCAGAACCACTATCGCCGCTACAGCCAGGCCGATGTCAACCGGCTGCTGCTGTTGCGGCGCATCAAGCTGCTCGGCGTGCCCCTGAGTGAGGCGAAGGCGCTGCTGGCGAGCGCGACCGATGCGCGCTGCGTGGACGCGCAAGAGGCGCTTCTCGCGCTGGTTGACGAACGCTTGACCGCGCTCGACCAGCAGATCGCCGAGCTTCTGAGCCTGCGAAGTGAGATTCACGACTATCGGCAAACGCTGGAGTCGTGCCAGGCCGATTCGATCACCGCGTTTAGCGACTGCGCCGACATGCGCTGCATTGGCGCACCGCCAGAGCCTGACGAACTCGATCATCAGCCAAATGAGGAGCATTGCTGTGGAGAACAACACGACCTGTTGCCAGGGGCCAGACTGCTGCCCGTGTCCGGAGTGCGGCGGCTGTGACTGTGGCTGCTGCTAACGGCCCGGCCCCGCGCTAACCATCATCGATTAGCATCCAACCCGACAGCCATCCAGGCGCCTGGATGGCTGTCGTCGTGTGTGGGGGCCTCTCCGGCCGTCTCCCTCCCCCTGCGGAGGGAGGACCACAGGCCAGGATGGTGATGGATGGCGTGGCAAATTCTGTTTGAGGAAATGTCTGCCCCTTGTAGCGTTGCCTGGGCTGGGTTCCCTTGCCCCTCGCAAGGGGGAGAGGGCCTTCTCCGCGAATTCGCGTAACTTCATCTCAGTGGAGCCGATTTCCAATACTGTTTCAATCTTTGTGCGGTACAACAGAGGATGTTTGGAGCTGTCAGTCGTCGCGGAGGTCGGCCTGCGATGATCGGCGATGACTGGCGATGACTGGCGATGACTGGCGACGGCTGGGAACGATGGGGCGGGAAGCGCAATGCGACCCGCATTGCTCAGGGTGGATTGGGATACACAATGCACATTTTGATTGTTGAGGATGAGCAGCGGCTGGCGCGCCTCATCAAGCGCGTGCTGACGGAGGAGCGCCATGTCGCCGACGCCGCCTATGATGGCGCCGAGGGGCTGCAACTGGCGCTGACGGGCACATTCGATCTCGTCATCCTCGATCTGATGCTGCCGGAGTACGACGGGCTGGAGATTTGCCGCCGCATGCGCGCCCAGCGCATCGAGACGCCCGTGCTGATGTTGACGGCGCGCGGCGCGGTGGAGGATCGTGTGACGGGGCTGCGCGCGGGGGCCGATGACTACCTCGTCAAGCCGTTCGCGATGGCCGAGCTGCTGGCGCGGGTGGATGCGCTGCTGCGGCGCGGGCGCGCGCTCAACGAGATGACGCAGCTCAAAGTGGCCGACCTCTCGCTCGACCTGACCCGCCACGAGGCGCGGCGTGGCGAGCGGGTGATCGAGCTGACGGCCAAGGAATTCGCCCTGCTGGAATACCTGATGCGGCATCCGGGGCAGGCGTTGACGCGCAC
>DATBTW010000453.1:0-1541 GCA_036559055.1 Ktedonobacterales bacterium
GGAGAAGCGCTGAAAGCATCTAAGCGCGAAGCCGACCCTAAGATGAGCACTCCCGCCCAGGCTTCGGCCTGGGCTAAGACCCCACGTAGATGACGTGGTCGATAGGGCGGACGTGGACACCCGGTAACGGGCGGCGGTTCCACACAGGAGCCGCATCCAAAGCGCACCGTCCCTAATGGTCGTCGGCTTGGCTACCCGCTTTCCTTTCCATTCCCATACATCACGGGTGTCGATACCGGTTTGCGCGCACACCAGCGGATCGTTCGATCTGCTGCGCCTTGCGACGCATGCCACACATGCGACCGCCAGCAGGCAGACTTGCCCGCTCGGCAAAATTGAAGCAAGTAATCGCTCTCATCCAGACACTATGTGGACGATCAGGATCGTCACGGTGGTGGCGCGCACAACGCCACTCAGGCCCGGTCGAGCGTCGCGTGTACGCTCCCGGGCCTCTCTGTCTATTCGCTCGCAGCCGCCCTTTCTCGCCCGCTGCTCTGCTGCTCCGCCTGAGCGGACTCAGCGGCAGGCAGTCTGGCCCGGAGCGTGCGGAGTGATGGCATGAACCATGCGCCTTGGCGGCGCCTGCCGTGGTGGCCGTAGGGAGTTCTGAGGCAAACACCCTAGGGCGCTTCCTTTGTGTAACCTGATAAGGGCGCCTTTCGTATAGTAAGTGATACGACAGGTGAAAAGATGTCTGAGTTGCTGTTGACGCGCTAGAATCAGAGAGAGCGTATCTGGGGCAATGGCCACTGTGTGTGGCGCGTCCATTCGCATGCGGCGTTGAGAGGCGATCCACGGGGTGTCCGCGAAGGACACAGGGCGCCTAGCTGGAAGCCAGCGTGTGCCGCGCGATGAGGGGCTGCGATCTCGCTCCCGCGATACATCCACTGATCTATCGGCGCCTGACAGCGCCAGACCTGATGATGCGCTACCGCTGTAGCGCGTAGACCTGCTAACTCCCGGACGGGGAATGGAATGTCGCGCCTGAGGCGCTCGGCCATGTCATGCCTGACAGACATGTCGCCGGGGCGCTGGGCGACGGCGCTGGCTGGCCAGGGCGTGATGCGCCCATCCATGCGTCGTCTGCGTCGCACAGCGATGCGGAAGCGATGCGGATGGAGAAGACCAGCACGGGCGATGCCGAGCGTTTTCTGAGGGAGCGCTGGGCGGTCGCCTTTGCTGGGTGTACGCGACGCTTCAGGCGTTCTTCTCCCGCCGAGGTGATGAACGATGACGACGAACCAACGCGAGCTTGAACAGCTTCTGGGCGAGTCTCGCAAACGAGGATATGTACGGCGCGCCGATCTGGAGGCGGCCCTGCGTTCGGCTGGGCAGCCGCAGGCTCGACGCGCTGGCGGCACGAGGGACGGCGCCCCTCGGAGTGATCGCGACGCCAACGTCACGCCGCAAATCGAAGAGCTGCATGACCTGGATTCGGCCATCGAGCTTTTCCTTGCCAATGACGTTGACATCGTCGATGACGATGAGGAAGTCGCTCGCGTGCAGGAGGACGAGGAAATCGAAAGCAGCATCCACGCCAT
>DATBTW010000454.1:0-1908 GCA_036559055.1 Ktedonobacterales bacterium
GGCCATCGACTCACCCGCAATTCGCCAGGTGTTCGATCCGGCGAATTTCGTGCAGGTCGGTGTCCACCCGATGCGCGACGCCTGGCCACTGCTGGCCGCCTACACGACGCATGTCCACATCAAAGACGCGCGCTTCAGTGACGGCGCGGTGTATCCGCCCGGGCAGGGGGATGGCGCACTCGGCGAACTCCTGGAGACCCTCGCGCAGACGGGCTATCAGGGCTACCTGACGCTCGAACCACACCTGCGATTCGCCGGGCCAGCGAGTGATTATAGCGGCCCCGAGAGCATGCGCGTCGCAAGCCAGGCGCTGCGGGCGCTGCTCCGGAGCTGCCAGACGCCGAACAGCGTGCAGTAGCCAGTGGGATCAGGGGGCCTCGTCGTCCGCGATGTCTGCGGCGCCATCCCCGCGCTGCTCTATCGCGCTGGCAGGAAGCGGCGCAGCAACCATGTGGCGCGATTTCGCCAGCGTGCGCAGCGCCTGCTCGGTCATGGTAGCGTAAAAGTTGGAGAGCGGCGTCAGTGGATCTTCCGCATCGCTGGCGAAGGGTGGCTTGCCCAATTGCAGCAGTAGCGCCGCATTGATGGCTGGTGTCTCAAATGGGATGATCAGCGCATCCAGCGATGGGCCTGCGGTATAGAAACCAGCGGCGCGCAGGGGGCGATCATCCACTGGCAGCGGGATTGCGGCGCGGTCAGGGTCATCGACCGCCCAGCGCGCCGCCAGCGCCTCCGCCAGCTGTTCCAGTGTGCGCCCGGCCAGCTCGATCAGCAGCCCGGGGCGCGCACTGGCCTGCGCGGCGAAGTCATAGCAGACCGCCAGCGCATGTTTGCACGGTCGCTGCCAGTCCGGGCAGGTACACTGAAAGCGCAGCAGTTCGGGGTCGCCGTAGAACAGCGATCCGCCAGCGTCATTGAAGAGCAGCTCGACCTCGCTGGGCAGATCGTCGGCCAGCAGGCTGGCCAGCAGCGCGGGCTGCTCGGCCAGCGCGGTCTCCATGCGCTCCCAGACGGCGTCTGGGTTGGGCGGCGCCTGCACGATCGCGGTGTAATACCCATAGGAGCCAAGCACCTGCGCTGAGAGGAGGCCAGGGCGCGCAGACAACTGCCAGACGTGGTGGTTGCGGGCATAGCTGCGCGCGCGACTCAGCCGCCCGGATAGCTCCGGCGCCAGCGATTCCAGCGGGTCGAGCCAGCGCTGCGCCCACCAGCGCAGGTTCAGGGATGGCGCTCTCGGCATCGCGTTCACTCCTTTCACTCCACTCCGCTTCGTACTCCAGATCACTCCGCCACCGCGCCCGCGCGCAACTGGAAGATGTCGCGCAGTTCCTCGGTCGAAAGCTCCGTCAGCCAGCCCTCGCCGCCGCCAAAGATATTCTCCGCCAGCGCACGCTTGCGCTCGATCATCTCATCAATACGCTCCTCCAGCGTGCCAGAGCAGACGAACTTGCGCACCTGCACGTTGCGCGTCTGGCCGATGCGGAACGTGCGATCGGTGGCCTGCGTCTCGACCGCCGGATTCCACCAGCGATCGAAGTGGATGACGTGATTGGCGTTCGTCAGATTGAGGCCCGTGCCGCCTGCCTTGAGCGAGAGCACGAACAGCGGCGGCCCATCGCCCGACTGGAAGCGCTCCACCATGCGCTCGCGCTGCTTGCGCGCCACACCGCCGTGCAGATAGAGCGTCTCCCGACCGAAGCGCTCCGTCAGATAGGCGGTCAGGCGCTCGCCCATGACGGTGAACTGCGTGAAGATCAGCGCGCGGTCGCCATCGTCCAGCAGCTCGGCGACCAGATCATCCAGCCGCGCCAGCTTGCCAGAGCGCCCCGTCAGCGCGCTGCCATCGTTGAGGAAGTGCGCCGGGTGATTGCACACCTGCTTGAGCCGCGTCAGCATCGCCAGAATCAC
>DATBTW010000455.1:0-2100 GCA_036559055.1 Ktedonobacterales bacterium
GAGGCGTATGTCGTGCCGGAAAAGCGGCGCTACGGCTACTACTGCCTGGCCATCCTGCATCGCGGCAAGCTGGTCGGGCGGCTCGACCCCAAATTCGAGCGCAAGGAGCGGCGGCTGATCGTGCGCGCGCTGCATCTGGAGCCAGGCGTCACCCTCGATGCTGACCTGCTGGACGGTCTGGCGGGCGCGCTACGCGATCTGGCGGCCTTCCTCGGCGCGCAGACCATCACCATCGAGCGCGCCGACCCCGCCGAGGCCGCGCCCCAGCTCGCCGAGCGCGTGGCGTAACCAACCTCATCCCCTGTCCCCCTCCCTCCGCGAGAGGAGGGGGAATCCGCGCCAGACGTATCCAGCGCTGGTGTAGCCTTCGCTGATCGAACTCGCTGCCCTACACGATCTCTCGCCGCCAGATCCTCCCTCCGCTCGCAAGGGGAGGGAGAAAGAGGGAGAGGTTCCCATCATCAGAATGATGTCACTCGATGTCCTATATCCTGCGCGATACTGCTACCAGTGCCTCGCCTCGTCGGCGCGCGAGTCGCCGCGAGGCCAGGAGTGGTCGAATCAGCAGAGAGCAGGAGGGAGACGACTGATGCGGTATGGATTCATTCTGCCCGGCGGCGATGCGCGGCTGGTGGCGGAGTCGGCGCGCGCGGCGGAGCAGGCGGGCTGGGACGGCTTCTTCATCGCCGATGCGGTCTGGGGTGTCGATCCGTGGGTGGCGCTGACGGCGGCGGCCATGCTGACCGAGCGCATTCGCCTGGGGACCATGCTCACCCCTGTCTCGCGCTATCGTCCGTGGTCGCTGGCGGCGCAGACCGCCACGCTCGACAATCTCTCCGGTGGTCGCGTGATCCTGGCGGTTGGCCTGGGCGCGATTGACACCGGTTTCGCGGAGTTTGGCGAGGAGACCGACCGCAAGGCGCGCGCGGAACTGATGGACGAAGGGCTGGCCATCATCGACGGGCTGTGGCATGGGCAGCCATTTACCTTCGATGGCAAGCATTACCATGTGCGCGAGTCCACCTTCTTCCCGCCAGCGCCGCCCGTGCAGAAGCCACGCATTCCCATCTGGGTGGTGGGGGCGTGGCCGCGCCCGAAGTCCATGGATCGCGTGGCGCACTGGGACGGCCTGCTGCCAGACAAGATCAGCGCGACTGGCGAACGAGAGGACTACACCCCCGACGACCTGCGCGCGATGGGCGCCTATCTGGCCGAGCGACGCCCCGCCGATGCCGCGCCCATCGAGATCATCGTCGAGGGCGAGACGCCGGGAGATGGCCAGGCGGCGGCGCGGGCCATCGTGCAGCCGATGCGCGCGGCAGGCGCCACCTGGTGGCTGGAATCGCGCTGGGGCGACGCCCGCGACGACGAAGCCCAGCAGCGCATTCGCCAGGGTCCGCCCCGCGACGAGTAAGCGACCGCCAGAGCGGCTGGCGAATACACTCGCGCCTGGGAGGCCCATTCAGGCCGCAATGCGCGGCTACGCCTGCCGCCTGCGCGGACTCGGATCCGAGAACCCGCGTAGGCGGGTTTCGCGGCGGCCCGCAGACCGCCTCCCAGGCGCGATTTCAATCGCCAGCCCCGTCCTGCCCCACGCGCGCCAAACGCCAGCCGCCCTGCGTCCAGCAAACCATGCGCGCCATGAGATACGATACATGCGATATGCCAGGTAAACCCTCGCAGCAGTCGTGACATGCCCCCTGAGCGCATAGATGAGGACGATGGATGATCGAGCGCTACACCCGGCCTGATATGGCCCGTGTCTGGTCGGATGAGAACAAGTTTGATACCTGGCTCCGTGTCGAGCTGTTGGTGTGCGAGGGTTGGGCGCGCGATGGCGTCATCCCGTCTGAGGACATGGCCAGGATTCGCGAGGCCACCTATGACATCGCCCGCGCACACGAGATCGAGCGCGACACCCACCACGATGTCATCTCGTTTCTGCGCTCCGTGCAGGAAAAGCTGGGGCCAGAGGGGCGATTCCTGCATCTGGGCATGACCTCATCCGACATGCTCGACACCGCGCTGGGCGTGCAGTTGGCCCAGGCTGGCTCACTGATCCGCGAGCAACTGGAGCGCCTGACCGAGACCGTCTCGCAG
>DATBTW010000456.1:0-4618 GCA_036559055.1 Ktedonobacterales bacterium
AGGAGCAGTTCGCGCGCAATATCATCATCGCCTTCGCGCGCCTGAATGGCCGCTCGGTCGGGCTGATCGCCCAGCAGCCAAATGTGCTGGCAGGCGTACTCGACATCAACTCATCCGACAAAGCGGCGCGCTTCGTGCGCTTCTGCGACTGCTTCAACATCCCCATCGTCACCTTCGTAGATGTGCCAGGCTTCCTGCCGGGCGTGGCGCAGGAGCATGGCGGCATCATCCGCCACGGCGCCAAGCTGCTCTTTGCCTACTGCGAGGCCACCGTGCCGAAGGTGACCGTCATCACGCGCAAAGCCTATGGCGGCGCCTACGATGTCATGAGCAGCAAGCATGTGCGCGGCGACATCAACTACGCCTGGCCCACCGCCGAAATCGCCGTGATGGGCGTGGACGGCGCGGTCAACATCATCTTCAAGGATCAGATCGCCAGCGCCAAAGACCCGAAGGCGCGCCAGGCTGAGCTGGTCGCCGACTATCAGGAGAAGTTCGCAAATCCTTACATCGCCGCCGCGCGCGGCTATGTGGATGAGGTGATCGAGCCGCGCCACACCCGCGAAAAACTGATCGTCGCGCTGGATATGCTCAAGAACAAGCGCGACTCTAACCCGCCCAAGAAGCACGGCAACCTGCCGCTGTAATGCGCTGCCGATGAAGGGAGGCAGACCATGCGCCTCAGACGCTACACCGATCTGCCTGCCTACATTGACCGTGTGTCGCCATTCCTGATGCAGCGTGAGGCCGAGCATTGTTTGCAATTGGGCATCCTGACGACGCTGCTGCGTGGCGAGATGAGCAACGCCCGCGCGCCGTTCCTCACGCTGGTCTGGGGTGACACGAGCGGGCGCGTCGCGCTGGTCGCGCTGGCCACCCCGCCGTTCAATCTCATCCTCTCGCATCCCGCGCCGCTGCCAGACGCCGCGCTGGATGAGGCGCTGCTGCTGGTCGCCGCCGCAGCCCACGACGCGGCGCCCGACCTCCCCGGCGTCCTCGGCCCAGATGCAGTGGCGTCGCGCTACGTCTCGCGGTGGGAGGCGCTGACGGACCAGACCGCGCATGCAGCGCTCAGCGAGCGAATCTATCGGCTGGAGCGCGTCACGGCGCCGCAGGGCATCGCAGGTGAGATGAGGCGCATCGAGGAGGGGGATCGGCCCATCCTGCGCGAGTGGCTGCGCGCCTTCTCGATGGAGGCGCTCGGCGAACCAGATGATCCCTCGGTGGAGACGCAGATCGACCGGCGGCTGCGCTTCGAGTCCAGCGGCATGTATCTGTGGCAGGTTGGCGCGTCGCCCGTTTCGCTGGCGGGCTACGGCGGTCCCACGCCACACGGCGCGCGCATCGGGCCTGTCTACACGCCGCCCGATGCGCGCAGCCACGGCTACGCCAGCGCGCTCACCGCCGCGCTCAGCCAAACGCTGCTGGACGCGGGCCGCCAGTTCGTCTTCCTCTTCACCGATCTGGCCAACCCCACCTCCAACCACATCTACCAGTCCATCGGCTACCAGCCCGTCAGCGATGTCATCGAATATCGCTTTGACTCGCAGGGCTGACGCCCGGCTCCCCTCAGTCCGCGCAGGCGGACTTTGCGGCTCGAAAAGCCTCCCAGGCGCGATTTCTATCGCCAGCCAGGCTCACCCCTCGACCACTTCATAGTGGTTCACCACGGGCGGGTCCACAAACAGCCCCGTGATGTGGCTGCGATACTCAGGGAAGTGCGGCCCACTGCGAAATGTGACGATGTGATCGTCCAGCGACTCCCACTCGATCAGCAGCGCGAATTGCTCGGGATCCTCCACCTGCTGGCGCAGCGTGGCCGACCGGCAGCCCTGCGCCGCGCGAATGATGGGCAGCGCTGCCAGGAAGCCCGCGCGTAGCTCCGCGCCCTTGCCCGGCGTCGCCGTGAAGAGCGCAATCTCCAACACCATCTTGCTCGCTCCTCTTGTCATGCCGCCTGTGCGCTCGACCAGTCCTGCTGGAAGGTCTGCGCCAGCGTCGCAATCACCGTCTGGTCAGCGATCAGGATGCCCAGCTCGCGATTCTCATCCAGCGAGGTGGCCGAGAAGTTTTCCGAGCCGACAAAGGCCATATGACCATCCGCAACCATCATCTTGGCGTGCATGTACACGTTCGAGATGTAGCGCACATGCACGCCACCCTGCAAGAGCCGACTGACGTCAGAGTCAGCGCCCAATGAGCCGCTCGGCGCTGGCAGCACGACCTGCACGTTCACTCCACGCTGTGCCGCCGCGATCAGCGCGTCCTCAGACTGCTGATCAACCATCTCCTCGTCCTCCACCAGTAGCGTCGCACGCGCTCCAGCGATAAAGGCCAGGATGCGCGCCCGCGCGTTGACCGGGCTGACCACCAGATTCGGATCGTTGAGAGTCGGCGTCGTGCGCTGCCAGTCAGCCTGGAAGATGCTGACCGCCTCCTGCACATCCGCCGCCGTCGAATCAACGATGCCGTACTCGCGATTGTCGGCGTAGGATGAGCCGCCCAGCGCCGACTTCGTGAGATTGGCGGTCAGGATCAGCAGCGTCGCGCCATCGACGATGATGGCCTTCTCATGCGTGTAATGATAGGCCGAGTCGGCGCCCTCCGTCTGCACGCCCGCCACTTGCAACTCTTGCAGCGTCTCCTGCGGGCTGACCGTCCCCGCGCCATACGGGTTCAGCTCCAGCAGCACGCGCACCTGCACACCACGCTGCGCCGCGTCCTCCAGCGCATTGATGACGTTGCGGTCGGTCAGCAGATAGACCTCGACCCAGACCGAGCGCTGAGCCGTCTCGATGGCGTGCAGCACTGGCGTCTCGCCTGCCACTGGCTCGACAAAGATCTGCAACCCCGTCGCGCCACCCGCCGCCGCAGCAGCGGCGCTGGCGCTGGGTTGCGCCCCAGGTTGCGTGGCCACGGGCTGCGGGCCGCCCGACACGCTGGCATCCGCGCCACAGCCTGCCAGCGCCAGGCAGAGCAGCGCCACAGAGAGAAGCCATCCACGTCGCAACATAGCCACTCCGCACACAAAATAATACTGGCCTGTTGTAGCATTGTACAACAGGCCAGCGCTTTAGCGAGTGGACGCGTGGCGATTTAGGGGTGCAGCGCCAGGAAGAGCGGCGCCATCACCAGCGTGATCGTGCTCAGCAGCTTGATGACGACATGCAGCGACGGGCCAGCAGTATCCTTGAATGGATCACCCACCGTGTCGCCTACCACACTGGCGTCGTGCGCGAGCGAGTGCTTGCCGAGCGGCTTGCCGTTCTCGTCCTTCAGGTAACCCGCCTCGATGTACTTCTTGGCGTTGTCCCAGGCGCCGCCGCCATTGTTCATGAAGAGCGCCATCAGGATGCCGGCAATCGTGCCGACCATGAGCAGCGCCGCTGCAGGCTCCGGCCCCAGCAGCATGCCCACCAGGATCGGCGTGGCGACGACTAGGATGCCCGGAATGATCATCTGGCGCAGCGCCGACGAGGCGCTGATGTCTACGCACCGCGCGTAGTCGGGTGTCACCTCACCAGTCATGATGCCCGGCTCAGCCTTGAACTGGCGTCGCACCTCCTGGATCATCGCCTGCGCTGCCGTGCCGACCGCGCGGATGGCGAACGAGCTGAAGAGGAAAATCAGCATCGCGCCGATCAGCGCCGCGATGAACGCTGGCGGGTTCGCCAGATTGACCGAGTAGGCCAGCCCGGCCAGCGCTGGAGACGCCTTCTGGATATCGACGCGATATTGGTAGACGATGTCGAGATAGGCGCTGAAGAGCAGGAAGGCCGCCAGCGCCGCCGAGCCAATGCCGTAGCCCTTCGTCAGCGCCTTGGTGGTGTTGCCCACGCCGTCCAGCGCATCGGTGATGTCGCGCACAGACTCCGGCGCGCCGCTCATCTCCACGATGCCGCCCGCATTGTCGGTGATGGGGCCGAAGGTATCCATCGCCAGGATATAGCCTGCGCTCATCAGCATGCCCATCGTCGCGACGGCGGTGGCGTAGATGCCGCCCGTGCTGACGACGCCATGCGAGCCGAGACCAGTCAGCGTGCCGAGCCAGTACGAGAGGCCCAGCGCCGCGCCAATCGCCAGCACTGGCAGCGCCACATTCTCGTAGCCGATGGCGATACCCTGGATGATGACCGTCGCAGGGCCAGTGCGAGCCGCTTCGGCGATCTCGCGCACCGGACGGAAGGTGCCAGCCGTGTAATACTGCGTGATGATCACGAAGGCGATGCTGTTGGCGATGCCTACCAGGCCAGCCAGCGCGAACGCCCACCAGGCAATGGTGATCGGCGAGAGCAGGAAGTACGCCGCGCCGACGATGCAGATGGCCGACGCGAATGCCGTGGTGTAGAAGCCAACGTTGAGCTGACCCATCGCGATCTCACCGGGGTCGCGGCCACCCGCCTGCCCTGGCTCCTTCACGGCGCTCTTGCGCACCATCGCCAGCCCCAGCAACGAGCAGAGGATGCCCAGCCCCACTACGACCAGCGGGAACATGACCCAGCGCGCGTCGGCATGCGCCGCAGCGCCGCCAGACAGCGTCAGCGCCACGGCGGCGCCCAGGATCATCGCGCCAATGTTCTCGGCGGCGGTGGACTCGAAGATGTCAGCGCCGCGACCC
>DATBTW010000457.1:0-2868 GCA_036559055.1 Ktedonobacterales bacterium
GGTGAACTCGGCGCCTGACCGGCCCCACAGGAGCAGACCGCGTGAAGATTCTTGGCCGCCTGGCCGTCTTTCCGACGATTCCACAGCGCATCGAGCGGCTCTATGAGCTGGCCTATAACCTCTGGTGGTCGTGGACACCCAGCGCGCAGGCGCTCTATGAGCAGGTCAACGCCAGCCTGTGGGAACGCAGCGGGCACAACGCCGTGGCGACGCTAGCTGGGGCTGACCCCAGGCGCCTGCATGCGCTGGCCGAGCATAACGAGTTCCTGGCGCGCTACGATGGCGTGATGGCCGAGTTCGACGCCTACATGAAGCCTGCGTCCACCTGGTTCAGCGAGCAGTTTCCGCAGCACGCCGACGCCATCATGGCGTACTTCTCGGCTGAGTTTGGCCTGCATGAGTCGCTGCCGATCTACTCCGGCGGCCTGGGCATCCTCTCCGGCGACCACTGCAAAGAGGCCAGCGATCTGGGCTTGCCCTTCGTCGGCGTCGGCTTCCTCTATCCGCAAGGCTATTTCCGCCAGCACATCACCCGCGACGGCCAGCAGGAGGCGATCTACGAGAAGCTGGAGTTCTCGCAGGCGCCCGCCAGGCCCGCCAAAGACGCGCAGGGGCGCGAGGCCATCATCAGCGTGGAGCTTCCGGGGCGCACCGTCTACGCCAAGGTCTGGCATGTGCAGGTCGGACGTATCCCCCTCTACCTGATGGATACCGACGTGCCGCAGAATACGCCAGCCGACCGCACCCTTTCGGCGCGGCTGTATGGCGGCGACCAGGAGATGCGTATCTCGCAGGAGATTGTGCTGGGCATCGGCGGCGTGCGCGCGCTGCGGGCGCTGGGCGTGGACGCCAAAGTCTGGCATATGAACGAGGGCCACGCCGCCTTCCTGGGGCTGGAGCGCTGCCGCGAGCTGGTCAGCGGGCTGGAAGTCGAGTTCGAGGTGGCCCGCCAGATCGTCGCCGCCAATGGCGTCTTCACCACGCACACGCCTGTCGCCGCCGGCAACGACGTTTTCTCCTTCGAGCTAATGGATCGCTACTTCTCCGCCTACTGGCCGCAGTTGCGCCTCGACCGCGAGGGCTTCATGCGGCTGGCGCGACAAGACGCTAACTGGGGTTCGGGGTTCAGCATGACGGTGCTGGCCATCCATCTGGCCAACCGTCGCAACGGCGTGAGCCGCCTGCATGGCGAGGTCTCGCGCGAGATGTGGCGCTCGCTGTGGGCAGACGTGGAGGCCAGCGAGGTTCCCATCGGCTACGTCACCAATGGCGTGCACACGGCGTCGTGGCTGCATCCGACGCTGGGCGAGCTGTATGACGCCTGGCTGGAGCCGGGCTGGCGAGGCGACATCGACAACCAGGCACGCTGGGAGCGGGTCGGTGAGATTCCCGACGCCGACCTGTGGGGGGCGCACGAGCAGGCCAAGGATGATCTGATCGGCTGGGCGCGCCGTCGCATCGCCCGCCAGCGCACGCGCCACGGCGAGGGGCCGCAGACGGTCAGCGCAACCGGCGGGCTGCTCGATCCGCGCGCGCTGACGCTGGGTTTCGCGCGGCGCTTCGCCACCTACAAGCGCGCCACGCTGCTCTTCCGCGATCCGCAGCGCCTGGCGCGCCTGCTAAATCATCCTGAGCGCCCCGTGCAGATCGTCTTCGCGGGCAAGGCGCATCCCGCCGACCGCCCCGGCCAGGAGTTCATCCGCAAGGTCTTCAGCTATGCGCAGCAGCCAGAGTTCGCCGGGAAGGTCGTCGTTCTGGAGGATTACGACATCGACATGGCGCGGCGGCTGGTGAGCGGCTGCGATGTCTGGCTGAACACGCCGATTCGCCCACACGAGGCCAGCGGCACCAGCGGCCAGAAGGCCAGCCTGAACGGCCTGCCCAATTGCAGTATCATCGATGGCTGGTGGGAAGAAGGCTACGACGGCAAGAATGGCTGGGCCATCGGCGAGCGTCGCGACTACCAGGACGACGAGACGCGCGACGCCGCCGACGCGCTGGCGCTCTATGAGACGCTGGAGCGCGCCATCGTCCCGCTCTACTATCAGCGTGGCGACGATGACCTGCCACACGAATGGATCGCCGTGATGAAGGCGGCCATTCGCACAGTTGCGCCACAGTTCAGCATGAGCCGCATGGTCAAGGACTACGTGCGCGATTACTATATGCCAGCGGTGGCGGCGGGCGAGCGGATGGATGAGCGCCAGTACGCGCTGGCCCGCGAGCTGACGGCCTGGGAGCGCTTCGTGCGCGACCACTGGAACGAGGTCAGCGTGACGGCCAGCGGCCCCAGCGGTCAGCAGATCGCGGAGGGCGAGCCGGTGCATGTGGAGGCGCTGGCGCGGCTGGGTCAGCTCACACCCGCTGATGTGCGCGTGGAGCTGGTGACGGCGCGCGACGAGAACGGCACGCTGGTCGAGCAGCGCGTCGCCGAGATGCGCCCTGCCCGCGAGCCAGTGGACGGCGCGCTGCGCTACACCGCCGAGATGGACCGCTTCCACACGGGCAGCGTGGTCTACGGTGTGCGCGTGGCGCCGTGTCATCCCGGCCTGGCGTCGCCCTTCGAGCTGGGGCTGATCCGCTGGGCATAGGGCGCCGACGGCCCTCATCCGACGACGAACGTAGGAGAATAGATCGTCACGCCCGCGCTGAAGGCTGCGCCGGGGTTGGTCGTGTAGGTGAGCGCGGCGCGATAGGTTCCGGCTGGCCACTGGCCTGAGGAGCCAGCCAGCGTGCCGCTGCCCGCCGCTGATGGCGCCAGATCGAGTGGCGCCTGCGCCCCTGGCGCAAGTTGCGTCACCGTGGGATGCGGATTACCACCTGCGCAGAGGTTGATGGGCTGCCATCCGCTCGCGACAGCCCGCTCGA
>DATBTW010000458.1:0-1641 GCA_036559055.1 Ktedonobacterales bacterium
CTTCATCCAGATCCGTGACCATCTCATCCAGATAGCCGGTGTCGAGCCGCCGCTGGATGTGCTGCGGATCGACCTCCACGCAGATCGCCACGCCCTCGTTCATCGTGATGGCCAGCGGCTGCGCGCCGCCCATGCCACCCAACCCGGCGGTCAGCGTCACTGTGCCCTTGAGCGTGCCGCCGAAACGCTGGCGGGCGGCCTCGGCGAACGTCTCATACGTCCCCTGCACAATGCCCTGCGAGCCGATGTAGATCCATGAGCCAGCCGTCATCTGGCCGTACATCGTCAGCCCCAGCGCCTCCAGCCGGCGGAACTCATCCCAGTCGGCCCAGTGCGGCACGAGGTTGCTATTGGCGATCAGCACGCGTGGCGCTCCGGGATGCGTGCGCAGAACGCCAACCGGCTTGCCCGACTGGATCAGCAGCGTCTCGTCGCCCTCCAGCGCGCGCAACGCGGCGACGATGGCGTCGAAGGCTTCCCAGCTGCGCGCGGCGCGGCCCGACCCGCCGTAGACGACCAGATCGTCGGGGCGCTCAGCCACCTCCGGATCGAGGTTGTTCATCAGCATGCGCAGGGCCGCCTCCTGCTGCCAGCCCTTGCAGGAAAGCTCCGTCCCGCGTGGGGCGCGCACCGGACGCGGCCCGCTCTTGCCCACTACCCCGCTCGCTGTCGTCATCGCGCTCTCGCCATCGTCTCGCTGCGCCATCGCAACTCGCTCCTATTCTCGTCATTCCCATCATCACTGATTCGCGCGGCTCTCGGCGCTCCTCGGCGCTCCTCGGCGCTCCTCGGCCTTGAAAGGCCGGAGCACGCGACGGCGGCTTGAAAGCCGCAGATGTGCGCCCGCCTGCGGCGGCGCAGATGGGGCATTTATGCCCCATCGTACCGTGCGTCGGCCATTGATGGCCACGACTCACCCTGGCCCCGCGCGCTACGCCTGGCCTGTGGTTCTCCCTCCCCCTGCGGGGGGAGGGGGACAGGGGGAGAGGCTTCCCATCTCACAGCCACAATACCATCAACTGCTCATCCAGGTAGCGGTCGGCGCCGAGCTTCAGCGCGCGGGGCTGCTGGCCGTAGACCTCGAAGCCCAGCGCGCGATAGAGCGCAGCGGCGGCGGTGTTGACGGAGACCACGGCGAGGATGAGCTGCTCCAGCCCATCCAGCGCACGGGCGCGGGCGATCAGCGCCTCCATCAGCGCGCGCCCATAGCCCTTGCCGCGCGCCTCAGGCGCGACATACATCTGAAAGATGTCGCCGATGTGCCGGTTCTTCTTGCCCGCCGCGCGCTCGAACGCGACGATGCCGACCAACGCGCCACTGTCCTCGAAGGCGCCCAGTAAGAAGTTGCCGTCCTGCGTGATGGCGCGCAGCCGCTCAGTTACCACAGAGAGTGGGCGCTCTTTCGACTCCTCATAGGAGGAACCGAACGCCTCCGGCTCCTCGCGCAATGCGCGCAGGCGCACCGCCCAGTATGCCTCGGCGTCGTCCTCGGTCAACTCGCCTATCCGCATGGCGTCAACTCCTTTCGGCTGCCTCGTCATCACCTGCTACACCTGTCGCATGATAGCCCGCCCCGCCAGGCAGCGGCAAACGGCCTCGCAGGCAGCACGAAAGCGGGCTGGGCGCCCCAAAGGGTTCCCA
>DATBTW010000459.1:0-2806 GCA_036559055.1 Ktedonobacterales bacterium
CGGCGGCTGATGGTGTGCTGGCGGGGGCGAGCCTCGATCAATCCATCAAGCAGCTCCCGGCGCGGCGCACGATGGGCAATGTGGCGTTCTCGGTCTACAGCCGCGCGGCTGATCTCGGCCCCGGCGTCGTCTGGTATGCCGCGCTGGGCGTCGGCGCGGCGCTGCTGACCATCGCGGCGGCCACCGTGGAGCTGGCGCTGGGGACGCCGACCGCGCAGGCGTGGCCGATCTATGTCGCCGCCGCGCTCTCCATCCTGCATTCGCTGACGACCGCCCGCGCCGCGCCAATCAACTTCAGCCAGAAGCGCGTCGCCGACGATGACGCGCAGCTTGCGGTGATCTTCGACCGCTTCGAGCGCTGGCAGACGGCGCGCGTCGTCTTGCAGACGCTGACCTTTGTCGCGGCCCTGGTGGCGCTGATCGCCTACACGGCGCGCTGATGTCACCCGGCTCGGCATGAAGGATGGCACGGCGCCCACTGGCCATTTTGGACTGCCCGCTGGCGGCGGATATGGCCCTGGCCGTGCTATAATCGGGATGCGTTCGCCCCTGACCGAGCACGGCGCTGGGCCAGGTTGATGAGATTGCGAACGCCGCGCGTGTATCACTCTGTGTTCGCTGAAGCGCTGTTTGCTCCGGCGCGAGAGCCGCGTGTGGTGGGTGAGTCACGTATGTCGTGGAAGATTCTGATCGAGCGGGGCAACCTGGGGTTCGCCGCCGCGCACTTTATTACATTCGAGGGTGAGTGTGAGCCGCTCCACGGCCACAACTATGGCGTGCGAGTCGAGGCTGCCGGGCCGCTGACGGCTGACAGCTACGTACTCGATTTCGTCCTCCTCAAGCGTATCGTGCGCGACCTCTGCAAACAGTGGGATCACCGCTTCCTCCTTCCACTGCATAATCCTCACCTGCGCGTGACCGACCACGGCGACGCCTGGGAGATCGAGTATACTGGCGATCTCTCCGCCATTCCTGACGCCCCCGATGCTCCTATCCGCTACGTGATGCCCAAATGGACGGTCGTGCCGCTAGAGGTGGATAACGCCACCGCCGAGCGTCTGGCCGAACAGCTCGCGCTGCGCATCACGCATGAGCTACGACGGCGCGGCGCTGGCCAGGCGCTCGAACGGCTGACGGTGGGCATCGAGGAGACAGAGATGCAGACGGCGTTCTTCTCGCTCGATCCACGCGAAGCGCCCCCCGAATAACGCCAGCTATCATCCCACCGCGACAACCGAAAGCCCCCCTATAGCGCGGGCCCCCGGTGGTCATTCGGGGTGTTATCTGGCGGAAGTCGGAACGTCACAAGAAACAGGCTCGTTCTAGATGTAGCTAGCTACGCGCAAGCGTAGCCTCAAACTGTCTGGCCTAATGAGAATCGCTGTTCCCGATGAGCGCATGGGCGCTCACCCAGAGCGTGACCCAGAGTGTTTGGGTTCGCAAGCCAGTGCTGGCTTGGAGCGATGAGGCTCTACCATGACCAATGCCGGTCAAAACCAGGAGGATGTGTAGTCGTGGCGATTAAGCAACCGAAAGCGCTGAATCCCTTCGCTGAAGCGGTCGCCCAATTTGACGCCGCCGCAGAACGGTTGAATCTCGGCCAGGAGCTGCGCGCTATTCTTCGCGCGCCGAAGCGCGAGCTGACCGTCAACTTCCCCGTGCGAATGGATGATGGCCGGGTGGAGATGTACACCGGCTATCGGGTTCAGCACAATATCAATCGCGGCCCTGCCAAGGGTGGCATCCGGTTCGATTCCAACGTCTCGCTGGACGAAGTGCGAGCGCTGGCGATGTGGATGACCTGGAAGTGCGCCGTCGTCAATATCCCCTTCGGCGGCGCCAAAGGCGGGGTGATCGTCGATCCGCGCAAGCTCAGCCGCACCGAGCTGGAGCGCCTGACCCGCCGCTACGCCACCGAGATCGCGGGCGTGATCGGGCCGGAGAGCGACATCCCGGCGCCGGACGTGAACACCAACCCGCAGGTGATGGCGTGGATCATGGACACCTACTCCATGCACAAAGGCTACTCGGTGCCAGCCGTCGTCACCGGCAAGCCGCTCTCCGTGGGCGGCAGCGAGGGGCGCATGGAGGCCACCGGGCGCGGCGTCTCCGTTATCACGCGCGAAGCCTGCAAGGCGCTCGGCATGGAGCTGAAGGGTGCGCGGGTGGTCATCCAGGGCTTCGGCAATGTCGGCAGCATCTCCGCGAAACTGCTGCACGAGATGGGTTGCAAGATCGTCGGCCTCAGCGACGTCTACGGCGCCATCCACAACCCCGATGGCATCGATGTGCCGCTGGCGCTGCGCTACTCGCAGGAGCACGGCACGCTGAAGGGCATGCCTGGAACGAAAGAGATTGATGGCAAGGCCGTGCTGGAACTGCCGTGCGATATCCTCATCCCGGCGGCGCTGGAGGGGCAGATCACCCATCAGAATGCGCCACGCATCCACGCCCGGCTGATCGTGGAGGCCGCCAATGGCCCCACCACCACCGAGGCCGACGCCATTCTGGCTGAGCGCGGCATCCACGTCGTGCCAGACATCCTGGCGAACGCGGGCGGTGTGACGGTCAGCTACTTCGAGTGGGTGCAGGATTTGCAGCACTTCTTCTGGGCGGAAGACGAGATCAACCACCGCCTGGAGCACATCATGGTGCGCAGCTTCGCCGCCGTGCAGGCCAAGAAAGTAGAGCAGAACTGCGGCTACCGCATGGCCGCCTATCTGCTGGCCGTGGCGCGCGTAGCCGAGGCGACCCAGGTGCGCGGCATCTATCCGTAGGTCAGAACCTCACCCCAAGCCCCCTCTCC
>DATBTW010000460.1:0-2263 GCA_036559055.1 Ktedonobacterales bacterium
CGCGCTGGCGATGACCAGCGCCACCACCGCGCCCAGCGCCGCGCCCGATGACGTTCCCAGCAGCAGCGGGTCAGCCAGCGGATTGCGCAGCAATCCCTGGAAGAGCGCGCCAGACACCCCCAGCGCCGCGCCCACCAGCGCTGCGCCCAGCGCGCGTGGCAGGCGCACCTGCATCAGAATCAGCTCATCGTACGCGGGCCAGTGTGGCTGGCCCCACCACAGGCCCACATGGCGCAGGACAATCTCCAGCGTGGTCAGCGGGGGAATCGCCACCGTGCCTTGCAGTGTGGCCAGGGCCAGCGCCACCAGCAGTCCCAGCGCCAACCCCAGCAGCGCCAGTGTCATGCGCGAGCGCCCGCCCGCCAGCGCGCCAGGCCAGGCGCCCGACTTCGCCGAGCCAACGAAGAAGTCCGCCACGCCCGCGCGCGCGGTGGTTTCGGCGCGATCGGCGGCTGGGTCGAGCTTGCCGACGCGCCCCTCGTGCGGCGCCTGCGCCATAGCGGACTCCTTCTGCTAGCTGGTCGAAGTGGCGATTATGAGAAGAGCGAGGGGTGCAGATCCTTCGCCACGCTGTTCAGCCCGTCGATGATGCGCGGGCCGGGGCGCTGCGCGAGGTTGGGATCGAGGCTGTAGATGGCGCCCGACTTCACCGCCGCGATGTCGCTCCAGCCGGGACGCGCCGCCACTTGCGCCGCCGTCGCGCCATCTGTCAGGATGATGACCTGCGGATTGGCCGCGATGATAGCTTCATTATTCACCGCCGGATAGCCCGCGCCGGAGGTGTCGCCATGAAAGACGTTCACACCGCCCGCGTCGGAGATCAACTCATCGCCGAAGGAGCCGCCGCCGAAAACATAGGTGGGGCCATTGCCGTAGTACAGTTCCATGTAGACGGTGGGCTTCGACGCCGAGGCGACCTTGGCCTTGACCGTGGTGATGTCGCTCTGCATGCTGCTGGCCAGCGCGTTGGCGGCGCTCTCGGCATGCGTGAGCTGGCCGATCAGGCGAATCTCCTTGATCGAGCCTTCCAGGTCGAGCGCGGGCAGATCGTAGACGGTGATGTGCGCGGCCATCAGCTGCGTGTCGGCGTGGCTGATGCTGGAGTTGGTGTCGTGGCCGTAGCTCAACACCAGATCGGGTTTCAGCGCGATGATCTGCTCGATGTTGGCCGTGCTGTTGACGTCGGTGATCTTGGTCTTGCTGGCCATGTCGGCCGGGTAGTCGGTGTAGTAGTCCACGCCGACGACATGCGCCTGCTCATGCAGCGCCCCCAGAATCTCGCTATCGACCGGGGTCAGCGAGACGATGCGCTGCGGCGCTGTGGCCGGGATGACGATGGCCGTGCCGTTGGCGTCTTTGGCCAGCAGCGGCTGCTCTGGCCCGGAGGAGGTCGCGGCGGTGGGAGCGCAGGCGCCCAGCGCGAGCGTGGCGACGAGCGCGAGCGCAAGTCCGCTGGCGATGGCCCACGAGGTACGATGATCGGGATGATCGGAATGATCGAGGCGCGTGGTATGCATGGAAATCAGGCTACCTCCAGGGGGCTATGCGCGTCACTGCGCCCCGATCTGCGCACAGTCTCCCCACGGGTGAGAGCGCATGAGGCGCCCCCGACAATGCCCGCATCGGTCACACGTCGTCGCATCCCCGCAGAACACAGCTGCGCCCTCGTCTCTGGTGAACAGAGCGAGGGCGCAGCGCATGCCAGATGGCCGAACTGGGGCGCATCATAGCGGGTGAAGACGACGCTGCTCTCTCCTCTTGGCGCGAAGGTCTGAGCATTCCCCGCAGGTCGGTCTCCTGGCTTCCGGGCCTGCGCACAAGGCGCAGGTGGCTACCCTCGAACCTTCCCATCGGTCGCCCCGACAGTGGCTTCATCGCGCTTCAGGCCTGCTCACGCAGGCTGGCGGCGGATGATGGAGGAGCAGCGTTTCCCGGTTACAGTGGCGCGTCCGCATCGGCATTGCACCGATTTCCCTGGCGTTTCCCTCGCGCGGCGAGGGTCGCCACCTCACGGGTACTCGTTATGCGGTTGTACATAGGGGAGTATAGCGAGCGGCGGCGCAAGCCGTCAAGCCGAGCGGTGAGAGGGTGGTCGCGGTGTGAGGAAGGTCGCGGCCATATCAATGGCCGACGCACGGCGCTGAGGGGGCATACATGCCCCTGTTGCGCCGCCGCAGGCAGGCGCGCATCTGCGGCTTTCAAACCGCCGTGGCGCGCCCGTCTTTCAAGGCCGAGAGCGCCGCCAGCTCAGCCGCCGCTCATC
>DATBTW010000461.1:0-16983 GCA_036559055.1 Ktedonobacterales bacterium
TGCTCTCGCGCATCTCCGGCCCGCATGTTGTCGCGCCCGTCGATTTCGGCGACGACAAGGGCGTCCTCTTCATCGTCATGGACTACGTGGATGGGCATACGCTCAAGCATGCTGTGCTGACGGGCGGGCCATTCCAGCCCAGGCGCGCCATCGATGTGATCGAGCAGTCGGCGGCGGGCGTGGCCACGGCGGCCTCGCGTGGTGTCACCCACCGCGACATCAAGCCCCAGAATCTGCTGCTGACCGTCGATAACACCGTCAAACTGACCGATTTCGGACTGGCGCGCAGCCACGAGTCCAAAGACATCACCGTGACGGGCTTCTTCGTCGGCACACCCTTTTACGTGGCGCCCGAGCAGGTGGAAAACAGCCGCCGGGTTGATACGCGCGCCGATCTCTATTCCCTGGGCTGCGTGTTCTTCGAGCTGCTCAGCGGGCGTGTGCCATATGACGGCGAGCATGCCTGGGACGTGGTGATGAAGCACCTCAATTCGCCGATTCCCTCGGTGACGGCGCTGCGCCCCGACCTGCCCGCGAACTACGACGCTTTCTTCCAGCGCGCATTGGCCAAGCGCCCCGATCAGCGCTTCCAGTCGGCGCAGGAATTCACGGCGGCGGCGGATGCGCTACTCAGCGGCGACGACCCCACGCGAGCGCCCGTCGCCTCCGGCCCTATCGGCGGCGTCAGTGGGACGGGCGTGCGTGGGGTGGCCGCGCTGGTGGATGTGACGAGCGGCCAGGTCTTTCCGCTGACAGCGGCAGATATGGTCATTGGGCGCAGCGATCCGGCGCGCAACGTCTTCCCCGACATCGACCTGCTGCCGCTCGATCCGTCGCAGGCGGTATCGCGTCGCCATGCGCGCTTCATGCGCCGCGATGGGCACTGCTACATCGAAGATTTGAACGCGTTCAACAAGACACGCGTCAACGGGCGCCCGCTTGTCCCGCATGAAGACGTCGAGCTTCAGGATGGTGATACACTTCGACTCGGCAATACCGATCTCCGCTTCGAGGCCCGAGGGCGGTAACTGAAGCGTTCAACGGAGGTACTCTGCTCTATGGTTCTCGCATTTGGCGCACTGGGGCCGCTGGTGGCGCTCGCTTCCCTCAGCCGAGGGGTTCTGGTCGCGGCTGCGGGAGTCGTAGTCGTGTTGGCGATCCTGCTGGTGTTTGTGATGGTGCTGCGCGGTGGTGGCTCCTCGCGTCAGAAGGCGAGCGGACTCGACTACGACGCGCAGCAGGGTCCGATGGGGCAGCCACATGCGCCCTCCGGGGTCGCGCCCTGGTCTGGCGATGCGATGGGCCAGATGGGCCAGATGGGCCAGATGGGCCAGATGGGCCAGATGGGCGGACCGATGGGCCAGATGGATGGCATGGGATCGATGAGTCAGATGGGCGGTCAGGTGGGGCAAATGGGCCGCATGGGCCAGATGGACGACCGCTTCGATTCGATGAGCCAGGGTCGCCCCGGCGCGCCGCAGCAGGCGCCGCAGCAGGCGCCGGGCTGGGGCGCGAACTTCGGCGAGCCAGCGCAGGCCAGCGCCAACAATTGGGGCGCTGACGCGAATGCGCCCGCCGCGGGCCACTGGAATGATCAGATGGCTCCCGCTGGCGGCCAGATGGGGCAGATGGGGCAGATGGGGCAGATGGGCGGCCTGAACGACTGGCCGCCGGCTCCCGCGCAGGGCCACCCTGCCGCCAACGCCTGGGATATGCCCTCTGGCGCAGGCGCGCCCGCATGGAATGGCGCCAACGGTGGCCCTGCCCCGGCGTCGCCCGCGACCCGGCCAGGCGCTGGCGCCAGCCCCGCGCCATGGGATGCGCCCGCCCAGCAGCCTCCCTGGGACGCCGCCCCCGCCGCGCCGAGCCAGCCACAATGGGCGCCGCCGCAGCCTGCCGCGCCAGGCCAGCCGCAGTGGAACGGCCAGTCGGCGGGTCAGCCGCAGTGGGCCGCCCCCGCCGCGCCTAGCCAGCCGCAGTGGGGCGCGCCGCAGCCTGACGTCGGCATGGGCTATCCGCCCGCGCAGCGTGGCGGGTATGGCCCGCGCCTGGAAGAGCGCAAGCCTGGAGGCCGCGAGTTTGACCTGAACAAAGACCGGCTGACGATTGGCCGCCACCGCGAGAGTGATGTCTTCCTTGAAGACCTGGCGGTGTCGCGTCTGCACACGACGATCAATCGTGACCCCTCTGGCCGCTACATCCTGCGCGATGAGAATAGCGCCAATGGCACCTACGTCAACGGGCAGCGCGTGTCTGAGTACGCGCTCAGTGACGGCGACGAGGTGCAGGTCGGGCAGACGGTGCTGGTCTTCCACCAGCGCTAACATCCAGGGGCACGTGGTCGGCGAATAGTCAGCGCAGAGAGGCATGGTGTGGCTGGTCAAGAGGCAACCTGGCGCGCCCACGACGATCTGGTCGGCAGGTCCCTGGGTGGCTGTGTCATCACCAATCTGCTCGGTCAGGGTGGCATGGCGCGTGTCTATCGTGCGCATCAGAAGCATCTCGACCGCGACGTGGCCATCAAGGTCTTGCCGCCGTTCTATGCCTCTGACCAGAACTTTGTCGATCGTTTCGAGCTGGAGGCGCGCTCGCTGGCGCGGCTGATGCACCCCAATATCGTCGTCGTCCATGACGCGGGCGACGAGCAGGGGCTGCTCTACATCGTCATGGAGTACGTCGCGGGCGGCAATCTGCGCGACTACATGACGCAGTCGATGAGCCTGCGCGAGGTGACGCGCATCATCAAAGAGGTGGCCAGCGCGCTCACCTATGCCCATGAGCGTGGTATCATCCATCGCGATGTCAAGCCCGTCAACGTGCTGATGGATGAGTCGAAACGCGCCGTGCTGAGCGACTTTGGCATCGCGAAGGTGCTGGCCACCAGCGCCGCGCTGACCCGCAGCGGGGCAGGCGTCGGCACGCCGGAGTATATGTCGCCAGAGCAGTGCAAGGGCATCCAGGTGGATGCGCGGGCCGACATCTATGCGCTAGGCGTCATGCTCTACGAGATGCTGACCGGACACACGCCCTTCGAGGCCGACAACTACACTGCGCTGGCGCACTCGCACATCTACGAAGCGCCGGCGCCGCCCTCCACGTACAATTCGCGCATCTCTCCGGCGGTGCAGGCGGTCACGCTGAAGGCGCTGGCCAAAGATCCCTCCGAGCGGTTCCAGCAGGCGATGGATATGGCGATCACGCTGGAGCAGGCGGCGGCGGCGCAGGCTCCCCTGCCACCTGCCGCCGACTATCGCCCCGCCCCTGTGACCGAGGAGCTGGAGCGCGCCGCGCAGAAGATCGTCTGCCCGCGCTGCCACAGCGAGAACCACGCTAGCCAGCGCTTCTGTTCGAGCTGTGGCCTGGCGTTCGAGCAGTCGCGCTCGGCCCAGGCGTCGGCGCATCTGGTGGCGATGGCCCATGCCGCGCCAGCCGGGTATGTCGTTTGCCCGACCTGTCAGACGCCCAATGATAGCCTCAATCGCTTCTGCACGCGCTGTGGTACGAATATGCTGCGCGGCGTGCCTGGCCGCAAGTGCCACAAGTGCGGCATTCAGAATACCCCCGGCACGCGCTTCTGCACGTTCTGCGGCGCCTCGCTGGCGTAGGCCGGAGAGCCTCTACCTCCAGCGGGTCAGAATGGCTTCGCGCTGAAATAGCTGGGCCGCGCCCCAGGTTAAGACGATCGCGACAGGGATCAGGATCAGACAGGAGACGACCGCTACTAGCACGGTCAACTCAAACTGGCCGGAGAGTTCGCCCAGCACAATCCCCAGGATAGGTACCACTGCCCAGACCGAGAGTTGTTGCGCCGTGCGCGTGTCGTTGACCCGCGACGAAATGGCCGTCATGATGGCCACCGCGATCAGCCCTAAGAGCGGTGTGCCGATGATGAAGAGAATGAGCCAGCCCCCAGTGATGACATGAGAGACGACATTCGCATCAGTGAAGATTGCGAGTTCCGCGATGAACAGACCACCACTCATCCAGGTCAGCAGCGCCGCTGGCAGCAACGACGTCAGAATCTTGCCCGTTAGCAATTGCCACCGACGCACCGGTGTGGCCAGCAGCGGCTCCAGCGTGTGGTTGCTCTTCTCGCCAATGATGCTGTAGGCCGCAATCGTACTGGGCACGATCATCGACAGCAGAATAAAGAAGTTCGAGAACGTCGTGCCAATCAGTCCCTGCGTGTACTCGTGCAAGGTCAAACCCTGGAGCGAAGGCACTTTCAGCGCACCGGCTCGCGAGCCGGTGCCGCCTATCTGCAGGTAGAAGAGGGGAAGTAGGGCAAATAGCAGCGGCGGAAGGAGAATCGTGAACATCAGGGTCCGCTGCTGGAGCATGTCGAGGAACTCTTTCCTCAGGATCACCATGACTTTGCGCATACGAGGCGTGCTCTTTCTGCATGCTTACTGGCTGACAGTCGCCGCTTCACGCGCCTGCTCTACCAGTTCCAGGTACACCTCCTCGAGGGAATGGGAGGTCTGTTCCACGGCGCGGATGTCTGCGCCTGCCTCTACAAGCGCCCGCACCAGCGCCGGGTTCTGGCCATCGGGATGATCGAGGCTAACGGAGAGCGTGCTCTCGGAGGCCGTCGCATCGTGGACGAAGGGCAGCGCACGGACGGCGCTGATCCAGTGTGCGGCATCGCCTACGACGGTTACCTGGGTTCCCGCGCCAAACATACCAGCGCGCAAATTCGCTGGGGCGCCCAGACGCAAGAGTCGAGTGCGAAATACGCCGATCAGATCGCAAAGCTCGTCAGCCTCAGGCAGATTATGCGTCGTGAGAAAGATGGTCCGACCTTCGGCCCGCAGCTCTTTGATGAACTCACGTACCACCCGCGCGGCCTCGGGGTCGAGCCCAGACGTCGGCTCATCGAGGAAGATCACCCTGGGTTCGTGCAGCAGGGCGCGGGCAATCGCCAGCTTCTGCCGCATTCCTTTCGAGAAGCCCCCCACCTTGTCGCCGCGCCGCTCCCAGAGATCGAGCAGGCGCAGATAGCGTTCGACCTGCGCGGCGGCGCGCTGGGCCGGGAGGTCATACATCTCCGCAAAGAACAGCAGGTTTTGCCAGGCGCTGAGGCGGTCATACAAGCCGGGGGTCTCCGTGAGTATCCCAATCGATTTGCGAATCGCCTCGTTGTTCTCCCCCAGGCGATACCCCGCCACCGTAGCAGTCCCACGTGTTGGGGCGATCAGGGCTGAGAGCAGCCGCACGGTGGTCGTCTTGCCAGCGCCATTCGGCCCCAGGAAGCCAAAGACGGTACCCTCTGGAATGGCAAGCGTCAAATTGTCTACGGCCACCAGGCTGCCGAATGTCCGGGTCAACTGGTTCGTTTCGATAGCATTCATTGGTTCGCCTTGCTCTTCTCCCCCAATCTCGCGGGAGCTGTCCCATTGGCCACTGAGCATTTCACCGATCACGCCATTATGCTACACGGCCGTGCAAGTCCCTCTGATCGTCTCCCTCAGATCACGATGTCGGCGACGGAATCGACGATGTGGGTGGGGCGATAGGGGAAGCGCGCCACCGAGTCGCGCGCCGTCACGCCGGTCAGCACGAGGGTGGTCGCCATGCCCGCCTCGGTGCCAGCAATGATATCGGTATCCATGCGGTCGCCGATCATCATCGAGGTCTCGGAGTGGCCGTCGAGCCGACGCAGCGCCGACCGCATCATCAGCGGGTTGGGCTTGCCAACGAAATAGGGCTTGACGCCGGTCGCTTCGTAGACCAGCGCCGCCACGGCGCCCGTCGCCGGTACAATGCCCGACTCCGTCGGCCCGATCACGTCGGGGTTGGTCGCGATGAAGCGCGCGCCCTCGCGGATCAGCCGGATGGCCTGGGTCAGCCGCACGAAGCTGTAGGACAGCGTCTCGCCTAGCACCACGTAGTCCGGCCGCGTCTCGCTCAGGATGTAGCCGATGTCGTGCAGCGCGGTGGTCAGCCCTGCCTCGCCGATCACATAGGCCGAGCCGTTGGGCGTCTGGCGGTGCAGGAATTGCGCTGTCGCCATCGCCGAGGTGTACAACTCGTCGGGGTTGACATGCAAGCCGCTCAGCGCGAGCCGCGCCTGTAGATCGCGTGGCGTGTAGAGCGAATTATTCGTCAGGATGGAGAATGGTTTGCCCGCAGCCCGCAGCCTGCCGATGAATGCATCGGCGCCAGGGATGAGTTGCGCGCCGCGCACCAGCACGCCATCCATATCCATCAGATAGGTCATAATCTGTTCAGCGGGTGTATCGCTCATCGAGGCGCCTGCTCTTTCGACTGATCACGATTGATCACGACTGATCGTGGGCGATCACTGGCGGCGACATGCGGCTGACATCGAGCGACCGCGCTGTCTCTCCACCGCTATAGTCGCTGACGGAGCATGCTGAGCGCAAGTCGGGGCCGCGCTGCCACGAACAGAAGGAGAATGACATGGACAGGTTCGAGCGCATCTGGAAGCTGATGACGCAGAGCGAGCGCATTGTGGCGATGTCGCTGGTGGTGGGCGGGATCATCGGCATCACCAACTCCACCGTCTGGGCGGTGGCCACCTGCTATATCGCCAACCAGCGCACACGCGCACGCCTGGCGCAAATCCAGGATCAATCGCTGCGGCGGCTGGACGAGAGCGTGCTGCGCGCCTATCAGGGCGACGACGCGCTCGACGTGCCCGATGATGATCCCTTCGACGATGACGCCGACGACGAGGCCGTTCTGCCGGACAGCCTGACCGTAGATAAGATGTAGCGCATTGTGCTGTTCCTGGCGGCGGGTGTAGGATGCCCTCAGATTCTGCCAGCAGGTGGCGAGTGAGCACGAGTGTGATGGTAGCGAGAGGAGTCGGCGCCAGTGAGCGTGGAAGCCGTACCGCAGGCGGCGGATGAGCGTCGCACACGGCGAGCGCGTCGGCGGGCTCGCCAGCGCGCCGCTGGCGAATCGACGATGCGTGTGACCATCTGCCTGAATGGCACGACACATCTTGATCCCTCGCCGCAGGAGATCACCGCCGCGCTACAACAGGACGTCGGCGTCGTGTGGGCCGATGTGCAGGGCGACCCGACCGGTGTGATGTCACGGCTGGCGCAGACCTACAACCTCTCCAGCGCCATCCAGGAGGCGCTGCTCGACGAGACAGCCCGCTCGCGCCTGCTGGAAAGTCGCGACATCTTCTCGATTGTCGTCAACAGCATTGGCTTCGATGAGCAGGCGGAAGATGCGCTGGTCTCCAAGATCGACATCGTCTTTGGCAAGGGCTTCGTGCTGACCTTGCACCGTGAGGCCGCCGACTGGCTCGACAAGCTCTGGAGCGCCACACACAAGGTCACTGGCAGCGAAAACCTGATGGGGCGCGGAGTCGCGCGGCTGCTGCATACCATCATCGACACGCTGGTGGACACCTATTTCCCCGTCATCGATCGGCTCGACGACCTGATCGACCAGCTCGAAGACGCCACCGTCAACGACACCTCGAACGCGGTGCAGGTGCGGCTCTTCCGCATGAAGCGCGCGGTCGCGACGCTGAGGCGGGTCATCAGCCCGCAGGTGGAGCTGACCAATTCGCTCATCACGCGCACCGGCGACCTGATCCCGCGCGAGGTGGAACCCTACTTCGCCGATGTGCGCGACCACACGCTGCGCGTCTTTGAGATGCTCGACTCCTACCGCGATCTGCTCAGTGGCCTGCTCGATGTGTACTTGACGACGGTATCGAATCGGCTGAACGTGGTGATGAAGCAGTTGACGATCATCGCCACCATCTTCATGCCAATTACCTTCGTCACGGGCGTCTTCGGTATGAACTTTGGCCATATGCCGCAGGTCGAACACGACGCGGGCTTCAACTTCTGGATCGTGCTGGTCGGCATGGCGATCATCACCGCTGCGCAGGTCTGGTATTTCCGCAAACGCGGCTGGATGTAGGTCAATCAGAGAAGCAGCGTTAGGGCGCCAGTGTCGCGCGGGCGGCGCAGACGCGCTATACTGGCGCACAGGGAGCATCAACCCATCTCATCGAGAAGCTGAGCAGGCGAGCGCGCGAGCGCATGCGGAGGACGTCATGGCGCAACCACCAGCATCAGACGACCAGAGCGTCGAAGATCTGCAATTTGCTCCGGTCGAGCACGTCATCGGCTTCCAGCTCATCGCGCGCGATAATGGCCGCGCCGTCGTACTCTTCAATCCCACCGCGCGCCATGTCAACCCGATGGGGACGCTGCACGGCGGCATCCTCTGCGACATCGCCGACGCCGCGATGAACGCCGCCTACCTGACGACGCTGCAAGAAGGCGAGACGTTCACGACGCTGGAGATGAAGATCAACTACCTAAAGCCCGTCTGGCGCTCGCAGCTGCGCGCCCACGGCTGGGTGGTGAAGGCTGGCCGCACGATTGGCCTGGCCGAGTGCGACATCTATGATGAAGGCGGCAGCCTCGTCGCCCGCGCCACCAGCACCTGCATGACGCTGCGCGGCGAGGCGGCGGTGGGGCGCTAGCCGCCCCCTTCCCCAGCCCCTTCCCCGCTTTGCGGGAGAGGGGAGCTATGGCGCTGTGCGTACACCGCGAGCCATCCCCTCCGGCTCCCTCTCCCAGAGGGAGCGGGCTGGGGTGAGGGTCGCGCCCGGCGCGCTCACAGGCGTTTCGATCAGCCAGAATACTGAGAATTGCTAAAAAATGCGCCAAATTGCAGGTACTTGACGCGACAAATGACTTTTTATGCGTTATGATGCTCGTATGTGGTTGAGTTTTCCCTGGCGAACGCTGGCGCTCCTGCCCAATGGATATGGCGGAGCGAGCGACCTTCTGTCCAGGCAGGCTCCCTGTGAAGCCTACCTCGCGCGCGATTGAATCCGAGTATGGACGGGCTGTTGTGTGAGATCGAGTGACGCCATGTGCGCGCCGCTCGGCGGAACAGACGATCTCGGGAGGCTGCGCATGGCGACACCGACGACCCCGGCGACGATGAAGAAACTGATCAACAAGCCTGACGACGTGGTCAAAGAGGAACTCGAAGGGATGGCTGCGGCGCATCCAGACCTCATTCGTGTAGATGTGGGACAGCAGCTCGTCGTGCGCGCCGATGCGCCCATCAAGGGCAAAGTGGGCGTCATCTCTGGCGGTGGCAGCGGACACGAGCCGATGCACGGCGGCTATGTGGGGCGTGGCATGCTCGACGCGGCCTGCCCCGGCGCGGTCTTCACCTCGCCCGTGCCAGATCAAATGCTCGCCGCGACCAAGGCCGTCAACGGCGGGGCTGGCGTGCTGCACATCGTCAAGAACTACACTGGCGACGTGATGAACTTCGAGATGGCCGCCGAGATGGCCCAGGGCGATGACATCGAAGTGGAGAGCGTCGTCATCGACGACGATGTCGCCGTGAAGGATAGCCTCTACACCGCAGGGCGGCGCGGCGTCGGCGCCACGGTGCTGGCCGAGAAGTTGTGCGGAGCGTTGGCGGAGGAGAACGGCACGCTCAAACAGGTCGCCGACCTCTGCCGCAAAGTCAACGCCAATGGCCGCAGTATGGGCATGGCGCTCACCTCGTGCGTCACCCCCGCCGCTGGCAAACCCACCTTCGATCTGCCCGCCGATGAGATGGAGATTGGCATCGGCATCCACGGTGAGCCTGGACGCACGCGCATGAAGCTCGGTACTGCTTCGCAGATCGCCGAGCTGCTCGTCAACCCCATCCTCGATGATCTGCCCTTTAAGTCGGGCGACTCCGTGCTGGCGATGGTCAACGGCATGGGCGGTACCCCGCTCATCGAGCTGTATATCATGTTCAACGAGGTCAACCGCATCCTCAAGGGGCGTGGCATCACCATCGCGCGCAATCTGGTTGGCAACTACATCACCTCACTGGAGATGGCGGGCTGCTCCGTCACGCTCCTGCGCCTGGATGACGAGATGACGCGGCTCTGGGACGCGCCCGTATTGACCCCCGCCCTGCGCTGGGGCGTCTAGATCATCCCATCCCCCATTGCGCCCACGCCTTCGGGCGCCCGCGCATGGCACGCATGGCACGCATGGCACGCATGACATGACCGGAACGCTCGTGACGTCACGGTGGCGACGCGAGTAGAGTGGCGCGAAAGCGCCTCAACCAGAGGAGGTTGACGGCATGGCTGACACTCAGGACAAGTATGTGCTAGCGCTGGATCAGGGCACGACAAGCTCGCGCGCGATCCTCTTCAACCATGAGGGACACGCGGTCGCTACGGCCAATCGCGAGTTCCCGCAAATCTTTCCGCAGCCAGCCTGGGTTGAGCACAACCCCGAAGACATCTGGGCGTCACAGCTCGCCACCGCCCAGACGGTGATGCACGAGAAAAACGTCACCGCCGCGAACATCGCCGCCATCGGCATCACTAACCAGCGCGAGACGGCGCTGGTCTGGGACAAGAACACCGGCGCGCCGCTGATGAACGCGATTGTCTGGCAAGATCGCCGCACCGCCTCCTACTGCGATCAACTCAAGTCGGAGGGCTGGGAGCCGAAGATTCGCGAGAAGACCGGACTGGTCATCGACGCCTATTTCTCTGGCACCAAAGTCAAATGGATGCTCGACAACGTCGCTGGCGCACGCGAGCGAGCGGAGAAGGGCGAGCTGCTCTTCGGCAATGTGGACACCTATCTGATCTGGCGCCTGACGGGCGGCAAGTCGCACACCACCGACTACTCGAACGCCTCGCGCACGATGCTCTTCAACATCCACAAGCTCGACTGGGATGATGAGATTCTGCAGAAGATGGGCATCCCGCGCTCCATGCTGCCGAAGCCCAGCCAGAGCAGCGAGGTCTACGGCGAGACCGAGACGAGCCTGTTCGGCGGCGCCATCCCCATCGCGGGGGACGCGGGCGACCAGCAGGCTGCGACCTTTGGCCAGGCATGCTTCGAGGTCGGCATGGCGAAGAACACCTATGGTACGGGGAGCTTCCTGCTGCTCAACACAGGTGAGAAAGCCGAAGTCTCCAAGAGCGGCCTGCTGACCACGATTGGCTGGGGGCTGGGTGGCAAGGTGACGTACTGCCTGGAGGGCAGCATCTTCATCACCGGCGCCGCCGTGCAGTGGCTGCGTGACTCACTCAAGATCATCAGCAGCGCAAGCGAGACTGAGGCGCTGGTGAAGGATACGAAAGATACGGGTGGCGTCTACCTGGTGCCGGCGTTCGTCGGCCTGGGCGCCCCCTACTGGGATCAGTATGCGCGCGGCGCCATCGTCGGCCTGACACGCGGCTCCGGGCGTGCGGAGATCATTCGCGCCGCGCTGGAGGCCGCCGCGTACCAGACACGCGATGTGGCGCAGGCGATGGAAGCGGATTCGGGCGTGCAGCTCAAAGACCTGCGGGTCGATGGCGGCATGGTCGCGAACAACTGGCTGATGCAGTTCCAGGCCGACATCCTCGGCGTGCGGGTGCAGCGGCCAGTGGTCGCCGAGACGACCGCGCTCGGCGCCGCCTATCTGGCTGGTCTGGCGGTCGGATATTGGGACAGCCTGCAAGACGTGACCAACAACTGGGCAGTGGACAAGGTCTTCACCCCCACGATGAGCGAGGGTGAGCGCGAGAAGCTGTACAAGGGTTGGAAGCGCGCGGTTGATCGTGCCCGCGACTGGGCGAAGGACGAGTAGCCCGGCGGCTGACACGATCAACCCCTGGTGAGGGTGGGGCCACGGCGCTTCACCCTCCCGACCTGGGGAGTGGCAATCTCCTACCCGCATGTCGCTCCCCAGACCGCGATGTCGGACGTTTCATCTCATCCAGGACTGGGAGCGCGCGCTTCGTCGCTGGCGAGAACCTCATGCCAACCCACTTCCGCTGGCGTACACGGCGCCCGTTCGCACACAACGCGATGGACACATCATTTCTTGTAATGGGAGGGCAGTGGACATGGCATCGGAGTTGAGAAGTCGCACGGGGCTTGGTGGCGAGTTGCTCGCCGAGTTCCTCGGCACGATGATCCTGATCCTGTTCGGTGACGGCGTGGTGGCCGTCGTGCTGTTGTTCAATGGCTTCGGTACGCCGAGCCTGGGCCTCACATCAAGCTCGGCCTCATGGCTGCTGATCAACTGGGGCTGGGGGTTCGCCGTCATGTTAGGCGTGTTCGTCGCTGGCACGATCAGCGGCGCGCACCTGAACCCCGCCGTCACCGTCGGCCTGGCGATGAAGGGCGCATTCCCCTGGAGAAAAGTGGGCTGGTATGCGCTGTTCCAGTTCCTGGGCGCCTGGTTTGCCGCGTTGATCCTCTGGGTCGAGTACGGCAACGGTATGAACTCAGTCGAATCAGCGGCCCACATCACGCGCGGCTCACTGGCCAGCGCGACTGGCCCCTCCCAGTTCTTCTTCACCTACCCGCATACGGCGATTGGTGGCCAGATCGTGCCGCTGTGGAACGCCGTCTTCGACGAGGTTCTGGGCACGTTCCTGCTCGTGTTCCTGATCTTCGTGATCACCGACGCGCGCAACTCTCCACCACTCTCGAACCTGGCGCCGTTCATCATCGGCCTTCTGGTCGTCGCCATCGGCATGTCGTTTGGCACGACCTCCGGCTACGCCATCAACCCCGCCCGTGACTTCGGCCCGCGTGTGCTGGCATGGTTCATAGGCTTCGGGCAGGCGGCGTTCCCTGGCAATGGCGTCAATGGCGCCGGCCAGCAGTTCTCCTGGTATTTCTGGGTGCCAATCGTGGCGCCTATTGTGGGCGCGGTGATCGCCGCGCTGATCTACAATGTGTCGCTGCACCCGATCTTGCGCGATAAGTTCGAGAAGCTGCCTGGCGCCGACACCACTGGAAGAACCGTGCGCGATGAACGCGGCTAGCTCGTCAGCGTCCATCGCGGCCTGATGGGTTGAAACGGTCATTTGAGCGTTGTGAGCCAATCGAGAGATGGCGCTCTGGTTGGCTCACCGTACGCGCGCTACCATTGGATGCAGAGGATGTCGCCAGTCTGATGGCGGGCCGCGTTCACTCTCACTCGATGGCAGCGTGCGTGGCCGCGCCAGTCGCGACCTCACCCCCTGCCCCCTCTCCCACGGGGAGCGGGGGAGTGGAACCCAAGGTAAGGAGGGATGTGATATGCCGCCACTCAACGCTGCGACTCGAACTGACAACCTTGATCGCATGGCCGCTGAGACCTTCGATGTGCTGGTCATTGGCGGGGGCATCACAGGCGTAGGGGTCGCGCTCGACGCCGCCGCCCGTGGCTACAGCGTCGCGTTGGTAGAGGCGAGCGACTTTGCCAGCTCCACCAGTAGCAAATCGACCAAACTGGTGCATGGCGGCATCCGCTACCTGCCACAGTTCGACTTCGCGCTGGTGCACGAGGCGCTGGTCGAGCGCGGCGCGCTGCTGCGCAACGCGCCGTTCATCGTGCAGCCGCTGGCCTTCGTACTGCCGCTCTACGAAGACGCCAGGCGGCCACTGGGCGTCCCCTTCACACCGCCCAATGGCGTGGGCCTCGGCCTGATGATTACCGCTGGCCTCACCATGTATGACACGCTGGCTGGCGGGCGCGGATTCGCGCGCCATCGGCGCATCAGCATCGAGCAGGCGCTGACCCTCGCGCCAACGCTGCGCGGCGAGGGGCTGAAAGAAGCCTTCGTCTACTACGATGGCCAGACCAACGATACCCGGCTGGTCGTGGCCGTCATGCGCACAGCGGCACGCTTCGGCGCGGCCATCGCCAACTACGCCGAGGTGACAGGCTTCGACAAGCGCGATGACAAGCTCGCGGCGGCGCATGTGCGCGATACCCTGGGCGGGCGCGAACTGGTCGTGCGAGCGCGCCACATCGTCAACGCGGCGGGCGTCTTCGCCGAGCGCCTGGCGATGCTGACAGGCGACCAGTCGAAGGTGTCGCTGGAGCCGAGCAAGGGTGTGCATCTGGTGGTCGCCGCCGAGCGCATCGGCATGGGCGAGACGGGCGTGGTGCTGCCGGAGACGGAAGATGGCCGCCTGCTCTTCGTGTTGCCGTGGGAAGACCGCGCGCTGATCGGCACGACCGATACTGGCTCTGGCGACCTCGACCATCCGGAGGCGACCCCCGAAGATATCGACTATCTGCTGCGCCATGTCAACCGCTACCTGAATGTCAACCTGACGCGGCAAGACCTCATCGGCGTCTACGCGGGCTACCGTCCGCTGGTGCGCTCGCGCGAAAAGCCCGCCGCCAACCTCTCGCGCACGCATGTGGTGGTGGAAGAAGACAACGGCATGGTGACAATAGTCGGCGGCAAGCTGACCACCTATCGCCGCATGGCGCAGGATACGGTGGACGTGCTGGCGCGGCGCGACGCCATGCCGCTGCATCATCCCACCGAGAAGCTGGCGCTCTCTGGCGCGGTCAACTGGAAGCAGGCCCGCCGCGACCTCTCGCGCCGCTGCATCGAGCTGGGGCTGGACGCCAGGATCGAGAAGTCGCTGGCCTTCAACTATGGCAGCCATGCGCTGGAGATTCTTGATCTGGTGAAGGCGCAGCCCGCGCTGGGTAAGCGGCTGATCGATGATCTTCCGTTCATCCTGGCGGAGGTGGTCTATGCCTGCCGCGACGAGATGGCGATGCGGCTGGATGACGCGCTGGCGCGGCGCATGCGCATCGAGCTGGAAGATCGGCAGCGCGGCGCGGGCGTGGTCGAGCAGGTTTCGTCGCTGATGGCGGGCGAGCTTGGCTGGTCGTCGTCCACTACCAACGCCGAGATCGAGGAGTATACGCGCGCCGTGCAGCGCAGTCTGGCCGACGAGGGTCTGATGCAGATCGCCAGCCAGTCGTCGGCTGGCCAGTAGAACCTCACCCACTGTCCCTCTCTCCCGCAAGGAGAGGGGGAGTCTGGATTCTCCCGATCCTCACATCAGGAGGCGCACGAGATGGCAGTAGACAGCGCGGCGATGCTCGCGTGGCTTGAGAAAGTGGCAGGCAGGCTGCATGAGCAGCGCGCCTATCTGACTGACCTGGACGCCGCCATCGGCGACGCTGACCACGGCGTCAATATGGATCGTGGCTTCACCGCCGTGATGGCCAAGTTGCAGGCCGAGGGCGCGCCTGCGGATGTCGGCGCCATCCTCAAGACGGTCGGCGCGACGCTTGTCTCCACCGTCGGCGGCGCCAGTGGCCCGCTGTATGGCACGGCCTTCCTGCGCGCGGGGATGGCGCTGGCGAATAAGACGGCGCTGGAGCCGGGTGACATCGAAGATGGGCTGCAGGCCGCGCTGGAAGGCATCAAGGCGCGCGGCAAGGCGCAGGCGGGCGAGAAAACGATGATCGACGCGCTGGAGCCAGCCGTGGCGGCGTTGGCGGCGGCGTTGGCCGCTGGCAAAGACAAGCGCGCCGCGCTGTCCGCCGCCGCAGACGCCGCCGAGGAGGGCATGCGCGCCACCATCCCCCTGCTTGCCACCAAGGGTCGCGCCAGCTACCTCGGCGAGCGCAGCATCGGACACCAGGATCCCGGCGCCACCTCCGCCGCGCTGATCTTGCGCGCCGCCGCGGATCAAGGGTAGCGAGATGGCGGTGGGGTTGGTGATCGTCTCGCACAGCCAGCGATTGGCCGAAGGGGTGGCGGAACTCGCTGGCCAGATGACCCAGGGCGGGGTGAACATCATCGCGGCGGGCGGCACGGACAGCGGCGAGCTTGGCACGTCGCTGGAGAAGGTGCGGCGCGCGCTGGAGGCCGCCGACAGCGGCGACGGCGCGCTCGTGCTGATGGACCTCGGCAGCGCCACAATGGTCGCGCAGATGGCCCTCGAAGCGCTGCCCGAGGCGCGCCGCGCGCGGGTGCTGCTGAGCGATGCGCCGCTGGTCGAGGGCGCGGTGGTCGCCGCCGTCGAAGCCTCCATCGGCAGCGATCTGGCGCAGGTGGCCGCCACCGCCAAAGACGCCGTGACGATGGACAAAGGCGTCGGCGGATAACGAGGCGGGCAATGTGATGCGGCAGTCGGCTGGCGGTTGAAACCGCGCCTGGGAGGCCCATTCGGGCCGCGAAGTCCGCCTGCGCGGACTAGAATCCTAGTCCGCGCAGGCGGCAGGCGTAGCCGAGCTTCGCGGCGGCTTGAGCCGCCTCCCAGGCGCGAATTCATTCGCCAGCCACGTTAGCAGGAGGCGTGGGCCAATGGAGGAGCAGCCATCGTCCACGAAGAATACGCGCGACCCGCTCACGCTGAGGGGCGTGGCGGCCTCGCCAGGGATGGCGCTTGGCCCGGCGCTGCGCTTCGTCGCCGCCACGGCCAGCGCGCCAGCTTCCACCGTGGCGGCCACGGGCGCTCCTGCTGAGGAGGCGCGGCGCGCCCGCCAGGCGCTGGCCACCGCCGCCGAGGAGCTGCGAGCGCTGGTGGAGCAGGTGCGCCAGCGGGCCGACGCCGCGCAGGCCGACATCTTCGAGGCGCAGGCCATGATGCTGGAGGATCCCACCATCCTCGACCGCGTCGATGAGTTGATCGCCGGGCAGCGTATGAGCGCCGAGGCCGCCATCGCGCAGGCTGCTGAGGAGCAGGCGCGCGAGCTGGAGGCGCTCTCCGATCCGCTCTGGCAGGCGCGCGCCGCCGATGTGCGCGACGCTACCAGCCGCGCGCTCAATCACCTGCGACCCGCCCACGCGCGCCAGCCCACGCTGGCCGAGACGCTGGCGGCGTTCTCCGCGCCAGCCATCGTCGTCGCCAACGATCTCTCGCCCTCAGACACCGCCTCCGCGCCGCCAGAGCGGCTGCTGGGCATCGCGCTGGCGCAGGGCGGCACGACCTCGCATGCCGCCATTCTGGCGCGCGCGCTGGGCATCCCTGCCGTGGTAGGGCTTGGCCCTGCACTGCTGAGCGCGGTCGCGGATGGCGAGACGCTGGCGCTGGACGGCGGCGCTGGGCAGGTGATCGCGCGGCCCGATGCCACGACGCAGGCCAGCATACGCCAGGCGCGCGATACATCCGCCGCCAGCCAGGCGCAGGAACGCGCGCGGCTCGTGGTGTGGGTCAGTCGCTCCGGCGCGACCCGCGATGGCGCGCCTATCCCCATCAT
>DATBTW010000462.1:0-8241 GCA_036559055.1 Ktedonobacterales bacterium
GGCCCGCTGGCGTGTGGGTGGCCTCTCCCCCTGTCCCCCTCCCCTTGCGAGGGGAGGGGGGACTACAGGCCAGGCGTAGCGCGCGGGGCGAGCAGAGACGACGATAGAGGTTTCGCGCTGGCGATTGCTGGCTGGCGCTAGGCTGGCGACCACTGGTAGACGTGATAGCGGAACTGCTCGGTGAATCCGATGCGCTGGTAGACGGGATAGCCCATCTCGCTGGCCTGCAAGACGCCAATCTGGTAGCCAGCGGCGCGTGCATCCAGCAGCGGCGCCAGCGTCACCGCCGCGCCGATGCCACGCCGCCGCGCTGCTGGGACGGTAGTGACCGAGAAGATTCCGGCCATCCCACCGGTCAGGGTCAGCGCAGCGGTGGCCACTGGCTTGCCATGCAGCGATGCGAGGTAGTAGCGGGCAGCGGCGGTGTCGTCGAAGGTGTCATGTGCGATGGGCGCGAGCTGCGATTCGACGGCGCTGGGTGGCGCCTCGAAGCCATCGGTCATCGTCGCCACCCACTGCTCCAGCGCCGCCAGATCACGCACGCGCTCGATGGTGACGCCATCTGGCAGGGGTAGGGCACTCGGCAAAGTTGCCAGCGCCACGCCCATCGCCGGCTCGTCACCCGCGTCGGCGAGGCCGTGGCGGATGAGGTAGTCGCCCAGGTTGTCTGGGCGCATCGAGGGGCCGACATTCCAGAGAAACGGCGTCTCGCGTGCACGCGCCTGTGCGATCACCCACTCGATCCGGTCGTCGGCGGTCTCTGGCGTCAGCGTCGCGCGCACGACGCGATTCCAGGCCGAGATAGGGATACCGCTGGCGCAAAAACGCAGGTCTGGCTCGTCGAATACCTCACCGCCATAGGCCAGCGCGCACGCGGCGAAGGCTTCCTCATAGTGCAGTTCGTTGGCGCGCGCCAGTGACGCTGGCGACGTATCGGTGATGATGTCGCTCATCGGCCTGCTCCTCCTCCTCCGCCCGCTCCACCACGATGCGCAAACATGCAGGCAGATACGCGCATCGTGCACCGAGCCTCAGAATAATGTCAAGCTAGAGGCCGCCGCGCGAGTGGATGATCTGGCCGGTGATCCAAGCTCCGGCGGGGCTGACGAGGAAGAAGATCAAGTGGGCAGTGCGCTCATACGGCGGCCTGGGTCGAGCGGGCGTAGACGACGTTGGGATCGGTCAGCACGTTGACCACTGCGGGCTTACCTGAGGCGAAGGCGCGCGCGATGGCCGGACGAATCTCCTCCGGGCGCTCCACTAGCTCGCCGTGGCAGCCGAAGGCTTGCGCCATCAGGTCGTAGCGCACGCCGGGGGCGAGGTCGGCAGCGGTGGAGTGGCCCAGCATGGCCTTCTGCGGGTGCTTGATCTGCGCCCACTGCCCATCGTTGCCGATGACCGCGACGATGGGCAGGTTGTGGCGCGCCATCGTCTCGAACTCCATGCCATGCAGGCCGAACGCGCCATCGCCAAAGAGGATCGCTACCTGCTTGCCGGGGTGGGCGATCTTGGTGGCGATGGCGAACCCGGCGCCGGCGCCGAGCGTGCCCATCGGGCCGGCGTCGAGCCAGTGGCCTGGCTCCCAGGGATTGATGACGCGGGCGCCATAGCTGACGATGTCGCCGCCATCGCCGATCACCCAGGCGTCGTGGTCGAGCGCGTCGCGCAGGTCGGCGCACAGGCGCAGCGGATGAATCGGCTGGGCGTCAGAGAGCATCAGCGCTGCCTCGCGCTCGCGGGTACGCTCGTCGGCGGCGCGAATCTGCTGGAGCCAGGCGCTGTGGTTGGCGACCTTGCCCAGCGCCTGCGCGATGGCGGCCAGATTCAACCCCACATCGCCGGGCAGGCCCACGTCAGCGCCACGATTCGCGCCGATGTCCTCGGCCTGTGTATCGAGCCAGATGAGTTTGGCGCTGGCGGGAATCAGCGGCGGCTGGCCGTAGCCCAGGCGGAAGTCGAGTTTGGCCCCCGCTAGCACGATGACATCGGCCTCCGAGAGCGCCGCGCGCCGCGCCAGCGAGCAGAAAAGCGGATGATCGGGCGGCAGGCTGCCACGCGCCGAGCCATTCAGGAAGACGGGCGCCTGGATGCGCTCGGCCAGCGTGCGCAGGGCGGCGGAGGCGTCGTCCCACCAGACGCTCGTCCCGGCGAAGATGACGGGACGCTCGGCGCGCTCCAGCAGCGCAGCGGCGCGGTCGATGGCGGCGGGGTCGGCCTGCGTGCGGGCGGCGCCGCGATAGCCCGGGCCGGGGATGACCGCCTCTTCGCTGGGGATGAGGTTGTTGAGGGTGTCCATCGGGCATTCGAGGAAGACAGGGCCGTAGCGGCCAGAGAACGCCTCGCGGTAGGCCATCGCGGTGTATTCAGCCAGGCGTTTGGTCTGCGTGACGGTGCGCGCCCACTTGGTGATGGATGAGACGAGATCGACATGGCGCAGCTCTTGCAGTGCGCCGCGATCGACCTGCTCCACCGGCGCGGCCCCACCGAAGATCAGCACGGGGCTGCCATTCTGGTAGGCGTTGGCGATGCCGGTGACGCCATCGGTGACGCCAGGGCCAGCCGTCAGCAGCGCCACGCCAGGGCGGCGCGTCACCTTGGCCCAGCCCTCCGCCGCATGCACGGCCACCTGCTCGTGGCGCGTATCCATCACACGGATGCCCTCGCGCACACAGCCATCGTAGATGGCGGCGATATGGCCGCCGCTCAGGGTGAAGACCACTTCGACGCCCTCACGCTTGAGCGCCTTGGCGATCAGCATGCCCCCGTGAACCATCACCTCGTCCATCGGCTTCATCGGCTCGGTCGGCTCCATCTGGCTGCGCTCCTCTCCGCTGCTGCGCGCTGGCCCCGCCGGTGGGGCGTCCTACGCGCAAGCATAGCACGTCCGCGCGCACGATTCCGCGCAGCCAGCTAGCATCCTTGTCTGGCGGGCAGCCACTTCACAGGCGTTTCACAAAGTCTGTTGGCGTGATCACTGCGATTGGAGAAGGCTCAAAGTCGTCAGGGTTGCGGGTAATGATGAAATCCAACCGCTCTGCTTCTGCGCACGCCATGATGACGTTGTCCTCAAAGTCACTTCCGGGGAGCGCGCGAGCGTGCAGCATAGTCGATTTGTTGACTGGGACAACTTCTAGCGTCAGGCTGCGATCAATTGCGGCTATGGCATGTGCGGAGCCTACCTGACGCCGCGCGATGTAGTAGATGTCGGTGAGCGCCGACGCCGGAAGATAGGCGATAATGCGTCCAGTGTCGCGGGCATGCCAGAGTGGCTCTGCCTCATCTGCCCAGGGTTTGCGGTCAAGGAGCCAATCAAGCATGACGTTGGTATCGAGCAGTACGCGCACAACCTGCGGCGTTGTAGATTCGGAGCTAGGAGCCATATTTCTTCATCCGCTCTTCGTCCAGAATGCGCGCGATCTCATCGTCTGACGGCGCCGGTTGGTCGTTGGAGAGGATGCCGCGCAACGCTGCGGAAGGTACAGCGGGCGGTTCGAGCGTTGGTTCTGTGCTCGCGCGGGCGTCGGCCAGGATGGCGTCGGCGAGCGCAATCTGCTCGTTGATCGGCCACTGTCGCACGACCCGAAGAATCGTCTCGCGGTCAAAGGTTGGCGCTGTCATAGTGAGCCTGCTTCCTCTACGCATAACTCGATGCGTTCTTCCACAGAAGTATATCAGGAGCGTGCGCCGATGCTTCGCGCCAGTAAGAAATTGCCCTCCTGGTCGCGGGAACTGACTCGCGACCAGGAGGGCGAGATGCTCGCTGATGAGTGGCTCATAACCTACGCGCTCTACGCGCGGCGCGCCGAGAATCCCCCGACGAGCAGTAGCGCCGCGCCGATGATCCACAGGGGCAGGGCGACGAAGTAGTAGGTGTTGATATACCACGGCAGGGTTGCCGCGAAGCCGAGCACCCCTGCGACGACGATCAACGCGCTGGCCATCGCTGGCCGCAGCCCCGGCAGGAAGCCTGCGATGCCTGCCACCGCGCCAAGCAGCAGCGCCGCCACGCCGAAGGCCAGCCGCCCCTGGTACTGGGGATCGCCGCCAACCGTCAGGAAGCCACTCACGACGCTCGCCACCGCGACGCCGCCACCGATCAAACTGAGCCATGCGCCTATGCGGCCCATATGCGTAATCTCCCCTCCGTCTTGTGAAGCCTGGTCGCCCAAATCCACCTGCGGGGTGGGAGCCAGACTGCTCCGACAGGAGCATCGTAGCACGCGCCGAGCAGCCTCTGCCTGAGCATTTGTCCGCAGTCGGGCGCGCCACGACATCGCGTACACTGAAGGTGGGAGATCATCGCGCGAAGGAACTCCGCGACACGCATGGGGCAGGCGTAGCCCTCGGCTGGAGGAGGACGGGACTGCATGAAGACTGTCACACTGCCGGTGGCCGGATTCGATTCCGCAGGCTGCGCGGTCGCCATCGAAAAGCGGCTCGCGAGCGTCCAGGGCATCGAACACACGCAGGCCAGTTATGTCACGCGCAGTGTCACCATCACCTACGATGAAGCGCTGACGGATGTGGACACGCTGCGTGCGCTCGTGGCCGACTGCGGCTTCGCTTGCGGCGCGCCGCTGGGCGCCACGCGAGCGACCGCCGTAGCTGCGGCTTCCGCAGCGCCCGCCCACGCGCATGCGAGCGCCGTAGCACTGGCCGAGCCGACCATGTCTGCGGCGCCCGCCGCCCACGCCGAGATGGGCGAGATGGGCGAGATGGGCGAGATGCATGACATGAGCGATCCCGCGATGGCGGCGGCGATGGAGGCCGACATCCGCCGCCGCTTCTTCGTGGCGCTGGCGCTCACGATCCCCATCATCCTCTACTCGCCGCTGGGTGAGCATCTGTTTGGGCTGCATCTGCCGAGACCGTTTGGCGTCAGCCCGAACTGGCTGTTGCTGGCGCTCACGACTCCAGTGGTCTGGTGGTGCGGGTGGATGTTCCACAGCGGCGCGTGGCGAGCGCTGCGCAATCGCACGCTGGATATGAATGTGCTGGTGAGTCTGGGCGTGCTGGTGGCCTATCTCTTCAGCGCCTTCGCCACCATCTTCGCGCCACAGGTGGAGACCAGCTTCGATGCGGCGGCCATGTTGGTGACCTTCGTGCTGTTCGGCCACTGGATGGAGATGCGCAGTCGGCGTGGCTCCTCCGACGCGCTAAATGCCCTGCTGCGCCTCGCGCCGAGCCAGGCCAACCTGATCGCCGCCGATGGCTCCATCCGTACCGTTCCGGTCGAGCAGGTGCAGGTGGGCGACCTGCTGCTGCTGCGCCCCGGCGAGAAGACGCCAGTGGACGGCAAAGTCACGGAAGGCTCCAGCGCGATCGACGAGAGCATGGTGACAGGCGAGAGCATCCCGGCGCCAAAGGGCGCAGGCGACGAAGTGATCGGCGGCTCCATCAATGGCGCTGGCTCGCTGCGATTCGTGGCCACGCGCGTCGGCAGCGAGACGGCGCTGGCGCAGATCGTCGAGCTGGTGCGGCGCGCGCAGAACTCCAAGGCGCCCGCTCAGCGGCTGGCGGATCGCGCGGCGGAGTGGCTGGTGCTGGGCGCGGTCGGCGCCGGGGTGGCGACGTTTCTCATCTGGTTCTTCATCGTGGGGCAGAGCGCGCTCTTTGCCCTGACGCTGGCGGTGACGGCGGTGGTGATCGCCTGCCCCGATGCGCTCGGCCTGGCGACCCCCACCGCCGTCGCCGTCGGGACGGGCATCGGCGCGCGTACCGGCATCCTCATCAAGAACGCGACCGCTCTGGAGCAGCTCGCGCGCATTCAGGCGATCATCTTCGACAAGACCGGCACGCTCACCGAAGGCGCGCCGACCGTGACCGATGTCGTCGTCTTCGCGGCTGGCCGGGCGCGCGGGCTGGATGACGCCGGACTGCTGGGGCTGGCGGCGGCGGTCGAGCACGACTCGGAGCATCCGCTGGCGAGCGCCATCGTCGCGGAAGCGGCGCGGCGCACGCTGGAGCCACAGCCCGCGCAGGATTTTCGCGCCATCGCTGGCGGTGGCGTGCAGGCAACGGTCGGCGGCAGGGTCACGCTGATCGGGACGCCACGCCTGCTCACCAAGCAGGGGGTCGCGCTGGGCGAGGAGGAGCAGCAGTCGCTGGACGCGCTGCAAGCGGCTGGCAAGACGATCATGCTGGTGGGTGATGGCGGTGAGGCAGGTGGCGAGGCGACGGAGCCGCGCCGAGCACTGGGGCTGATCGCGGTGGCTGATCGCATCCGGCCCAGCTCGCGCGCCGCCATCGAGCGACTCCAGGCGCAGGGCGTGCTGGTGGCGCTGCTGACTGGCGACAATCGCCGCACCGCCGAGGCGGTGGCGCGCGAACTGGGCATCAGCCGCGTCTTCGCCGAGGTCTTGCCCGCCCAGAAGGCGCAGTATGTGAAAGAGCTGCAAGCGGAGGGCTACTTCACGGCGATGGTGGGCGATGGCGTCAACGATGCGCCCGCGCTGGCGCAGGCCGATCTGGGCATCGCGATTGGCGCGGGCACGGGGGTCGCCATCGCCACGGCGCAGGTCGTGCTGATGCGCAGCGATCCGCTGGATGTGCTGGCGGCGATGCGGCTCTCGCAGGCGACCGTGCGTAAAATGAAGCAGAATCTCTTTTGGGCGGCGATTTACAATGTGGTCGCTATCCCCATTGCGGGTGGTATCCTGGCGCCGCTGGGGATTCTGCTCAATCCCGCGATCAGCGCGCTGGCGATGAGCGCCTCGTCGATCACGGTGGCCGTGAACGCCGTGCTGCTCAAGGGGGTGGAGGGTCATCTGCGCGAGGAGCGGTAGTGGAGCAGAAGCGGCGTGGTCGAGCCGCGCCTGACGTCAGCCTGCACAGGGAGGGATGCGATGCCAGAGACACTGCACTCGACCGTCGAAACCTTCCTCGTGTTGCTGCTGATCGTCTTCGTCGTCGCCGTGCTGGTGCAGCGGGTGCGGCTGCCCTATACCGTGGCGCTGGTCGCGGTGGGGTTCATTGGCTTGCAACCGAGCACGCTCCATTTCACCCTGACACCTGACCTGATCTTGCTGGTCTTTCTGCCTACGCTGCTCTTCGAGGGCGCGTACAACGTTCCCGCGCGCCGTCTGTGGCAGAATGCACTGCCCATCACGCTGCTGGCCGCGCCGGGCGTGCTGATCGGCACGCTGGTGACAGGGGCCATCATCCATCTGGCGCTGGGGCTATCGTGGAGTATCGCGCTGCTCTTCGGCGCGCTGATCTCATCCACCGATCCCATCGCGGTCGTGTCGCTCTTTCGCGAGCTGGGCGCGCCACGTCGGCTGACACTGCTGGTGGAGGGTGAGAGCCTCTTCAATGACGGCGCGGCGATCACGCTCTTTCAGATCATCCTGGCGGCCATCGTCACCGGCGCGTTCGGCGTCGCTGGCGGCATCGGGCGCTTCCTGCTGACGGTGGCGGGCGCGCTGGTGGTGGGGGGAGTGGTGGGCTACATTGGCTCGCGGCTGCTGCGCGCCATCGACTCGGCGCAGATTCAGATCACGGCCACGGTGGTCGCCGCGTATGGCGCCTATCTGCTGGCCGAGACGTTGACCTTCTCTGGCGCCATCGCCGTCGTCGTGACCGCGCTCTTCTTCGGCAACTATGGCTCGGCGCGCGGACTCAGCCCGCGCTCGGTACATGCGCTCAGCGCGACGTGGGAGTTTCTGGGGTTCGTGGCGAACTCGCTGGTCTTCCTGCTGATCGGCGTCGCGATGGATCCTTTGCAGGTCATCAGCAACTGGTGGGTCATCACGATCGCGTTTCTGGCCACGCTGGGCGGGCGGGCGGTGGTCGTCTTCGTGCTCATGCCGCTGCTGCGCGGCGGGCAGGCGATTCCGCCGCGCTATCTGCCCGTGCTGCTGTGGGGCGGGCTGCGCGGCGCTGTCTCGCTGGCGCTGGTTCTCAGCATCCCGCTGACGCTGGCCGATGGGCAGGCGTTCCCACAGCGCCACGCGCTGCAGGTGATCGCGTTTGGCGTGGTGGGGGCGTCGCTGTTGCTGCAGGGGCTGACCATGTCGCCGCTCATCAGCTGGCTGGGCCTGCGCGCCAAGCCTGCGGATCAGGCGGTGGAGGGCGCCGCTGACCTGCTGCGCGCGCGCATCGCGGCGGTGGAGGGCGCGCTGTTGACGCTGGATCGCGCGCACGAGCGTGGCGAGATCGGCGCGCTCCAGTTCGAGCGGCTGTCGAGCGCCTACAATGCCGAGCATGCGCAATTCGAACAGCAGCTTGCCCCGCTAGAGGCGC
>DATBTW010000463.1:0-11801 GCA_036559055.1 Ktedonobacterales bacterium
CGCGATGGCTGCGCGCTGGTGGTGGACACCACGAACAAGCTGACGGGCATCATCGTGGGACGCGATCTTCGCGAGCGCGGCGCGACCGATGGAGGCAAACCTTCGCTGGCGCGCGATATCGCCACGCGCAATCTCGTGACGGCACGCCGCCGCGAACGCCTGCCAGTCGCCGTGCGCCGCATGGTGCGCGCGGGCGTGCGCCAGCTTCCCGTCGTGGACGCCGATGCGGCAGGAGCGCTGGTTGGCCTGTTGCGGCGCACTGATGCGCTGGCGGCCTTTGATCGGGTCGAATCAGCGGCGGAGGCGATCACGGCAGGCTCCGGGCAGCCGCCGACCGCGCCCGGGCCGAGCAGCCACCCCACGAAGCGGCAGGGATAACCCCGCGCGAAACACCTGTCAATGGCTCCCCTCTCCCGCCTTGGCGGGGGAGGGGTTGGGGGTGGGGGCGCGCCCTAGCACAGCCAGTCGCGAGTGTTCTGCTTCTTGCGGCTGCGCTTGGGGGCAGCGCCGGGCTGCGTGAGGAACTCAGAGGGCTTGGCGGCGCGCTGCGGCGACCGGGCGCCGGGCTGCGAGCCGTCGGCGAGCGCCTTTTCCCAGGCGAGCAGAGCGGCGCGCTCCTCGGCGGTGATGGCGTCGCCAGCCGAGCGCGCATTGGAGGGGCGTCGCGGCTTGGGCTGCCGGGCGCTGGCGGCGGCGGGCGTCTGGAGGGTGGACTTCGTGGATTTCTTCGTGGGGGCGTCATCCTCCCACGATTCGAAGGTGAGCGGCGCTTCCGGCACATCCTCGCGGATGACCGGGCCAGCGGTGCGTCGGACGCTTGGGCCACCCAGCAGCCCGCCCTCGGCGCCTGTACTACTTCGCCCATACAGCTGCACCGATGGCGAGGCCGGGCGAGCGCCTGTGGGCATCACCTGCGCCCCAATCTCGCCGTGTTGCTGCGATTGCGCCGCCAGCCGCGCCTGCGCGATGACGCGCTGCGAGCGTTTGTCCTTGTCCCAGCCGAAGGCGAGCGCCGTCAGCGCTGCCAGTGTCACGCCCAGCAATGTCGCCACGACCGAGCTAACGACGATGACACCCGCTGGCCCCAGCGGGCCGAGCGCTTCGGCGAGCCAGCCCATCGAGAGGCCGCCCAGTTGCGAGCGGGCGGCCAGCTCGGCGATCGTGCGCGGCCCCTGTCCCAGCAGATAGAGCATCGAGCTGAGGCCAGCCACCCCGCAGGCGATGGCGCCCGCGCGCGCGCCGGCGTCGATCTGGCGGCCATACCAGTCGCGCTGGAGCCATTTCGCCACGCACAGGCCAGCGATGACGCCGATGACGATGATCCCCAGCGTGGCCACCAGGCCAGCGATCAACTGCAGCCCGTAGAGCGCGAGCGCCGCAACGACACTCAAGCCCACGCCGGTTCGCGTTACAGTACGCATGCGTCGCTCCACCGTTCCCCTGGCCTCGCGCCTCGTCGCGCTCGTCGTGATACGTCAGACGCGGTCAGGCGCGTTGAGGCCAGAGCAAAGGCGATGAATGCATATGAATGCAAGTGGATGAGCGAATCAGAGATGCTTGGCGATGATCTGCCGCTGCACCTCGCTCGTGCCTTCACCGATCTCATGCACCTTGACATTGCGCCAGAAGCGCGAGACAGGGTACTCGTCCATAAATCCGTAGCCGCCGTGAATCTGTACGGCCTGATCCGCGCAGCGCTTGGCCGTCTCGGAGGAGAACAGCTTTGCCATCGAGGCTTCCCGCGAGAAGGGAAGACCCTGCATGTGCAACCACGCAGCCTTGTAATACATTAAACGTGATAGCTCGATCTCCATAGCCATATCGGCTAGCTTGAACTGGATCGCCTGGAAAGCGCCAATTGGCCGCCCGAACTGCTTGCGCTCGGTGGAGTAGTGTTTGGCCTCGTCGAAGCACGCCTGCGCCAGGCCCACATTCAGCGCGGCGATGGCGACGCGCCCGCCATCCAGAATCAGCATGAACTGGCGAAAACCGTCGCCGACATCGCCCAGCCGCTGCTCATCCGGAATCATGCAATCCTCGAAGGTCAGCGGTCGCGTGTCCGACGCCTTCCATCCCATCTTATGATAGGCCGCGCCGATGTGATAACCAGGCGTGCCTTTTGGCACGATGAAATTGGTGATGGCTTTGTGGCCGTCGTCAGTCTTGCCGGTGACGGCGGTGATGGTGACACCCGCGCTCATCTCGGTGCCAGCGTTGGTGATGAAGGTCTTCGCGCCGTTGACGCGCCAGGCGCCGCCCTCTCGTTCGGCGTGGGTCTCCGTGCCGCCGGAGTCGGAGCCTGCGTTCGGCTCGGTCAGCCCGAATGACCAGAGCTGCTCACCCTGCGCCAGTGGGGTCAGATAGCGCTGCTTCTGCTCCTCGCTGCCAAAGAGGTAAAAGGGCGTCGCGCCGAGTGAGGTGTGCGCCTCCATCGTGATGCCGACCGAGGCGTCGCCGCGCCCGATCTCCTCCAGCGCGAGACAATAGCTGAGATAGTCGGCGCCCGCGCCACCGTACTCCTCAGGAAATGGCAGACCCAGCAAGCCCAGACTCGCCATCTTGCGCACGATCTCAACCGGGAACTCCGCCGTGCGATCCATCTCCTCGGCGTGGGGCTTGATCTCTTCTTCCGCGAACTCGCGGCACATGTTGCGGATCATGGTCTGCTCGTCGTTGAGCGTGAAATCCATGTGAACGTGGCTCCTCTATGGCGGCGTCAGGCGTCGCGCGCCTGCATGCGGTATCGTTGGCGCGGGTGGCGAGGGCATCACGGCGTCGCTGGCGTGCGCTCATCGCGGCGAACCTGCGCTCACCGCGCCACTGGCGGATTATAGCACGGCGCCTGCACGGCCCGGCGCCGCCGCGCGATGCTCCGGTGGTACTACTGGTCTGCCATAGCGCCGCGCGGATGTGCGACAAATGAGATACGGCAGTGAAGGAATCACTGTGCGACGTGCACAGCTTGGTGAGGCGGGCAAGATGGACGGCTTCTCGGATAGCGCGGCGCGTTCCAGCGCGCGCTCCAGCACGACGACGCTCGCGCCGCTGGAGAAGCCAGCGGCGCGCGTGCTGCTGGCCGACATCGACCTGGCGACGCTCAAGGCAGTCGCGGTGACGCTGCGCCAGGAAGGGCGTGTCATCGTCACTGCTGTGGACGGCGCGACAGCGCTGGCGCTGCTGACCGATGGCGCGTTCGATCTGATCGTCACCGATGTGCGCGTTGAGGCCAATGGCGAGAGCCTGCTGGCAGCCGCCCGACGCATCGCTCCTGGCGCCATGCGCATCGCCACCACAGCCTATGCGACGCTCGACTCCGCGCTCCAGGCGTTACGCGCAGGCGCCTACAATTACCTCGTCAAGCCGCTGGATGTGGATGAGCTGCGCCTCGCCGTGTCGCAGGCGCTGGAGCGGCTGCGGCTGGAGCGCGAGCTGGCCGCGCGGGTGAAGGAGCTAGAGCAGGCGCAGGGCGCTCTGCTGGCCGCCAACTCGCGCTTGCAAGAGCAGGTCGATCAGGCGACCGCTGCGCTGCGGCAGAAAGTGGATGAACTCGAAGAGACCAATGCGCTGCTGCGCGAGGCGCAGTCGCAGAATCAGCGCTTCATCCAGATGGTCGCGCACGAGATGCGCGGCCCGCTCAACCCCATCATCAACTATGCCCAGCTCGCCAAGCGCCCGACCGTCGACGAGGAGGCGCGCAATCGCTACATGGATACGATTGTCGAGCATGCGCTGCGCCTGAATCGGCTGGTGGGCGACCTGCAAACGGCAACGCGCCTGAGTTCCGGTCAATTCACGCTGGCGCCCGCCGAGTGCGATGTGGCGGCGGCGGTGGCCGAACTGGTCGCCGAGTATACCGCCGCCGTACGCGACCGCGCCTTCTCGCTGGAGCGTCCTGATGAACCGATCAGCGCGGTGGTCGATCGCGACCGCGCCTGCCAGGCGGTGCGCAACCTGCTCGACAACGCCGTCAAGTATTCCGCGCCACAGGGCGCCATCGAGACGCGCATCTGGCGCGAGGCCGGCAGCGTCTGCATCAGCGTGGGCGACTATGGAGCAGGCATCCCGGAGGCCGAGATGAAGCGCATCTTCGAGCCATTCATCCGGCTGGATCGCAGCGCCGCCGAAGTGTCGGGCAGCGGGCTGGGGCTATACATCACGCGCGGGGTCATCGGCGCGCATGGCGGCGCGCTCCAGGTGCGCAATCGCAGCGACGACCGGCTGGGCGGCGCCATCTTCACCATCACGCTGCCGCTGCGCGCGCCCACGGAGGAGCCGCGCTGAGGCGCGACGGCGCTGCGTTGTTTGTACGTCCAGCGTCTCCACGGGGTACAATCGAGGGGGTCTGTCTCGTGTCAATGGATGAGCACGCAGTACGCTTGGCAACGAACTTGCGATGAGATTGGGTTGGCCTGATGACGCGCTGACCGCGAGTTGCGCTGTCGCATCTCCCAGAGGTTGAACGGAAGCGATCATCACGTCGGCGCTCTGGCGCCTGGAAGGACGGAGACTTCATGGGAAGCGCGCGCGGGCATGCGGCGAAGGGAGCGGACGAAATGGGGCAGCCGCGAGCGCTCATCTGCGATGACGATGATGCGGTGCGCGAATATCTGCGCGAAATACTCGAAGAGGAGGATTACCTCGTCGAGGAGGCCGCGACCAGCGCAGAGACGCTCGCGAAGGCTCAGCCGGGAGCCGCCAACCCGCCCGATGTCATTCTGCTCGATGTCAAAATGGATCTCAACGGTGTGGATGTGCTCAAGCAGCTCCGTGACCGTGGTATCGAGGCGCCCATCATTATGATGACAGCGGTAGCGCCCGGCGTGACGGCGGCCGAGGCGATCCAGAATGGCGCGGTGGACTATCTGGTCAAGCCCTTCGACAGCCCGGAGTCAGTGGCGCAGGCCGTGGCGCGCGCGGTGGAGTATGAGCGCCTGAAACGGGGCGGCGAAGATGCGCTGTTCCTCAGCGTCAACGTCGATCCCAGGGAGCGCATCATCGGCGTAAGCCCCCAGATGATCGGGATCTTCAAGTTGGTCGGGCTGGTGGCGCGCACCAATGCGACGGTGCTCATCACGGGTGAGACGGGCACGGGTAAGGAACTCATCTCCGAGGCCATCCATGCCTCATCAGATCGCCGCAACGGCCCGATGATCAAGATCAATTGCGCCGCGCTGCCCGAATCACTGCTGGAGAGCATGCTCTTTGGCCACGAAAAGGGCGCCTTCACGGGGGCGCTGGCGCAGCACAAGGGACTGTTCGAGGTCGCCAATCGCGGCACGATTCTGCTGGACGAGATCGGCGAGATGAGTCTGTCGCTGCAAGCCAAGCTGTTGCGCGTGCTGCAAGACCATCAGTTCGAGCGCGTAGGCGGCACGGATCCGGTGAAAGTCGATGTGCGCGTGCTGGCGGCAACCAATCGCGATCTGAAGACGGAGGTGCGCGAGCGGCGTTTCCGCGAAGACCTCTTCTATCGCCTGGATGTGATCGAGGCGCACATGCCGCCTTTGCGCGAGAAGCGGGAGGATATTCCGCTGCTGGTCAGCCACTTCCTGGAGAAGCATCGCTATTCGCCGCGCTCGCCCGCCGCGCGCATCAGCCAGGAGGCGGTGGAGAAGATGCGCGTCTACGACTGGCCCGGCAACGTGCGCGAGCTGGAGAACGTGACGCAGCGCGCAGTCGTGCTGTCGCAGGGGCAAGTCATCACGGATGAGCATATCGTCTTCAGCAGTGCATACAGCCGCCCGCTGATCGATGTGGAGCAGCGGGTGCGGGCGGGCGCGACGCTCGCCGATCTGACCACCGAGATACAGCGCGAAGCCGCCAGCGTGGCGCTGGGCGTCCACGGCAACAACGCTGAGAGAGCTGCCCGGGCGCTCGCCATCTCGCCCAAGGAGCTGGAGCGCCTGGTGGAGACGCCCACCGCCGTGAAAGAACTGGCGTGAAGCCCCCACCCCCAGCCCCTCCCCCGCTTTGCGGGAGAGGGGAGCCTGCATGCCGTGCGAGCGAGGGCCTCTCCCTGTGTCTCCCGCCCCTTGCAAGGGGAGGGAGAACCCAGGCCAGACAGGTTCAGTGATGACAGGCGTTTGATACCCCAACGCTCCTGTCCGCGCTCCTGTCCGCGCTCCTGTCCGCAGTCATGCTGCACGTCTGGTCGCTGCGCACGTTATCGATGAAGTCGGTTCCCCGCTCAGTGATCCGTCACGCGACGCGCGCCAGCCAGCGCCGTGCGCTGGTGGTCGATCAGCAGCGCCAGCCCCTCGCGCAGCGAGACGTGCGGCTCGAAGCCGAGCAGTTCGCGGGCCAGCGCGATGTCGGCCACGCTCTCGCGGATGTCGCCGGGCTGTGGCGGCTCGTAGCGTGGCGCGACCGTGGCGCCTGTCAACTCCGTCAGAATCCGCACGACCTCGTTGACTGAGGCGCCCCGTCCGCTGGCGATGTTAATGGCGCAGCCGCAGGCCGTCGGCGATTCCGCCGCAAGCAGGTTGGCGCGCACCACGTCCGAGATGTGGATGAAGTCGCGGGTCTGCTCGCCATCGCCGAAGATGACGGGCGTTTCGTTGTGGCGCAGGCGCTCGACAAAGCGCGGGATCGCCGCCGCGTATTCGGCGTCGGGACGCTGGCGGGCGCCGTAGACGTTGAAGTAGCGCAGCGCCACCGTCTCCAGCCCATACATCTGCGTGAAGACCTTGCACAGATGCTCGCAGGCCAGCTTATGAACGGCATAGGGTGAGAGTGGCTTCGGCGCCTCACGCTCGCTGAGTGGCAGCGCCTCGGAGTCGCCGTAGACAGCGGCGGACGAGGCCAGGATGACCCGCCGCACGCCGCTCTCCTGCGCCATCTGCAAGACCTGCATGGCGCCGCGCACATTCACATCGATGCTCTCGACGGGATCGACAATCGAGCGCTGGACGGAGGAGATGGCGGCCAGATGAAAGACGACCTCGACGTCCGCCATCGCCGCGCGCACGGCGTCGCGGTCGCGCAGATCGCCGCGCATGATGCGCAGCGCGCCCCGGTGGCGTAGCAGGTTGGCCTCGTCGCCTGTGGAGAGGTCATCGAGCACGCGCACCGGATAGCCCGCCGCGAGCAGGCCATCCACCAGATGCGAGCCGATGAACCCCGCGCCACCCGTGACGAGACATAACCCTTTGGACACTGGTTCCTCCAATTGAGCTTTAGACGCGCGTGTTGATTAGCCGTCCAGGCGCCAGTCGATCGCGCCGAGGCACTCGATGGCGCCCAGGAAACGCGGCGCGCCGCGCGCCTGATCGGCGGCCAGCCGCTCGCAGCGCAGCCCACTGAGCAAGGGACGCTGGGCGGCCCGCGTCAGTTCTGCGCTCGTCACCCAGATGAACTGGTCGCGCGGCAGGCCGAAGTGATCGGCGATGGCCAGCGCCCAGTCGTGCCGCCCAAGATAGGTCGGGCCAGCGGCGTGATAGACGCCAGTCGTTCCCGCCTGCGCATTCCAGAGCAACGAGCGCGCCAGATCCTCCGCCAGCGTCGGCGTGTTGTACTCGTCGGTCACGATGCGGGGCTGTTTTCCGGCGCGTAGCTCGCGCGCCAACCAGGTGACGAAGTTGGGGCGCTGGTTCGGCCCCGTGCCGATGACGATGGCCGTCCGCGCGATCAGCCAGGGATGCTCCGTCCCTAGCTCTTCGATGATGGCCTGCTCGCCGCCCAGCTTCGAGCGCCCATACTCGCTGACCGGACGCGTCGGGTCGTCCTCACCGTAGGGGCCAGCCGCCGCCTCATCGCCTGGAAAGATGTAATCGGTGGAGACATGCAGTAGCGGGGCGCCCGCCGCTCGCGCCACCTGCGCCAGCGCCCGTGGCCCCTCGGCGTTGATGCGCCACGCCCGCGCGCTCTGCAGCTCGCAGCTATCCACATTGGTCATGGCCGCGCAGTTGATGATGACGCTGGGCGGGCGCGCCTGTCCCAGCGCGGCGATGGAAGCCGCATCGCCGAGGTCCAGTGGCAGCCAGGCAACGGCGCCTGCATCACGCTGGGCGACCGATGAGTGGCCAAGCGCCACGATCTGGTCGTAGGCGCCCGACGCCTGTGCCTGGCGTGTCACTGCCGAGCCAAGCACGCCATTGGCTCCCGTCACCCACAGAGTCGCCATTGCCACGTTACCACCTTGCTTATGCCGCTACTCGCCTGCTACTCGCCCCTGGAGCCGAGGGAGAGCGCGGCGCCCAAGAACGCATCGCGCCGCTCCAGCACCCGCGCCAGCCACTCCGGATGCTCGCGGTACCAGGCTACCGTCTCGCGCAGGCCCTCGTCGAACCTGACCTGCGGCTGCCAGCCCAACGTGCGCTGCAGCTTGGCGCTCTCGACGGCGTGGCGGCGCACATGGCCCAGACGATCGGGCACGAACGCGAGGAGGCTCTCCGGTTCGCCGACCAGCGCCAGAATGCTGCGCGCATTCTCCAGGATGCTGCGCTCCTCGCTCGCGCCGACGTTGAAGACTTCACCCACCACCTGCTCCGCTGGCGCCTGCAAGATGGCCACCAGCGCCGCGCAATGGTCGTCGGTGTGGATCCAGTCGCGGGTATTTTCGCCCGTGCCATAGATGGGGATGGCGCGCTCGGCCAGCGCGTTGGTGATGAAGAGCGGCAACTGCTTTTCGGGGTACTGGTACGGGCCGTAGTTGTTCGAGCAGCGTGTCACCACCACCGGGACGCCGTAGGTCGCCCAGTAGGAGAAGGCCAGCCGGTCGGCGCCCGCTTTGCTGGCGGCGTAGGGGGAGAGCGGCTTGAGCGCATCGGTTTCGAGCGACGGGCGGCTCTCGCCTGAGGGCGCCTCGGCGTTGCCGTAGACCTCATCGGTGCTGATCTGGATGAAGCGCTCGACGCCCTGCCCTCCGTTCAGGCTGCGCGCCGCCTCCAGCAGCTCATATGTGCCGATCACATCGGTGCGCACGAACGCGCCGGGATCGACGATGGAGCGATCAACGTGCGTCTCCGCCGCGAAGTTGACGACCCATGCGCAGCCACGCATACTGGCCCGCACGGCCTCGGCGTCGCAGATGTCGCCCTGGGTGAAGGTATAGCGGGAGGCGTAGCGCGGGTCCTGGGCGACGGGCGCGAGATTGTCGAGGTTGCCAGCATAGGTGAGCTTGTCGAAGGCGAGGACCTCGACCTCGGGCAGCGTGCGCAGCACAGAGCGAACGAACGCTGACCCGATAAACCCGGCGGCGCCGGTCACCAGTAGCTTGCGTGAGGCCATGAACGGTTGATCTCCTCTAAAATGGCCTCGCGAATGGTCTCGCGTGGCGGTCGTGGGATGCGCACGGTCCCTCACCGCGCCGCCAGTCCGGTGGCGCTGTGGTCGCCCAGCATCAGCCGGTGCGCGTTGGGACGCGGAGGCGCGGTGTAGACCTCAGCGTAGCGCCCGATCAGGCTCTGGTCGATGCGCCCCGGCGCCTGGCGGATGCGGGCGTGCTCTAGCACGATGCTGTACTCGATCTCGCTGCCGACGATCTCGACATCGTGGTAGATCGAGGAGTACGGTCCGATGAAGGCATCGCGAATCACGGCGCGCTCACCGATGATGGCGGGGCCACGGATGACGCTGTTCTCGATCTGCGCGCCGGCCTGCACGACGACCGTGCCGGTCAGCGTCACGTCCGGCGCGACCCTGGCACTGGGATCGATGCTCGGCTGCAGCCGCGCCAGCACCTGGCGGTTGGCGTCGAGGATGTCTTCCATCTTGCCCGTGTCGATCCAGTAGCTCTCCAGCACGGTCGCTTTGACGGCGTGGCGCTGGTCGATGAGCCATTGGATGGCGTCGGTGATCTCCAACTCGCCGCGCGCCGAGGGCGTGATGGCGTGCGTCGCCGTGTGGATGCGCTGATCGAAGAAATAGACGCCCACCAGCGCCAGGTCTGAGGGTGGCTCCTGCGGCTTCTCGATCAGCCGCCGCACCCGCACCGCCGTGCCGCCCCGCTCCTCACCCCGCTCCTCACCATCCGCCTCCAGCCCTGCCTCCAGTTCCGCCACGCCGAACTGTGACGGGTTGGCGACCGGCTTCAGCAGGATCTGCGCGGCGTAGGGGTGGCCAGGCGCCAGGAACTCGCGCGCCAGCGGAGCCAGTGAATCGCCGATCAGATTGTCGCCCAGGAACATCACGAAGGGGTCGGCGCCTAGAAACGGCTCGGCGGTGATGACGGCATGCGCCAGCCCCAGCGGCTCGGGCTGATGGATGAACGTGAACGCGACGCCATCGCCCCAGTCGCGCGCGTTCTGCACCGTCGCTTTGATCTCGGCGGCGGTCTCGCCGACGATGATGCCGATCTCGGAGATGCCTGCCTCCACGAGCGCATCGATGGCATAGAACAGCACCGGGCGATTGGCCAGCGGCAGCAGTTGCTTGGCGCGTGTGTAGGTCAGTGGGCGCAGACGGGTTCCCTTCCCCCCACTCAGGATTAGCCCCTTCATAACCATCCTGTCTGGCTCATAGCTGGCTCATAGCTCGCATCGCGCACACGCCCGACGGCCTGCTCCGATGACTCATCGCTGCACCTTCACAACCTGGCGCTTCTGGGTGGCCGAGAGCGAGGACTCAAACTCCATGCTCTCGCGGAACAGGCTGACCACCTTCTGCGTGGGGCCGCTGTAGATCGCGCGCCCCTCCTCGATCCACACCGCCCGCTCGCAGAGCAGGTGCGCGATGTCGAGCGCGTGGGTGACGTAGAGGATCGTGCAGCCTCGCTCGCGGAAACTGACCATGCGCGTCTGGCACTTCTTCTGAAACGCCTCGTCACCGACCGATAGCACCTCATCGATGATGAGCAGGTCGGGGTCGGCCTCGGCGGCCACCGCGAAGGCCAGACGCGCCGTCATGCCGGAGGAGTACGTGCGTAGCGGTGAGTCGATGAAGGCTTCCAGCTCGCTGAAATCGACGATGCTATCAAACTTGCGCTTCATGGCTGCTTCAGAGAAGCCCAGCATCGCGCCGTTCAGGAAGATGTTTTCGCGTCCGGTCAGCTCGGGATGGAAGCCCGCGCCCAACTCGATGATCGGCGCGACGTTGCCGCGCACCACCACGCGCCCGCTGGTCGGTACGATCACGCGGGCGATGACCTTCAACAGCGAGCTTTTGCCCGCGCCGTTTCGTCCGACCAGCGCCAGCGAGTCGCCAAACTTGATGCGCAGGTTGATGTTGCGCAGCGCCCAGAACTCGTTGTAGCCGACGGTGCGGCGGGTGATGGTGCGGATCACCTGCTCTTTGAGCGAGTTGATCTTCTCGGTGGGCAGGCGATAGCGCAGCGAGACGCCGGAGACGAGGATCGCGTCATCAGGCGACGGCTCCAGCGCGGGCGCGGCTGCCCCCGAACTGGCGGCGAAGCGGGAGCGCGCCGCGTTGTTCTCGCTGCGTGGGCCGTTTGGGTTGTTCGCGCCGTTCGGATGACCGTTCGGGTTAGAAGTGGTAAGCAAACTTGCCCTCCGTCCGCGTGAACAGCAGCCAGCCGATGGTGAGGGCGAGCAGCGCCGATGCCCAGGTGACGAGCTGCACCTTCAGATCGGGAATCGCGGGTGGGAGCGTGATGACGTGACCACCCACCACACGTCCGTTGACGAGCGTGCCGCCGATGGTCGTGGTCGAGCCGACAATCGCTTGCTGCGCCGCCGAGACGTACAGGTACATCGGATTGTACAACTCCAGGCGCTGGAGCCAGGGCGGCAGGATGTTGATGGGATAGAACACGGGTGTCAGGTAGTTGAAGGCGGTCAGCAGCACGAGATACATCTCGTAAATGTCATTGAAGAAGACCGCCATTGTCGAGATGATCAGGCCGA
>DATBTW010000464.1:0-2038 GCA_036559055.1 Ktedonobacterales bacterium
CGGGTGAAACGCCGCCCGTGGCAGACCGGGCAGCGTACCTCCACATCGGGCAGGAAGTGCATCTTGACGGTCAGCGTCCCTGCGCCCTCGCAGCGCTCGCAGCGCCCGCCCGGCACGTTGAACGAGAAGCGGCGGGCGGTGAATCCGCGCTGGCGAGCGTCGGGCGTGGCGGCGAATGCCTCGCGAATCGGCGTGAAGATGTCTGAATAGGTCGCGGCGTTCGAGCGCGGGATGCGCCCGATGTGCTCCTGGTCGATGGTGATGACCTTATCGAGCGCATCCCAGCCTTCGAGGCGATCATGCGCGCCGGGCGCCTCACTCGCCCCGTAGAGACGCTGGCGCAGGGCGCGGTCGAGAATGTCGAAGATCAGCGATGACTTGCCCGATCCCGATACGCCCGTTACGGCCACCAGCAGCCCCAGCGGCACACGCACCGTGACAGCCTTCAGGTTGTGCTGGCGCGCGCCGTGGATGGTGATGGCGCGCTCCGTCGGCGCTCGCCGCTGCGCCGGGATGGCGAGGGACGCGCGCCCGGCCAGATAGTCGCCGGTGATGGAGTCGCGCCGCGTGGCCAGCTCGGCGGGCGCGCCCGCGGCGACCACCTGCCCGCCATGCTTGCCCGCGCCCGGCCCGAAGTCGATCACCTCGTCGGCGGCGGCGATCATCTCCAGATCATGCTCGACCACCAGCACGGTATTGCCCAGGTCACGCAGGCGGCGCAGCACGCCGATCAGGCGGCGCGTGTCGCGCTGGTGCATGCCAATCGTCGGCTCATCGAAGATGTAGAGCAGGCCGGTGAGGCTGGAGCCGAGCAGCGACGCCAGCCGCAGCCGCTGGGCCTCGCCCGCCGAGAGCGTCGGCGAGGAGCGCTCCATGCTCAAGTAGCCCACGCCGACCTCTACCAGCCGCGCGATGCGCTCGCGCAGGTCCGCCAGAATCGGCTCGGCGATGAGCATCTCGTCGGCGCTGAGCGTGGCGGGCAGGGCGCCGAGCCACGCGCCAAGCTCGCTCAGCGGCAGGCGCGAAACGGCGACAATGCTCTGGGCGCTGACCGTCACGGCGCGGCTCTCCGGGCGCAGGCGGGTTCCGGCGCAATCAGGACAGGTCTCGGTGATGAGCAGGTCGGCCATCTTCTCGCGGTAGTCGGGATCATTGATGTGCTCGGCGTAGCGGCGCAGCAGTGTGGTGGCGACCCCCTCGAAGCGCCCCCCGCGCACCGTGGCAGGCGGCTCGACCTGCGGGAAGTGGCGGCGGAAGCGCGGGCTTTCGGCGCCATAGAGCAGCAGATCGCGTTGCGCCGGAGTGAAGTCTCTGACGGGCTGCGACAGGTCGAGAGCGAAGCCATAGTGGCGCGCTGCCGCTTGCAGCGTGGCAGTGTTGTAGCTGAGATAATTGGCATCCCAGCCAGCGACCGCGCCACCCAGGATGCTCTTGTCAGCATCCACCAGGCGCTGCGTATTGGCCTGCGTCACGCTGCCCAGGCCAGTGCAAGTGGGACAGGCGCCCTCCGGCTTATTGAATGAAAAATGCTCCATGCCAATCTCTGGCACGGGCGCGCCACAGTGCGGGCAGGGGAAGGTTTCCTCGGCTGCGGGGGCGCTCTCCTCGGCGTCGGACTCGCCCTCCCACTCGGCATTGGAATCTTCGGAGCCATCGGAGAGGTCGAAGAGCGGCGGGATGTCTGCGCCGCAGTGCGGGCAGGGTCGCCGCCCCACGCGAGCATACAGCACGCGCAGGTAGGTGTACACCTCGGTCGAGGTGCCAACGGTGGAGCGCGGGCTGTGGTTGGTAAGCCGCTGATCAATGCTGATGGTGGGCGACAGCCCGGTGATGGCGGAGACAGGCGCCTTCGCCAGCCCAAATGTGACCATGCCGATGGATTCAAAATATTGGCGCAACCCTTCCTTGTGCAGGATGTCGAACGCCAGCGTGGACTTGCCAGAGCCAGAGATGCCCGTCAGCACGACGAGCTTGCCCTTCGGGATGCTGAGGGTGACATTTTTCAGGTTGTGCAGGCGGGCGCCGCGAATCGTGATCT
>DATBTW010000465.1:0-5256 GCA_036559055.1 Ktedonobacterales bacterium
CCCTTCTGGACACTGGCGGTCGAGTGGCAATTCTATATCATCCTGCCGCTGATCGCCTGGGCGGTCGCGCGGCTCAGCGCTGGCTCGCCGCGCCGCATGCTGGCGGGCGTGCTGGGCGTCATCGCTGTGGCGCTGGCGCTGCGCGAGGTGGATGCGCTGCTGGCGATTCAGCGCAGTGCGCTTCCCGCGTCCGCCGCGCCGTGGATCGATCTGCTCCAGCGCATTGTGATCGGCTCACAGGGCAAGTACCTCGAAGTGTTTGGCGTTGGCATGCTCTGCGGCCTCATCTTCACCATGCTCAAGCGGCGCCCGGGCGCGCTGACCTCGCGCCGTGCGCGGCTGGCGGGTCTGGCGCTGCTGGGGCTGGCGCTGCTGGTCTATCTGCTCTTCGCGCCGCAGGTCTATGAGCGGCATAACGCTATTCTGGCGGCCTTCTACCTGGCCCTGCGCCCGACTGATGTCGAGATGATCGCTGGCCCGCTCGTGCTGGGGATCAACTACGGCGCGCTGACGCTGGGCGTGCTGCTGGCGCCGCGACTGCTACGGGCGCCCTTCGAGTGGTATCCTTTGCGCTTCGTCGGGCTGATCTCCTACAGCCTCTATCTCTGGCACGAGTCCATCATCAACCTCATCTATCCGCACCTGTATGTCTCAGGGAGTGGGTCGCGGGTGGTCGCGGCGCTGGCGATTGGCGTCTTTGTGGCGATTCCCTTCGCCTATGTGTCTTATCAATTGGTAGAGCGGCCATTCCTGCGATGGCGCCGCGCCAGTGGGCCACGCGCTGACGCACGGCCCGCGCTCGTCGCGGCGCCTGCCCCCTAGCGGCGGATGGGCGACCAACCACATGAAACATGCGACGAGATGACAGTACACTGGCGGAGGTAGCGACGATGGCGCTGCGGCTCGATCCTCAGGGCGATGGCGGCATAGCGCGGCAAGCCTGGCGCGCGTTGTGCCGCGCGATGGAGCTTCCGGGGGAGCATAGCCTGCCCGATGTGATCCGCCGGGCGCGGGCCGCCAGCGGGCGCGGTGATCCCGAAAGCCAGTGGGCGCTGCGACAGTATGAGGCGCTGCGCCAACATCTGGAGAACGAGAAACAGACGCTCACGCGCATCTTCGCCACCACGCTGCTGATCTTCTGGGGGCTGGCGGTCTGGCGACCGCGCGGTCGGCGACTGTGGGCGCTGGCTCCGTTGCACGGCGCGCTGACACTGGGCATCGGCCTGCGCATCTGGATGGTCAATGCACTGCTGCGGCGCTTCTGGGAGCGCGCTGCGGACGAATGATCCGCCGCGCTCGTCTCGCTGAAGAAAGAGGTCTCTATGCGCTTCGAGACGCAGGCGATTCACGGCGACCACTCGATTGACGCGGCGACTGGCGATGTGACGCCACCGCTGCACCTTGCCACCACCTTCCAGCGTGAGCCAGATGGCGCCTATTCCCACGGCTACATCTATATCCGCACCGAGAATCCTACCCGCATCGCGCTGGAGCGCCTGCTGGCGACCCTCGAAGGCGGCGCCGAGGACGCCGCGGTGGCCGCAGCGTTCGCCTCTGGCTCGGCGGCCACCGCGGCGGTCTTTCAGTCGCTGGCCCCTGGCGACCATGTGCTGGCGCCCAGCGATGTCTATCATGGCACGGCCAAACAGCTCCGCTCGGTCTTCGTCCCCTGGGGGCTGGCGGTCGATTTCGTCGATATGAGCGATCTGGCGGCGGTCGAGGCGGCGCTGCGTCCCACGACACGACTGCTGTGGGTCGAGACGCCATCCAATCCGCTGCTGAAGATGAGCGACATCGCGGCGCTCTGCACGCTGGCGCATCGGGTGGGCGCCGTGGTGGCCTGCGACAACACCTGGGCCACCCCCGTGGCGCAGCGACCCTTTGCGCTGGGCGCTGATCTGGTCGTCCACTCCACCACCAAATATCTCGGCGGCCACAGCGACACACTCGGCGGCGCGGTGATCGCGCGGGCGGGCGATGAGCGCTTCGCCCGCATCCACGCCATCCAGGGGACGCTCGGCGCGGTGCTCTCGCCATTCGATAGCTGGCTGACCCTGCGCGGCATTCGCACGCTGGCCTATCGCATGCGTGGGCATACCGAGCATGCGCTGGCAGTGGCGCAGTTCCTGGCCGCCCAGCCTGCCGTCGAAGCGGTTCACTATCCGGGGCTGCCCGGTCATCCGGGGTATGCGGTGGCGCAGCGGCAGATGTCGCTCGCCGGTGGCATGCTCTCGATTCAGGTGCGCGGTGGCGCGCAGGAGGCGCTGGCGGTGGCGGGCGCTGCTCACGTCTTCACCCGCGCGACCAGCCTGGGCGGCGTGGAGAGCCTGATCGAGCATCGCGCCAGCATCGAGGGGCCAGACTCGCGCACACCGCAGAACTTATTGCGCCTTTCGGTCGGGCTGGAGCATCCCGATGATTTGATCGAGGATCTCGATCAGGCGCTGGCGGCCATCAGCTGAGGGAAAGGAGCAAGGGTGGCCGCTTTGACGTGGCCCGGCGCATAGGCTACTCTAGGGTGGCAGACAATGGCAGGTAATGGCGAGCGATGAGACGCTGCCGGGGCGGCGCGATGTCCCAGCGGGAGGCGACCTGATGAACGAACATATCGCTCCAGAGAGCGCCTCGCCATCCACGACGCCATCGACGACGCCATCGACGACGCCATCGACGACGCCACCCGCCTCGCCACCCGCTGAGCCATCCGCTGAGGCCGCGCCGATGACGACGCCGCAGCCGCGCCACACCCGGCCGCCCAGAGGCGTGCGTCGCACGACCGGGCATCGCGGCGGGCCAGATGCGGCGGATGTGACGGATGCGCCCGACGGTGCATTCTCCACTACGCATAAGCGCAAGCGGGTTGCCCGCATGTCGGACTCTGGGCTGATCCCCGCGCTGCGTTTCAATCGCTATGTCGGGCGCCAGCACGCCGTGCGCAGGCCCGCCACCGTCTATGACACCGAGCATACGCCTGGCCATCTGCGCCTGACCCGCCTGGCGATGGGCGTGGCGCTGCTGGCGGCCGCATGGGCCGCCTCGCTGCTGGTGGTGGCGCTGACGGAATCGCTGGTCGATGTCTTTCCCCATCAGCCCAGCCTGACGGCGCGCTTTGGCCTCTACATCCTCGGCGCGATCGGGCTGTCGTGGCTGGCGATGGTGGCCCTGGCGCTCATCATCGTCGGCGCCTTCGCGCTGACCCTGGCGCTCACTCGCCGTCAATGGTAGGCTCGCCACCCGACTGTGGAGCATCTCGTGACGCTGGTGACGCTGATCACCTGGTGTGGCATGCCACTTGCGCCTTCGCACGCTATCGTTGCCGCGCGGAGGGGGTTGCGCCCACTCTTTGCCTTCTGGCGACCCTGATTGCCGTGCGAGAAGAATGTGGCGCTTCTGACCCGTCATTGTGACTTGCGGGCCTCCCCGGCGGGCGCCATAATGCCTGCGTTACGACGCTTCGGATCAGAAGGCAACCGCCATACTCCCATACGCGCCTGGGTTCGTCGAAGCGTGCCCGGAGGCGCCAGGGATATCCAAACGTGAGATGCTGGCTATGGGAACATCAGTGGAGAAAACACCGAAGGCCAGGGCGAGCGCAAGCGCGAACGCGCGCTATCAGCGCCTAGAAGCGCTGCTTGATGGACAGTCGCAGGTTCTGGAGATGATCTCGCAGGGCCTTCCGCTCTCGCACATCCTTGAGGCGATCCCGCGCTGGGTCGAAGCGAACTCGAAGGATGGCGTGCTGGCGTCGATTCTGCTGCTCGATCGCGATGGGCAGCGCTTGCTGCATGGCGGGGCTCCTGACCTGCCGGAAACATACAACCAGGCCATCCACGGCATGCGGATTGGCCCCGCTGCTGGTTCCTGTGGCACAGCCGCTTTCACCGGGCGCGCGGTCATCGTCGAAGATATCGCCACCAACCCACTGTGGGCGGACTTCCGCGCCCTGGCTCTGTCGCATGGGCTGCGCGCATGCTGGTCGACTCCGCTGATTGATCACGCCGGACGCGTCCTCGGCACGTTTGCTATGTACTATCGCCAGCCCCGCTCGCCCTCCGAGGATGATTTCCACCTGATTCAGCTCGTTACCCGGACGGTTGTGTTGGCTATCGAACACCAGCAGATGCAGGATGAGCGAGCAGATCTGCTCGCTCGCGAGCGGCTGGCGTTGCGGCGCGCCGAGGCCCAGCGGCAGCGCCTGCACGACCTTATCATGGAGGCTCCGGCGGCCATTGCCCTGCTGCGTGGACCAGCCCATATCTGTGAAGTCGCTAATCCGATGTATCAGCGGACGATTGGGATGGGACGCGACGTCCTCGGCAAATCTATCCGAGAGACGCTGCCCGAACTGGAAGGGCAGGGGGTCTTCGAGCTGCTGGATCGCGTCTACGCAACCGGCGAACGCCATGAGAGCAGCGAGGCTCTGTTCCGACTCGGCCCCAACGATGACGGGTCCTTCGAAGATCGGCGCTTCAACGTCGTGTATCAGCCCACTCGCGACGAGGCGGGCGCCGTAGATGGCGTGCTCATCCATGCGGTCGATGTGACAGCCTCGACGCTGGCGCACCAGTGGGTGACGGCGAGTGAGGAGCGGTACCGCACGCTGTTTCGCCTGGTTCCAGTAGCCATCTATGCCTGCGATGCCAGTGGCCTGATTCAGGAGTACAACCAGCACGCAATCGAGCTGTGGGGACGCGCGCCCGTGACTGGTGACCCCGGTGAGCGGTATTGTGGGTCGTTCAAGCGCTACTTTTCGGATGGTCGGCCCATGTCGCACGAAGAATGCCCAACCGCACGCGTGCTGTGTGGCGAAGCCCTCGACGACTTCGACGCTGAGTGTCTCATCGAGCGGCCTGACGGATCCCGCCGCTCTGTCGTAGCCCACCCGCAGCTTCTCCGAAACCAGCATGGTCAGGTCACTGGCGTGATCACCTGCCTCTACGACATCACCGAGCGTAAGCAGGCTGACGCGGCGGCGGCGCATCTGGCCGCTATCGTGTCATCGTCCTCGGACGCGATCGCCAGCAAGACGCTGGAGGGCATCATCACCAGTTGGAACGCCAGCGCCGAGCGTATGTTTGGCTACGCTCCGGAAGAGATCATCGGACGGTCAGTGCTCACCCTGATTCCGCCCGAACGACGCGAGGAGGAGGATGTCATCCTCGCGCGAATCCGCGCTGGGGAGCGTGTCGAGCATTTCGAGACCGTGCGCGTGAGGAAGGATGGGCGACGCCTGGATGTGTCGCTTACCATCTCGCC
>DATBTW010000466.1:0-14869 GCA_036559055.1 Ktedonobacterales bacterium
AACCACCGCCTGATGCGCGTCTGAGCCACGGTTTGGCTTGTGATCGCGCACGGCGCGTGAATTCCCACCGAAAATGCATACAGGACGCCGCTGGTTGGCGTCCTGTTCGTTTTGTAGACGACGACGCCTCTCCCCCTGTCCCCCTCCCCTTGCGAGGGGGAGGGGGAACCCACGGCAAGGATTGCGCGCGTGGCAATCGTTTCTGCTTGACAGTCGAGGAGATGTGCTGTACGGTTGGTTGGGTTCTGCTAGAGCTAGAGCAAAGTGCAGAAAGCTGGAACAGGCGTCCTGTGGGTGGACACAGCTAAGCGCGATGGCCACCGCAGGTCGTCTGCTCAACCTTTGCAAATTTGCTCTAAGGAGCGGCACTGAGGAGGATGAGATGTCTCGCAACCTGCGTGTCGCTCTCCTTGCCCTCGCCAGCGTGTGCCTGTCGCTCTCGGCCTGCGCTCCCTCTGCAATCGTCCCTGCGCCACCTGCGGCGTCTGCGCCGCCGACACAGCTTGCGACTGTCGCGTCTCCGACTGTGCCGTCAGATGCGGCCACTGCCACCGTGCCGCCAGATGCGGCCTTCAGAGCCGAGTTGGGCGCGGTCACCACGTTGCGAGGCCACCTCGAAGGCGGGGAGATGCAGACGCTGGCGGATGTGACCATCGAATATGTGAGCGTCCAGCTCCCGTCTCCCTCGCTCAGCGACGCCCAATGGGATGTCTTCACGATCCAGCGCGCGCTCTGGACGGGTCAGTACTTCACCATCCCCGCTGGCTGGGAAGTCTCCGTGGTGATCTACATCCCCAGCACGAGTCCGGGCGATGGCACGATCGGCCACGAGATCGGCATCGCCAACCTCCATACGGCGAGCGCGCGCCACTTCAATTGGGATCACCTGTCGCCCCAGCAGGCCTGGGCACAGTACGACGGCGTGGAATACAGCGCAACGGGCATTTGACGACGCCAGCGTGGCTCCCCTCTCCCGCCTTGGCGGGGGAGGGGCTAGAGGTGGGGGCCGCGCCTCTACTCGGAGTCCGCGCTGGATGTCGGCGCGTCGCCGTTGGCCTCGGCTTCGAGGACGGGAACTGGCTCCTCGGCTGCGCCTGATTGCGCGCCCTCTGCCGCTTGCTTGGGGAGCAGCGCGTCGGGCAGGGCGTCGGGCAAGGGAGTTGGACGTAGCGCGCCCGACGACGCCAGCAACTCCTCCAGCCCCGCATGCGCGCGGTTGAGCGCGGGCATCGTCTCCGCCAGCGGCGGGGGGGCGGACGCCGCCTGCTGGTCCGGATGGAGCAGGTCTGACAGTGTGCGCGGCTGATGCTGCGCCATGCGCGGCAGGCTGGCGTTGGGCATGGGCAGAGTCTGCGGATCCGGATAGTCAGCCAGATTGCGTGTGGGTGGCGCAGTGGGAGCCAGTGTCGTGCGATGCAGCCAGCCACTCTGCGCGTTCAACTGCGGCGAGAGCTGGCCGATCTGCGGCAACGCCGGAGATGTGGGGGCGTCCAGCGGCGTGGTGGGCCGTCCCAGAGCGCTGGCGATGTTCTCGCGCAGGTGGAAGGAGCCAATCTGCCGCTGGAGCGCATCCGCCAGATCGACGAGGTAATCCATCGAGGCGCGCGCCTGCTCCATGCTCTGGCTGCTCTGCATCGAGATATCCGCCAGCTCTTTGATGTCGGTGGCGACATGGGTAGCGGCCAGCGCCTGCTCCTTGGCGACATCGCTGATCTGCTGCACATCGGTGGCCAGGCGCTGGTTGAGTTGCTCCACCTCGGCCAGCGCGGCGCCCGCCTGGTTGACGAACTCTGACTGCGCCACTACCTGCTCGACCCCGTGCTCAATCTGCACCACCACCTGATTCGTCTCGTTCTGCACCCCCTGGATGCGCGTCTGAATCTGGCGCGTGGCGTCGGAGGCGGTGGTCGCCAGCCGCCGAATCTCCTGCGCGACCACCGCGAAGCCGCGCCCGTGCTCGCCCGCGCGGGCCGCCTCGATGGAGGCATTCAGCGAGAGCAGGTTGGTCTGCGCGGCGATGTCGCCGACGAGCTGCACGATGTCGCCAATCTCCTGGGCGCTCTCGCCCAGCCGTTTGACCTTCTTCTTCATCTGCAACGTCAACTCGCGCACACGCGCCATGCCCTCGCTGGCCAGCGCGGTATGCTCGGCGCCCGACCGCGAGAGCTCGCTGGCCAGTTGCGCCACCTCGCTCGATTGGATAGCGGCCGTCGCGATGTGGCGCACGTTCTCTGAGACGCTATTAACCGCCGTCGAGAGATCCAGAATGCGTCCGGCCTGCTCCACGCCACTCTCGGCGAGATAGGTGGCGGCGGCGCGCACCTCCGAGGCATGCTGATTGACCATCTCGCTCGCCGAGCGCACATCCGCCAGCATCGCGTTGAATGCGTCGAGCACGTCATTGAGCGAGATGGCCAGCGGGTCGAGCGCGTTGTTGAGCGGCGGGACGGGCAGGCGCAGATCGCGATTGCGTGCCAGATCCAGATGGTAGCGCAGGCGGCGCAAACCCTGGGCGATCATCTGGCGCTCGTAGTCGCGCTCGGCGAAGATGCGACTGGTATCGATCGCCAGCGCCGCCTGATTGGCGAAGAGTTCGATGATCTCGATGGTCTCCAGCGAGGGCGTGAGGCCGTCGTCGGGCTGATCGAGCGAGAGCACGCCCAGCAACTGCCCCGTGCGCGGGCTGACCAGCGGAGCCAGCAGCACATCCTCTGGATGCCAAGCGTCGGACGACGCGCTGGGCATAGGCGTCTGCCCCGGCGGCGGCCCCTCGATGACGCCGCCCACGGCGTTGACCACTTGCAGGTAGTACTGGTGGGGAATGAAATACGAGCGGCTGCGGCAGAACTGCGGGCGCATCACGGCGATGAGCGCCTGGAGGCGCGGCGGATGCTGCTTCAACTCGCGACGATTGGCTTCGCTCAGGCCGGTCGTCGCCATCACCTCGACATAGTCGCTATCGGGCCGCACAATGTTCAGCGCAGCCACGCGAAAGCCGACTGAGGCGCTCACCGACTCAACCACCTCGGCGCAGATGCGCTCCAGGCCCAGCTCGGCGCGCAGCACAGCGCCCAGGCGCACCATCTCTTTGACCTGGCGCATGCGTCGGCTCACGTCTCGGTTCGCATCGCGGTCGCTGCCACCAGCGCCCCGCCGTGGCGTCCAATTCGTCATTGCCCACGCCTCCCGATTCCGCATCCATTCTGCTTCAGTTGCGCGTCCGCCGCGCCCGCGCGCTCAGATGCGTCAGCTCGTCGCGGGTTGGCGCGCGTCCACCCATTATGGCGGAGGGCGCGGCAGGCGTCAATGCGGGGCTGATTGGCTGCGCTACGACTGCGGCGATTGCTCCGGCTCGTGCGCGGCGCGCGCCTCATCCAGCCAGCCGAGGTGCTGGCGACTATGCAGCGCGATGGTCATGAAGAGGGCGCCGAGCGAGCCATCGCCAAAGGGTGAGTGCGGCACGGGCTGCGTGAGCTGCGCGTCATCCACCCCCGCCAGTTGCGCGAGGGTCGCCTGGCGCGTGCCCTCGATGCGGCCAAAGAGTGCCTCGGCGGATTGATCGGCGTACTTCGCGCGCGCCTGTTCATTCGCCGGATTGGCCACCGCCAGGCGCGCCTCATCGCCATCGTGGCCCGTGACGGTGAAGAAGCCGCAAGGGTCAGCTGCGCCCTCCAGCGCCCGCCGGATGACCCCCTGGAAATAGCGCTCCGTGCCGATGATGTGCGCCAGGTGATCTTTGGGCGTCCACATCGCGCCGCCCTCCACCTCACTTTTCGTCAGCGGGCGCTGCATCTCGTCATCTGAGAGCGCACGAAACCAGCGCTCGACCCGCTCGCGCTGGGTCGCCAGAGCAGCCGTAATCTGATCGCGCGTGGGCATGGAGCTGAAACCTCCTCGTCTCGCCAGTCCGGCCTGGCCAGTCATCCTCGTTCATCCTTCTGGATGATGCCCTATAGCGCCCCCTCGCCGCAAGGGGCAAACGACACAGCGAGACGCCGCGCCAGGGAGAATCCCACGCGCGGCGTCTCGCAAACTGCTCCCCTCTCCCGCAAAGCGGGGGAGGGGCTGGGGGTGGGGGGCCTACTGCCCTGGGAAGTGGCAGGCGGCCCGATGGCTGGCGATGGTTCCGGGCTTCGGCTCTAGCGGCGGATACTGCTCGCGGCAGATCGCTTGCGCCTTCCAGCAGCGCGGATGGAACGGACAGCCCGACGGCGGATTGACCGGGCTGGGCACATCACCCGTTAGAATGATGCGCTTGCGGGTCTTCTCCATGTCGGGATCAGGATACGGGCTGGCCGAGAGGAGCGCGATGGTGTATGGGTGCTGCGGATTCGAGTAGATCTCATCGGCGGGGCCAATCTCGGCGATATGCCCCAGGTACATCACCGCGACGCGCGTGCTGATGTGCTTGATGGCCGAGAGGTTGTGCGCGATGAACATGTAGGTCAGGTTGAACTCGGACTGCAAGTCGGCCAGCAGATTGAGCACCTGCGCCTGAATCGAGACATCCAGCGCCGAGATCGGCTCATCGGCGACGATGAACTTGGGATTCAGCGCAAGCGCGCGGGCGATGCCGATGCGTTGGCGCTGGCCGCCAGAGAACTCGTGCGCGTAACGATTGAGGATGTTCGGACTCATGCCCACCACCCGCAACAGATAGCGGATGCGCTCGTCGGTCTTCTCGCGGTTGCCGTAGTTGAAGTTGTTGAGCGGCTCGTTGATCACCGTGCCGACGGTGAAGCGCGGATCGAGCGAGCTGAATGGGTCCTGAAAGACCATCTGCATGTCGGCGCGCTTGCGGCGCAGGTGTCCGGCGCCCATCGTGGTGAGTTCTTCACCCTCGAAGTTCACCGTGCCAGCCGTCGGCTTGATGAGCTGGAGCACGGCGCGCCCCAGCGTGGATTTGCCGCAGCCGCTCTCGCCCACCAGGCCCAGCACTTCGCCGCGCTTGATCTGGAGGTCCACACCATCGACGGCCTTCACCGACGCGACAGTCTGCCCAAACAGACCACCGCGAATGGGGAAGTGTACCTTGAGCCCGCGAATATCGACCAGAACATCGTCCTGGCGGGGGGCGGCTGCGCCAGGTTGTGGCATAGTCGTCGCCAAAGGAAACGCTCCCTTCATTGCCTGCTCAGCAGGGGTACTGGCGAATTAGTAGGGATAGAAGCACGCGGCCTGCTGATTTGGCCCAACTGTCTCAAGCGGAGGTAGCTCCTGGCGACAGCGCGCCTGCGCCTTGCGGCAGCGTGGCGCGAAAGGGCAGCCCTTCGGCAGATTGACCAGGTTCGGCGGCTGACCACCGATGGCGGCCAGCTTGGACCCGCGCGGCGTATCGGCGCGTGGCACCGCGTTCAGCAGCGCCTGCGTATAGGGATGCGCCGGACTCTTGAAGACGGCGCGGGTCGGCGCCGTCTCAACAATGCGGCCCGCGTACATGACGGCGACGCGCTCGCAGGTGCCCGCCACCACGCCCAGGTCGTGCGTGATGAGCAGCGTCGCGGTGTTGAACTCCTGCGCCAGACCTTTCATCAGGTCGAGCACCTGCGCCTGAATCGTCACATCGAGCGCGGTGGTTGGCTCGTCGGCGATCAGCAGACTGGGGTTGCACGAGAGCGCGATGGCGATCATCACGCGCTGGCGCATGCCGCCGCTGAACTCATGCGGGTAGTGGCTCATGCGCCGCCGCGCCTCAGGGATGCGTACCAGGTCGAGCATCTGTACGGCGCGGTCATTGGCCGACTTATCGTCGAGCCTCAGGTGCGTCTTGACCGCCTCAGCGATCTGGAACCCGACCGTAAAGAGTGGGTTGAGCGAGGTCATCGGATCCTGGAAGATCATGGCGATCTTGCCGCCACGCAGCTTGTGGAGGTCCTCCTCTTCCATCTGGACGATGTCGTCGCCATTGAAGAGGACTTTGCCGCCGACAATCTTGCCCGGAGGACTCTCGACCAGCCGCATGATGGAGAGCGATGTCACGCTCTTGCCGCAGCCGCTCTCGCCCACGAGCCCGAGCGTCTCGCCTTCATTAATGTAGAAAGACACGTCCTCGACGGACTTCACGACACCGCCACGGGTGAAGAAGTGCGTCTGGAGGTGCTGCACGTCTAACAGTCTTTCGGCCATGCTCGCATATGCTCCGCCATCTCTGGCTCTGAATCTGGTGTGACGCTGGCGTCTGGGCGACATCGGCCCGGCGCCCAACCTGGGAACCATTGGCCGATGCCCGCAAACCCAAACGCCCGCATACGTTGACGTTTCGTCGCCTGTCAGGTGAACCGCGCAACGCGAGGCGCGCTGCCTCTGAGATGCGTCCCGCTAGTCTTTCGTGCGCGGATTGAAAGCGTCTTGCACACCATCGCCCAGGAAGGAGAAGGCGAGCACGAGAACGGACAGCGCAATGGTCGGCCAGACGACCTCCCACGGATTCAGCGCGATCTGCGCCGTCGCGTCGTTGATCATCAGGCCCAGGCTGGAGCCTGGCGTCTGCACGCCCAGGCCGAGCAGCGAGATGACCGCCTCACTCACGATCGTATTCACCACGTCGAGCGCGGCGGCCACGATCACGATGTTGAAGAGGTTTGGCACGATGTGCTGCATGATGATGCGCCCATTCGAGCTGCCCACAAGGCGCGCCGCCTCGATGAACTGCTGCTCACGCAGTTGCAGCGTCTGGCCGCGTACCAGACGCGCCATGAAGGGCCAGACGGATATGCCCAGCGCGATACTGACGAGGATCAGGCGGCCTGGCAGGCCGAGTCGATCCTGGAAGGCCGGGCCAAGCGTCGCCGCCGCCAGAATGGCGAAGAGCAAGCCAGGGAAGGCGAACATCAGGTCGGTGAAGCGGTCGAGGAAGGTGGCCAGCCAGCCGCCATAGTAGCCCGCCAGCGTGCCAATGGTGACTCCCAGACCGACATCCATAATCTCCACCAGCAGCGCCACCTCGATGGAGACGTTCACGCCCGCAAAGAGACGCGCGAGGATGTCGCGGCCAAGGGCGTCAGTCCCCAGCGGGTGGATGGCGGAGCTGAGCGCGTCGGGGCGGCTGAGGTCGTTGCTGGTGTAGTTATGGTACTGGAGAGGCGTCAGGGTATCCAGCCCGGTTGGGCCGCCCAGGATGTTGGGGCCAACGCGCGTATAGATCAGCGGGCCTACATAGCTGGACACGATGAAGATCAGCACCAGCGCCAGGAAGATCATGGCCCGGCGGTCGCGGCCCAGGCGGCGCATCGAAGCCTGCAATGGTGAGAGCGTCTGGCCCTCAGTGGTCGCTTCGCGTGTCTCGACTTCTGCGCGGCGGTCGAGTTCGGCCTGCGACAGGCTATCCAGCTTGCCCTCGGGGCCGCCGAGCGCGGCGATGCCCTGGGGCGAATTGATCTCGTGACCGACCGCTCCGACGGTATCTAGCGCCTGAAAGTTATCAGGCTGCTCTTCAATCCTCATTCGACACTCCTCTCACCCGGACCTGGCCTGTACGCAGTGCGCCGGGGGATATCCTCCGTATCCTCGGCGGGTCGGCGCCATTGCCGACCCGCGGCTAGGCGACTCTAGGCGACTTTGATACGTGGGTCGATCAGGCCGTACACCACGTCAGTGACCAGGTTCATCAGGGCGACCGTGACCGCCAGCAAGATGGTGATGCCTTGCACGACGGGGAAGTCACGCGAGACGATCGCGTTGATTCCCTCCTGGCCGATACCAGGAATGTTGAAGAGGTTCTCGGTGATGAACAGGCCCGTCACCACGAAGCCGATCGACGGCCCAGTGATCGTGATGAGCGGTAGCAGCGCATTCTTGAAGGCATGGCGCCACAGCACGAGGCGCTCGGAAAGACCCTTGGCGCGCGCGGTACGCACGTAGTCCTGGCGCAGAACTTCGAGCAGGCTGGTGCGGGTGAAGCGCAGGTAGCCCGCGAAGCTGTTGATCGCGGTGATGACGATGGGGGCCAGCATGGTATCCCACGTACCCCAGCCAGAGACTTGCAAGTGCGGTAAGCCCTGGTTATTCAGCCAGATCATCGCCAGCTGATAGAAGGGGATGATGACGAAGCTGGGCAGCGCGAAGAACACCAGCGAGAAGGTCTGGATGACGGTGTCGTAGCGGGTGTTCGCGCGCACGGCGGCGATCATGCCCAACGGGATGCCCATGATGATCGCCAGCACGAGGCTGCTGAGTCCCAGCGTCGCCGAGACGGGAACGAACAGGCTGAGGATGCTCCACACGGTCTCCGAGTAGTTCAGCCAGGAGCGGCCCAGGTCGAAGTGGAGCAGGTTATTGAGGTAGGTACCGTACTGCACAAACCACGGCTGATCAAGGCCGTAGAGGTGGCGGAGCGCTCGCGCCAACTGGGGGGTGTAGTGGACGCCGAGCTGGTTGACGACAACGTCGCCGGGGGCGAAATACCCGAGAATGAAGGTGACGAACGTGACACCCAGAACGACGAACACGAGGCCAGCAATACGACGGATCAGGAAGCGCGGGCCGATGCGGAATCCGGTAAATACCAGGAACCCGACGAGCAGCACCGCAATGATGAGCACGGGGAGATTCGACAGAATCTGGTCCATACGTCGCCTTTCGTTGGCCTGCCTTCGCACACACCTGCGTCCTCACACAGGGGGCTGGTAACAAGCCAGATCACACAGGCCCCGCCGCTCCGCTCTCCGCGTGGCGCCACCACGGATCGCTCACTGGTTTCGCGGCGTGATCTACGCGAAACCATTGACGGCCCACTACTGGCTCTTCGGAACGGGGGCGAGTTGTGCAGCATTATACCATACACAGGGCTGGCGTACATGCCCGCAAACGCCAAGGAATCAGTGCTGGCGACCAGTTTAACGCCTCGCGTCGTTCTGGCGTTTTCACCGATCAGCCAAGCCGCGCATCAGGGTTTCGATCAGGGTTTCGATCAGGATGCTGGCGGGCGGCGCCCCATACGACGCCCGGCATTCTGCCCGATACTACGTGGTACTACACCTCAAATGAGTCTTTGCTCACATGCGCTCGCACACAGTACACCAACACGGCTTGCCATGCCCGGCCAGGCTAGGCATGCTGCATGATAACGACCGATGGCAGCGCGTCGTAGACCGACATCTGGCCCATCGGATCAAAGACCACGTTCTGTACGCGCGCCGATGCCAGCCAGTGCAGTTGCTCCTGATAGAGCGGGATGACCGCTACCGCGCTTACAAGCAATTGCTCTGCCGCCTGATAATCCTTCGCGCGCTGGGTCGGGTCTTGCTCGGCATCGGCGGTGGCGAGCAACGCCTTGGCGTCGGGCAGATTGACACTGCCGCTGACCCCTGGCGTGCTGGGCGTGAACCGCCCGAGCGCATTCTGCGCATCGGGATAGGCGGCCACCCAGGTATCCAGATAGAACTGCGCCGCGCCACTCTGCTCGCGCTGCTGAAGCTCTGCCTGCGGCTCGATGCGCACCGTCAGCGGATACCCTGGCGCGACACGCTGCCACATCTGCGCGATGTCGGCGGCGACGACGCTGGCGTTGGGGTCTTCCGCAGGCGCTTCGAGCGTGATGGCCGGACAGGCGCCAAAGGCGCCACTACATGCGCTAGACGCAAATGCCTGCGCCAGTTTTACAGCCGCCGCTGTCGAACCGCCCAGCGCCTGCGACGAATCTGGCCCGACGAGCGCCGGATTATACCCCACCATCCCCTGCGGCACAATATGATTGGTCGCGATGACCTGGCCGCCAAGCGTCTGCGTGGCGATGGACTGCTTGTCGATGGCCTGCGCGATGGCCTCGCGCATATTCTGCTCATTGAACGGCGCGATATGCCAGTTCAACCCCAGATAGACGATACGCAGCAGTGGCGTGGACTGTGCGGCCGCGCTCTTGGGGAGCGCGGCCGCTTGCGCAGGCGCCGGATAGCCGATGTCGAGCTTGCCCGCCTGATAGTCGCTGTAGGCCTGGGCGGCGTTGCTCGTGTTGTAGAGATGATACATAATCTCGCGCAGGCGTGGGGCCGCTCCCCAGAAGGCAGCGTTGCGCGCCAGCAGCACACTCCCAGTGGTTGGGGAGCGCTTCACCAGGAAGAGGCCTCCGCCGAAGCCATTGTGGTCGGTCAGATGGCTCGTCCACTGGGCGCCGTATTGCTGCACGAGCTGCTGTGGCACAGCGAACGCGATGGGCTGGGTGAGCGCGGCAAGCAGGCGCATGGATGGCTGCCCCAGCGTGAGGGTGAGGGTAAGCGGGTCAACGACGGTGATGGGCTGGCCAATGCCGATGAGCGTGGTGATCGGCCCGGCGATGCCATCCTGCGCGGGCGCAGCGCAGGCTTCCTGATTGAAGGCGGCGGCGTTGGCGATGGGATAGAGATACCACGCCAGAGGCGCCGCGTTGCACGGATCGAGCGCGCGGTTGAGCGCGAACGCGAATGTCTGCGCATTGATCAGCTCGCCATCGCTGAAGCGCATCCCGGAGCGCAGAGCAAAGGTGATCGTCTTGCCGTCCGGGCTGACACTCATGCTCTCGGCGGCCCACAGCCGCACAGTGAGCTGCGAGTCGAGCGTGACGAGCGACGGATAGATCAGCGTTGCCAGCGTCGTCGAGGCCGGGTCATGCGCCTGGATGGGGTCGTAGCTGGCGATGGTGGGGGCGCCTGCGCTATCCGTGGCGCTGGTGAAGAGAGCGTCGCGCAGAACCTGTTGAGCGTCTGGCGCTGGCTGGTTGGTCGGGGGATGACTGGTCGAGCCGCACGAGGCCGCCATCAGCGCGACCAGCGCCAGCAGCAGGATCGCCGGAACGCCAGCCAGGTGACGCTCGCCAGCGCCGCGCCCCCGCCAGGCGCGCGCGCTGCGTTGGTCACGAGGCTGGCCTGCGCGGAGCCACGACCACCGTATCGTCCGCAGCATCAGCTGAGCGGCGTTGTGGGCTGCGGCGGCTGCCCCGGGGTGACGAACTCGCCAGCGGCGGTCTCTGGCGAAGAAGTCCGGGGAATCAGCGACAGCACCTCGGTGTTATAGCCGATGGGGTCGCGCAGACTGGCGCTGAGTTCCGCGCCGATCATGCGCACGCTGAAAAGGTTCGGCTGCACGAGGGCGCTCATCGTCGCAGGCGTCATCTGATTGGCGAACTGCACCAGCTGCGCCTCACCGAGGCCGTCGCGCTGGTCGCCGACGATCCAGAAGATCACGCCGTCCTGCTCGAAGATCAGCATGCTGCGCGTGCCGCTCTGCCAGATGATGCGCTGTCCGGGCGTCGTGACCCACATGCCATCCACATAGACCGCGTTCAGTCCATTCACCGTCACCAGGCTGGTCGAGCCTTCTTGCACGCTCTGCAAGACCGCGCTCAGCGAGTTCGAGATCTGGAACTCGCGAATGTCGAGGATGCCGGAGCCGGTCTGCTGCGCATCGCGCTGGCTCAGCACATATTGCAGGTCGATGATCGGCCCGCGCGAGTACTGCTCCTGCGGGAGCGTGCGCATGCCCTGGTAGAAGTAGGAGCCAGAGATGGTGCCCATCCAGAACATCGGCATCGGCTCACTCAGCGCCGCCGCGCCACCGACATGCTTCTCTGGCACGACGTTGCCGGGGTAGTGCGCTACCTGCTGCGCGCCCGTATTGCCGAAGATCAGCCGCAGCCCCTGCGCGAATGACGGAGTAGCCATCAGGATGCTACCGAGCATGCAGAAGATCAGCAGCCCCACCAGCGCCATCGCGGGGCGCCCCGCGCGTCGGGCGGCAGTGGTCACGCTCGCGACGTTGATCTCAGGCGCCCAGGCCCCTGGGGCCCATTGGCGGGTGAAAAGTGGCTTTTGAGGGAGGCCGAGCCGCCGCTTGATGGCGTAGGTCATGCGGCGCACATCGCTCCGGCGGAGCGGCGCCTGCGACTCCTCTTCGAGGAGCGTCTGAATATACAGAGGCGGCAGTTCTTCATCCTCGATGGGGAAGAAGGCATGCAGCTCTTCGGCGAACTGCCGATCCTCTAGCTCGAAGTCGTCAGGCCAGGGCCGTCCGCTTCCGCCCGGCGCATCATGGCTGTCCGGGTTGTTGGAGCGCTCGAACCCGCTCATAGCTGTGCTCCTCAAGGGCGTCGCGTAGCGTCTTGCGCGCTCGCCAGAGACGTGTATCTATGGCATGGCGAGAGAGGCTGGTCTTGGCCGAGATCTCCTCAGTACTCGCCAGGCGGAAATACCGCATATAGACGAGATAGCGGTCTAAATCGGGTAACGTCTCTAACGCTGCGCGGAGTTCCTCGCGTCGCTCGCGCTGCTCGAGGATGCCTTCCATGTTGTGGTCGGTCAGTTGGGCGACCTGCCGCTCACCGGAGCGGGTATCGCCGTTACGATTGACGGTCGGCTCGCTATCGAGCGAGGTGACCGATGCCTGACGCCGCTGCAACTGTCGACGACGATCGAGCGCGATATACTTGGCGCGCATCGTCAACCAGGTGTGCAATGAACCACGGGTTGGGGTGAACGACTCGATCTCCTGCCAGGCCGTGACAAAGAGATCATTGGCGCACTCCTCAGCATCCTGGGCGGTTCCCACCCCATTCAGCAGCAGCCGAATGAAGTAGGTGATCTCGCGCGCGTACCGCTGTACCAGCGCTTCGAGCGCCTGCGGATCGCGCGCGACTAACCCTGCGTAGAGAGCGTCCTCAGGCCAATCGTCTTGCACCATGTCACTCCTGAATACGCCTTGCCCAGACGGCGACATCGCCGTGCGAGCGCGCTATCGTTCATCAGATAGCCGACGACCACAGTGTCGTCTTCTCTGGTTGGTATGACTGGTGGGGCTAGAAGCCTGTAGACCATCTCATGCTCTACTACGTCGCGCTGCGCCCCATTCTCACTGCTACGCGCCTGAGAGTCCCCTGAGAGGGACCTTTGGCGCACCTGACAGCAGCAAGTACCAGTGGCCTCGCGCCGCCCGCAGTCTCCGATGATGGCCTCTGCTTGCCCACGTCCCACGCTCGTTTCGCCAGCAAACGAGCGCCTCTGGCGCACATGTCGAATTCGCTCTGGCGATGAAGCAGAGAATATGCCGTATTGTGCAGGGAAGCCGCGCGGGCTGTCAAGTCTCTGCGTGCGTCTCGCCCCCAACTCAGCCGCAAGCGGCAGCCGAGTTAAGGGTGAGAGACGTGAACCTGTCGGCGTTTGTCCTGCGTCGGTCAGGATTGCGCGATGGCGGTATCGAGCGGGCGCAGATTGGCCTCGATGGCGCCGCGATGTGGCTCCAGGAACGGCGGCAGCGCCAGCCCCTCGCCCAGATGCGCCTCATCTTCGTCCGTCGCGAAGCCCGGCCCGTCGGTGGCCAGTTCGAACAGCACGCCATTGGGCTCGCGGAAGTAGATGGAGCGGAAGTAGAAGCGGTCGATCAGGCCGGAGGTGCGCAGATGCGCCGCTTCGAGCTTGTCGAGCCATTCCAGGTGCTGCTCTGGCGTAGGCACGCGGAAGGCGACGTGGTGCACGCCACCGCGCCCCAGCAGCTCGCGCGCGAGGTCGGCGCGCTGATCGACATGTACCTCGGCGCCAGGGCCGCCAACGCCCGTGCCAAAGACGATGATGTCGCGCTGCGGGCCGTCGCTGGCGGCGTAGCTACCCCGCCGCGTGAAGCCCATCACCTCAGTCAGCACGCGCTCGGTCGGCTCCAGGGCGCGCACGGTCAGCGTCACGGCGCCCAGCCCACGGATGCCGACAGCGGTGGGCGCGCTGCTCCTGGCCCACGGCGTTCCGCCCGCCAGCGGGGCATCGGTGTCGTCCACCAGGGCGAGGCGCTGCCCCTCCGGATCGCGGAAGGTCAGCACATGGCGACCCGCTTCCACGCTGATGGGGTCGTGCTCAACACCGAGCGTGGCGAAGCGGTCGGCCCAGAAGGTCAGCGCATCGTGCCCGGTGACGCGCAGCGCGATACGCGAGATGCTGCTGTAGCCGGGGTGGTTGGGCGCGGCCTGCGGGATGTCGAAGAAGGTCAGTTCCGTGCCGGGGCGCCCGATCTCATCACCATAGAAGAGGTGATAGGAGGAGGGATCATCCTGGTTGACGGTCTTCTTGACCAGCCGCATGCCCAGCGTGCGGGTGTAGAAGTCGAAATTGTTGGCGGCCTGCGCGGTCAGCGCAGAGACATGATGCAGTCCGGTCAGTTGCATGAGATGCGCTCCTTCATGAGCGCGCATGGGTTGAGCGCTCATGTCTGGTTCTGGTTGGTCAGTGATTCGTCAGCCGTGCGCTGCGAGTTTGCGCAGCAGCGTCAGCAGTTGGCGTTGCTCGTCGCGGGTGAGCGCGGCGAATTGCTCGGCTTGAAATTGCTCTTGCCCTGGGACGACGCGGTCGCGCAGGCGGCGGCCTTCCTCGGTCAACACGAGACGCTTGAGGCGACCATCGGGGCAGCGGCGGATCAGCCCGCGCCGCTCCAGCTTATCGAGAAGCTGGGTGACGGCGCCCTGGGTCACGAGTAGCCGCTGCGCCAGCTCCTGCTGGATGATGCCCTCTTGCGCGCCGACCTGCGCCAGCACATCGAACTGTGCCACGCTGAGGTCCCACGCGCGCAGTCGCGCCTCCGCCAGCCGGATGTTGCGCAGGTAGGCGCGGGCGAGCCGCACCCACAGCGCCACACCCAGCCGGGCATCGACACTGGCGAGGTCGGCGTTCGCGCGCTGCGGCGTGTCCACCTGCGCTGGCTGCTCTGGCTCCATTTCGCGCCGCTCCTGTTGCCTGCTGTCCCATGTCGCATCGGATACAGCCGCGTCACGGCGCTTCCGATACGGACACTTTAGCACTAAAGTATTAGCGGTGTCAATAGCGCGCGGAGCGGGGCCGTGCTCTCGGCCTTGAAAGGCCGGAGCACGCGGACAGCGGCTTTCAAGCCGCAGGGGGCGCGCCCGCCTGCGGCGGCGCCGAGC
>DATBTW010000467.1:0-8953 GCA_036559055.1 Ktedonobacterales bacterium
CTCGTCTTGCTCGTCATCCTGCCGCTTGAATAACCCGTCCCGCAATCGCTTGAACACGACCAGACCCCTTGCCCTTCACCAGGCTATGGCAACTGCCACAGAGAGATGTCAAGTATGTACACACGCCACCGTCACTATGGCACAAAACGCCGCGCATTCATGACACACCCGCCCGCAACTCTACCAACGCGCGAGAACAAGCAGGCGCGCAGAGCAAGGGAATCGGAGATGTCACGAATGCGCGGCGTCTCTAACGCTGAGCGCGATGGGTGTACATGCTACCATCCGAAACCGGCTCGTTAACGATCAGGTCGCCGTTTCGGATTTTGATGTTGAACAGGCACTGTGGATTCGTACAAATCCACGCCTTGTAGGTGATCGACGCGCCTTGACTGCCAAAATCGCTTAGCGGTACAAGGTGGCCATTGCCGCACTTGCGGCACTCCGGGAATCCAAAATCCACTCGAATCGCCCCCTTCGGGTGACTGGGCGCCAGTATGCTCTCTTAGCTCGACCGTGGTGTGCTGCGCATCGCCACTCGTAGGGGGATGTTGATGCAGTCGTTCTTCATCAGATGTGGGGCGACAGATTCTTCAAGGCCCACCACAACCGTTTTTTCCACCACCACCACCACCACCGACCCAGCTGCATCCACCATGCCAGAGCTCAATACCGCACTCAATCTACTATACATCGTCCTCGTAAGATGGTGTTCGAACATAGCCGGAGGTCATACGGGAGAAATCCTCATATGACACTCGGTCGGCAGTTCGGCTGGCGCTGCGTGGCGTCTTGCGCCGAGCGCCCGATTTGTCAAACCATCCTGTAACAGATTTGACAACGCACATGGCTCGCGCAAAGTCTCACGATACGCCACATCATCACATGCGCCCCCCCACTTTCCTCTTCCTACACCGCCTATCGCTCCCGGTTGCGGCGCGCTGCACGGGTCACCATTCCTTATGTAACAGCGTGTCACACCTTGTCAATTAGCGACCGGTATGACCTCAGCTCGCCTTCTGGCGCTCCTTGTGCCCATCGGCGGCAATGAGACGTTATGAACCCTGTGAAACCCATCGGAGCGCGCCTCGACCCGCTCGCTTGTACGGCTTGCCTGCCTGCGATATACTGCACATAGGCGAGAACCTGGTGAACAGCGCGCATTTCGCGCTCGAAGCGCGATACGCCCTGCGATGCGCTCCGGTGGACGCCAGGCCACCGGGAGGATACGGAACATGGAGAATGAGCGCCGACCCAGACGTCGCGCGCGAACTGTAGCGCCGAGCCTGGAAAGTGATTTCATCGGGCTTGACGATCTACGTCACGGTTCCGATGACCATGCGGCTGGTGGCCTCGCGCGCGAATTACCCGTCCTTCCCGTGCGAAACACCGTCCTCTTGCCTCACATGGTCGCTCCTCTGTTCGTCGAGCACGCGCCCGCCCTGAATGCTGTCGAAGCCGCCGCCGCGCTTGACCATACCATCCTCATCGTTGCGCAGCGCTCTGAGCGCATCTCTGATCCTATCCCCACAGACATCTACGAGTGGGGAACAGAGTGTGTTATCAACCGAGTACTGCGCATGCCAGATAACACCACTAGCGTCGTCGTGCAGGGCGTCCGTCGCTTCCGGATTCAGCGCTGGACTCAGCGTACACCCTACGGACGGGTGCGCGGCCTGGCCTACGAAGAGCCAACGTCCCATTCGACGCAACTCGAGGCCCTTGCTCGCACGGCACTCAGCACATTCCGGGCCATCTCAACATTGAGCCAGCGCTTCAACGAGGAAGCGTACATTCAGGCGCTCAATATCGATCGTCCCGGCGCCCTCGCAGACTACGTAGTAGCGCAGCTAGAGCCCTCTATCCAGGTACGCCAGGACATCCTCGAAACGCTCGATCCGGCTGAACGACTGCGCCGCACTATCATCTTGCTCCAGCGGGAAAACACCGTTCTGGAGATGGAGAAGAAGATTCAGGATGACGTGCAGCAAGAAGTCGATGATGGCCAGCGCGAATATTTCCTGCGGGAGCAGATGCGCGTCATCCAGCGCGAATTGACCGGGCACGACCCCGCCGTGCGCGATGTACAGGAGCTGCGCGATCGCATTGCAGCCACGGGCATGCCCCAGGAGACGCGCGATAAAGCTGAGCACGAACTGGAGCGTCTTGAAGCGATGCCATCCATGGCGCCAGAGCACGGCGTGCTGCGCGCTTATCTGGACTGGCTCGCCTCGCTGCCTTGGACCACGCGCACGCAGGATCACCTCGATCTGCGCCGCGTCGCCGACCTGCTCGATGAGCGTCATTATGGTCTGAACAAAGTCAAGGATCGCATCATCGAGTATATGGCGGTGCGCAAGCTCGCCCCGGAGGGGCGCACACCAATTCTATGTCTGGTGGGGCCGCCGGGGGTGGGCAAGACCTCGCTGGGCCGCAGCATCGCCGAGGCGCTGGGTCGCAAATTCGTGCGCGTCTCGCTGGGCGGCGTGCGCGACGAAGCCGAGATTCGCGGCCACCGCCGCACCTACGTCGGCGCGCTGCCGGGCCGCATCATCCAGGCGATGAAACAGGCAGCCGTGGTGAACCCCGTCTTCGTCCTCGATGAGATCGACAAGCTCGCCGCCGACTTCCGGGGCGATCCCGCTGCTGCGCTGCTCGAAGCGCTCGACCCGGAGCAGAATAACAGCTTCTCCGATCATTACCTGGAGGTTCCCTACGACCTGTCGCAGGCGCTCTTCATCATGACCGCCAACGTGCTGGACACCATTCCCTCGCCCCTGCGCGACCGTATGGAGGTCATCGAGCTGCCCAGCTACACCGAGGAGGAGAAAGTACACATCGCACGCCGCTTCCTCATTCCCCGGCAGATGAAAGACGCTGGCCTCACCGAAGCGCGCATTGAGATCGACGATGACGCCGTGCGCCGTATCATCCGTGAATACACCTATGAAGCTGGCGTGCGCAATCTGGAACGCGAGCTGGGGGCGATCATGCGGCGGGTCGCGCGGCGCGTGGCCGAGGGTCGCCGCCACAAGGCGCACGTCACCGCCCAGCGCGTCCCCGCATATCTCGGCCAGCAGAAACACTTTCCCACGGAGGCTGAGGAGCGCGATGAGGTCGGCGTAGCCACGGGCCTCGCCTGGACCGCCGCTGGCGGCGACCTGACCACCGTCGAGGTCATGGCGGTGGCGGGCCACGGCGCCATCATGCTCACCGGGCGGGTCGGCGATGTCATGAAAGAGTCGGCGCAAGCCGCGCTCACCTACATTCGCGCTCGCGCCGACACGCTCGGCCTTGCCCCCGACTTCTATGAGCGCGTTGACATCCATGTCCATCTGCCAGCCGCCAGCATCCCGAAGGACGGCCCATCCGCTGGCGTGACGATGGCAATCGCCATGATCTCCGCGCTGACTGGCCGCGAGACACGCCGCGATGTCGCCATGACCGGCGAGATCACACTGCGTGGGCGCGTGCTGCCGGTCGGCGGTGTCAAAGAGAAGGCGCTCGCCGCGCACCGCGCTGGCATCATGACCGTGATGCTGCCGCGCCGCAATCTCAAGGATCTCGACGAGCTGCCAGTGGAGGTCAGGGAGGCGCTCACGATCATTCCCGTAGACACGATGGATGACGTGCTGTGCAATGCGCTCTGCGCGCCCGCGCGACATCCCGCGCCGGAGCCTGCGCCGCACGTCTCCGGCGCCTTGGCGCGCGCCAGTGGCCCATCGCGTCCGCTCGGCGAGACTATCGCCGCCGCTGGCCGCCTGGAACGCGCCCGCGCCCCGCGTGATGCCATCATCGCCGGCTGATCTGGCTGGATGCAAAGCGGGCGGCGCGCCAGCGCGTACCGAGCTTTTCTTCTGGTTGATGTGCGTTGCATGCATACTTCGGCGTACAACTAGGTGTGGGTGAGGCAACGCGCGCGACCGAGAGGCGCGCGCCCGGTTCCGGGGCAGATGAAAGCGAGGCGCTGGTGAGCGCAGCCGCGACCCGACCGCAACTCTCGATTGTGATCCCGGCCTACAACGAAGCGCGCAGGCTGCCGGAGAGCTTCGCGCGCCTGCACGACGAACTGGCGCGGCAGGACTATCTGGCCGAGGTGATCGTGGTGGACGACGGCAGCGAGGATTCCACCGCCGCTGTCGTGCGCGCATGGATGGGCCGTTGGCACGCGCTGCGGCTGATCGAGATACCCCACGCAGGCAAAGGCGCCGCCGTGCAGGCGGGCGCGCTGGCGGCGCAGGGCGCGTGGATCTTTCTGGCCGACGCCGACTTCTCGATGCCCGTCCAGGAGCTATCGCGCTTCAGCCCCGCTGAAAGCCCCGATGCGGACGTGTTGATCGCCTCGCGCGAGGCTCCCGGCGCCCAGCGCTTCGGCGAGCCAGTGTATCGGCATCTGATGGGTCGCGGGTTCAATTTCGCTGTGCGGCGCCTGCTGCTGCCCGGAATAAGCGATACGCAGTGCGGCTTCAAGCGCCTGCGCCGCGAAGTTGCGCTCGACCTGTTCCTGCACCAGACCATTACCGGCTGGGGCTTCGATGTCGAGCTGCTGTACGTCGCCCAGCTACGCGGCTACTCCATCCGCGAAGTACCAGTGTCGTGGTACTACAAGTCTGGCAGCAAGGTGCATCCCGTGCGCGACACCTTTTCGATGGGACGCGACCTGCTGCATGTCTGGCGCAATGCCCGCAGCGGCGCATACCAGCGTCGCATCGTCCCGCATCCAACCCTCGCCAGCGAGAGCGGCGCAGCCATCAGCGTCGAGGTCAGCGCCACCGACGACGCCGCCTCCGCTGTGGAGTAACAGTCTCCGACTCCCCACTCCTGTGGGAGAGGGGCTGTGGGGTGAGGGTCCCTCCGCACTATCGGAAGAGCGCCGCTGCGGCTACCTGGGCATAGGCGTCGAGCGGGCTGGCCAGCACGATCAGCAGCAGCGTCAGCGCCACCGCGATCACCAGCGCCACTGCCGCGCTGGGCGTCGTCTTGATCCGCACGCTCGTCAGCGTTGACCGAACTTCGATGGCCTGCCGCTCGACCAGCGCAGGCGCAGCCTCTGCCGCCTCGCGCGCGCCATTGGCGGCCACGCTCACCGCCGCCAGCGCAGGCTCCGGCTCGGCAATCGCCACGGGCGCCACGCCGGGGGTCGGCTCCACAAAGTACATCGCCCAGACCACGCGCAGGTAATAGAACATGCCCAGTACGCTCGCCAGAATGCCGATGATCGCCAGCGGCGTCTGATTGCCCACAATCGCGGCGTAGAAGACGAAGTATTTCGCCAGAAAACCCGCCGTCGGTGGCACGCCCGCCAGCGAGAACAGGAAGACCGCCATCGCTGCCGCCAGCGCGGGGCTACGCCGCCCCAGCCCGTTGAAATCTTCGAGCGTCGTGCCGCGTCCGTCGCCGCGCTCCACCAGCAGTGTCACGCCAAACGCGCCGACATTCATCACAGCATAGGCGGCGAGGTAGAAAAACAGAGAGGCCATCGCGCGCGGCGAGCCGGTCGCAATCGCCACCAGCAGATAGCCCGCAGTGGCGACGCTGGAGTACGCCAGCATACGCTTCACGTCGCGCTGCGTGACCGAGAGCAGATTGCCCACCACCATCGTCAGCACGGCCAGCGCCCACATCACCGGCTGCCAGTGCGAGTTCTGCGTCTGCAATGCCTGCACGAAGACCCGCGCCAGCGCCGCGAACGCCGCGACCTTCGTGCCGACCGACATGAAGGCCGTCACGGTCGTCGGCGCGCCGACATAGACATCGGGTGTCCACGCCTGGAAGGGAACCGCCGAGACCTTGAAGCCGAAGCCCACCACCATCAACGACATCCCGACGATCAGCAGCGGCGTGAAGCCCTGGGAGAGCGCCGACGGGCGCCTTGAGAGGAACGCCGCAATCTCCGGAATGCCTGTCGAGCCAGTCGCGCCGTAGATCAGCGACATGCCATAGAGCAGAAATGCCGACGCGAAGGAACTGAGGATGAAGTACTTCATGCCCGCTTCTTGCGAGCGCAGGCGCGTCTGGGGCAACGCGCAGAGCACGTAGAGCGAGAGCGACAGCGTCTCCAGCCCGACGAAGATCGTCATCAAGTTGGTCGCCGCCGCCATCAGCATCATGCCGAGCGCGGCGAGCTGCAGCAGCACATAATACTCGCCCTCGCGCCGGATCTTCTGCCGTGTCACATAGCCCGGCGAGAGCAGCAGCGCCAGCAGCAGCGCCAGCAGGATCACACCCGCCGACAGCAGCGCCACGCCGTCAGTCGAGATCATGCCGAAGAAGGCCGAGGTGACACTGAAGCCGCTCACATAGACCAGCGACACACCAGAGGCGATGGCGCCGACGATACCGACTGCCGCCAGCCAGCCCTTGCGCCCCTCTGGCAGCGCCAGGTCGGCCAGCAGCGTCAGGAACACCGCCACCAGAAGGATCAACTCTGGCAGGATGTGCAGCCAGTCGCTGCCTGACGGCGTATAGGTAAACGGGGATGGCTCTAACATCGTCTGTCGCCTCTAGACTCTATGCGCAACATCGCTCGCCGCCGATCAGCCGCCGTGGGTTGCCCCGACGGCGGATGGCGCGACGTGCTGGGTCGTCGTCAATATCTGCTGCGTCGCCGCCTCCGTCCGCGAGGTCATCGTTGCAGGCGCGATGCCCAGATAGAAGATCAACGCGATCAGCGGAATCAGCGCCAGCCACTCCTGCCAGCGCAGATCGGCCAGCCTGGCGCCCGCACCACTCAGCGCGTTCGCCACCGGCCCAGCGTCAGGCTTCGCCCCTTCCATGACACCCTGGAAGAAGCGCAACATATACCACGCCGCCGGAATCACCACCAGCGTCGCCAGCGCGCCATACACCCAGTTCGCGTGGAAGGCGCCCAGGAAGGCCAGAAACTCGCCCGCGAAGCTATTCAGGCCCGGTAAACCCAGCGCGGCCAGCGCGGTGATCAGGAACGCCGTCGCCAGCCAGGGCAGCCGTGTCGCCAACGCGCCAAAGTCGCTGAGCCGCCGCACGCCGATGCGCGTCTCGATGGCAGCGCCGATCAGGAAGAGCGCCGCGATGATGATCCCATGGTTGACCATCTGCAAGATGGCTCCCTGGATACCCTGCGCGTTCAGCGCGAAGACGCCCAGCACGATCACGCACATGTGGCTCAGACTGACATACGCCAGCAGGCGCTTGAAGTCGTTGGAGACGAGCGCCTGGAGCGCGAAATACAGGATACCGACGACCGCCATCGTGCCAATCAGTGGGAAGTAGTCGCGCATGGCAAGCGGAAAGAGCGGCGCTACGATTCGCAGCATGCCATAGATCGCCGCCTTGGCCATCACCCCTGCGATGACCGCCGCGACTGGCGCGGGCGCCTCTACATAGGCGTCTGGCGCCCAGCCATGCAATGGGAAGAGGCCCGCCTTCACCGCGAAAGCCGCCATGAAGGCGAAGAAGAGCGCAGGCTGCGCCGCCGCTGGCACGCCCACCGCCAGCAGCGTTGGCAGATCGAGGGTGAACGGCGTCGCCGAGGACGACGAGACGGTGTAACCCAGCCAGATGATGCCGATCAGCATCAGCAGCGAGCCGACCGCCGTGTAGAGCACGAATTTGATCGCGGCGTAGGCGCGGCGCTGCCCGCCGAACATGCCCACCAGCAGATAGGCCGGAACCAGCATCAGCTCCCAGAAGATGTAGAACAGGAAGAGGTTGGTCGCCAGAAAGACGCCCTGCATGGCGCCCGCCAGCAGCAGCATAAGCGCGATGTAGCCGCGCGTCCGGTCGCCGCGCTGCGCCTGCGGCCACGATGCGATCAGCGCAACCAGCGTGATAAGTCCGTTCAGGCTGAGCAGGAAGAGGCTCAGGCCATCTACACCCAGCGAATAGCTGATGCCCAGGTCGGGAAGCCAGCGCACGGATTCGACAAACTGATAGCCAGCGGCGCCCGCGCTCGTCATCGGCAGCAGCGCCAACGCCAGCGCGAGGTCGATCAGCGCGACCAGCACGCCCCAGGCCCACGCCGCGCGGCGTGGCAGCGCGAGCGCGATCAGCGCGCCCACGATTGGCGTGAAGATGATCACACTGAGCATCGGAAACTGCGTCATGAAAGCGCCCCTATGGCCTATTGGCTAACAGCGATGAAGTAGACGAGGATGACCACCGCGCCCAAAAAGAGCGTCAGTGTATAGTTGCGCAGGAACCCCGTCTGGAAGCCGCGCAGACCAGCGCTCAGGCTGCCCACAGCGTCACCCAGGCCACGGGAGCCAGCGTCGAGCGTATCGTCTTCCACGCCCACGCGCAGCGCCCGCGAGAAGGCCAGGATGGGCCGCACGATGGCGCCATCGTAGAGATCGTCGATCAGCCAGCGCCGCCGCAGGAAGACGACCAGCGCGCTGGCCTTCACGTCATCCGCCGCTGGACTCTGCCCACGCGCATAGCGCGACCACGCCACGCCGATGCCCACCAGCGCGCAGATCAGCCCAGCGATCATCGAACCCCAGAAGAGGCCCGTCGGCAACTCCACTGCGCTCGGCGCCGCAGTCGCCAGAAAACCGGAGAGCCACTGGCTGCCCGGCAGATCGACCACGCCACCCACCACCGAGAGCGCGCCCAACACCCACATCGGCGCCATCAGCGCCATCCCCGGCATGTGCAGGCCCGCCAGCGGCTCGCTGGCCGTCGCCGCATGCGCGCCGCCATGTGCGGCGACCGGAGCGCCGCGATACTGGCCGAAAAACGTCACCAGAATCAGCCGGAAGATGTAGAAGCCCGTCAGCCCCGCCGTCAGCAGCCCGACCGCATAGAGCGCGTACCAGCCGGCGGCGCCGCTCGTCGTCGCTCGCTGCAAGATCGCCCCCAGCACAGCGTCTTTGCTCCAGAAGCCAGCGAAGGGGAAGATCGCCGCCAACGCCAGCCCGCTCACCACGAAAAGCCAGAAGACGCCTGCGAGCCTCTCGCGTAACCCGCCCATCTT
>DATBTW010000468.1:0-10925 GCA_036559055.1 Ktedonobacterales bacterium
GTCTGGATCAGCGGCGACCGCAGGAACGCCATCGTCGAGGGGAAGCGCAGGCTGACCGTGTCCGTCACCTCGCGGATGATCTGGAATCCGGCGCGCTCCATCTGGCGGCGCGTCTCGGCGATGGTCGGTCGCAGCGCGATCTGTTGCGCCAGGGCGCGCTGATAGTCGCCCAGCTTCAGGTCGCGCAGTGTCAGATAGTAGATGTCCAGGAACTCGCGCATGGCCGATTGCAGCGGGGTCGTCAGCAGGATGTGCCCGCGCTGGCGCAGCAACCGCCACATCGCGCCCAGCGCGCCGTTGCGGTCGGTGAAGCTGGTCAGCCCCAGGTTGCAGGTGATGGTGTCGAACGAGCCATCTGGCAGGCCGCTGTCCATCACATCGGCGGTGAGGAAGGTGACGTTGCGCAGCCAGGCGTCGCGCGCCTTGCGAATCGCCAGTGCGATGGCTTCATCCCAGATGTCGATGCCGGCGAGGTCGCAATCCTGCCCGATGTAGCGCGCCAGTTCCAGCGTGGGATAGCCTGTGCCGCAGGCGACATCCAGCCCTTGCCAGCCGCTCTCGCGTGGCAGCGTCAGAAAGGCGCTGAGCATCAGGCGCCAGAATGGCTCGGACCACTGCGGCGCGATCAGCGCGTCATACAACTCGGCGAAGCCCGGCTCGCGGACATCATAGGTGACGTGGAGGTAGTCTTCAGTCTCGGCGCGCGCGCTGAGCGCCAGAGCGGGTGGGCTGAGGAGCGCGCTGCCCGCGCCGCGCTGCTGGGTGATGGCGGGGTCGGGCAGGCTGATGCCGCTGTGCGCGCCTGGCCCCATCCAGGGGAGCGCGCCCATGCGGCCCGTGTAGCCCAGCCGCGCGCGCGTGGGGTCCCAGTCGTCCCAGTCGTCGCCGCTGTTCTGCGCGCCGCCAAGCGGCCCGAACGGCGCCTGATGGTTGTCGAATGGCCCCACGATGACCTCCGCGTTTCGCTGGCGAATCGGTGGCGCTTAGCTGGCTCCTGGCTGCGAGCGCCACGCGAACGGCGGCGCGACGCTGCCTGTCTTCTTGGTGGGCGATGGCGTCGGCGTCCCGGACTTCGGCGTGCCGGAGCCAGGCGTCGTCGTGCCAGGGGTATTGGCGACAATCGCAAACTTGATTGTTTGGGCCAGATACTTGTCGTTCGATGCGTCGCCGGAGTCGGAGTTGGGCTTGTTCCAGTAAATCTTGACCATGCCCACGCCCGTCTGATAGTACGGCAGACCGCAATAGCCGTGGAAGTTGTTGGTCTTGGATGACTGCACCGCCACGCTCGTCCCGGACTTCAGATTGTAGTCAATGCCATCCAGGAACCAGCGGCAGGTGAGGATGTTGGAGCCGGTCTGCGAGGCGCCAACGATATTCACCACGACGTAGACCGTCGAATTGACCTTGAAGTACGACGTCACATCGACGGGATTGTATTTGTTGTCGATGCCCTGCGCGGTCACGGCTGAGGTGATGACCTTGGCGGATGGCCCCGGCGTCGAGACGGGTGTGACTGGCACCTGGCTCAGATCGACCGTCGGCGAGGCCAGCCTGATGCCCAGTGGCCCTTTCAGCATGTCGGCGAGGCGCTGCTGGCCGAGGAAGCCGAGGCCACCGCAGACGCCGACGGTGACGAGCAATATGCTCAGCACGCCGCTCATGACCCGCCCGGAGCTGAGTTTCTTCTTGCGCTTCGGCTCGGTGGCAGGGATGTAGGCCGGTCGGCGCATGCCGATGGCGCGCTCTTCTTCATCGGTCTGCGGGAAGCCGGGCAGGCCGGTCATCAGCCCTCCCTCGGCGGATGGCGGCATGACCTCGTTGTATTGCGCCAGCGCCCGCGAGGGATCGACGCCGCCATACTCGTCAGAGGTGTAGTGTCCGCTGGGCTGACCGGGCGCGCCGTCGCCGTAGTCGGCATATTCGTCGTCCCAGCCGACGCCCTGCTGCTCATAGCCGCGGCTCATCAGGCCACCACCACCACCGCCGCTGCCACCGCCCCAGTTGGTTCCAGAGGAGCGTCGAGAGCCGCTGGACGAGCCAGGTTGCGAGCGCCCACGCTGGCCTGATCCGCCAGCGCCGCCACGCGAGCCGAGACGTGGCGGGGGAGCGCCACACTCCGGACATGGCCCCGTGCGGGGACGCGGCGCGCCACACTGGTCACATTCCATCGACATTACACCTCTCCCGCTCGCATTGTCAGCGCGTCATGGCCCTCCGATGCGCTTGCATTGCACAGGCGCGCTCGTCCGAAGCCACCAGAGCAGCATACACAGCGCCTCGGAGTGGGTCAAGAAAGCGCGCCCTCCATAGGAGCATTGGGCCGCGCGCCCTCACCCCGGCCCTCACTCTCTGGGAGAGGGAGCAGGAGGGTCGGTGGGCGCTGATCGTGGGGCGGGGCTGAGGCGTTTCTAAGCTCTCTTCTCCTCGTGGGGGCGACGCATGGCGTCAGCGTCGTAGTGAGGAGGCGCCAGTGTGTTATGCTCGGTTGGGGAGATGGCGACGCCTGCGCGGGCGCCGAGTCGTAGGAGGGAATCAGGCGATGAGCGACACGCAGAGCTGGCTCGACCAGCAGGCCATCGAGCGGCTCGCCCAGCACATCCCCTTCGAGGCCGACCCTGCGACGAAGTCCGAACTGATCGAGATGCTGCGCGGGCTGGTCATCCGCGCGGGCAAGGGCATCGACCGCTCGCTCTTCGGCTTCGAGGCCAGCCAGGAACTCAAGCGGCTGGGGCTGTGGGAGAAGCTGGGCGGGCGCTGAGGGTAGGCGACATCACGCGCCCTCGACCTGCGCGACCGCCTGTCGCGGGGTGACGCCACTGTAGAGCAGGGCCGTGTAGCCGGGATAGTAGCGGTCGGCGGTGGCGATGCAGGTCTGCATCAGCGCGCGCAAGAGGGGCAGCGAGAACTGCGTCACGCCGACATCCGCGCTCGTCTTGTAACGCATCTCGCCATCATCTATGTCCAGCTCCATATTACCCAGCGCCAGCCCATAGTTGACGCGCGCCACGAACTCCGCCACCTCGGCGCGGCGGTCGGCGGGCGCGCGCAGCGGGTAGATGGCATAGAACATCGCCTGCTGTTGCTCCTCGCGCACACGGGCATAACAGAGATACGATGCGTTTTCGCAGTTGAACGTCATCAGTGCGGCGGTTTCCGCTGGCATCGGCGTGAACTTCCAGTCCTCCTCCTGGAGGAACAATACCAGAGCATCGTAGAGCCGACCCATGCTGGCTGCCTCCCCGCCGATCGACCGCGCCCATCCCCACTGCGCGACTGTTGACGCATTTTACACCGGATGCGGTTGTCCTCGCTTGCGCAGATGGCGACACTCAGGGCCTTGACGCGCATCCGCCGTTCCTGGCATGGTAGCTGACGAGGTGTGAACTCAGGGGCGCTGAGTGACTGGAGGAGGCTGGGTATGACGCTATTCGATCTGCTCTTTCTCGTCTCTGGAGTTGGCTGCGCGGTCGCTGTTATCTGCATCATCGGAGCGCTCGCGGTGCGCGAGTGGATGATGGCGCGGGCTATCCTGCTGGGGCTGGGCTGCTACCTGCTGCTCTATGCGCTGGGCGTCGTCGCCGTCTCGGCGTTTACTCCACAGAGAGTCATCCCGACGGGGCAGACGCAATGCTTCGACGACTGGTGCATCGCGGTGGCGAACGGCGCGCAGTCGCCGACGCTGCATGTGGGCGCGCAGACTGTCACGGCGCAGGGGCGCTTTCTGGTCGTCACATTGCAGGTGACCAGCACGGCCAAGCGTGTCAGCCAGCGCGAGCAAATCGCGCAGGTGTATCTAGTGGATGGCGCCGGTCGCCGCTACGACACCTCCGCCGTCGGCCAGAGCGCGCTGGATGCGGCCGGGCTGAGCGGCCCTGCGCTCGACAGCTCGATTGGGCCGGGGGACGCCTTCACCCATACCGTCGTGTTCGATATACCCGCCGAGGCGACGGGGTTGTCCATTGTCGTCGCGCATTCGGCCTTCCCTGGCGTCGTTGTCATCGGCGACGACCAGAGCTTCTTGCACCATCCCACACTCATGCAGGTCGATTTCGCGCCCTGACGCGCGACGCCGTCAGCCGAGCGTCCAGCCGCTAGCGTCGCCGCTGAGCGTGAGCGAGCCTGTGTCGCTGATGCGGTAGACCTGCGCCCCCGTCGCCACCGTCACATCGGCATCGCTCTGCCACATATCGGCGCTCAGCCTGACTGTCTTGCTATGGCTGGCGGGTATGGGCGCATCAGTGACGACGATGGCGCGTGGGTGGGCCATGCGCAGAACTTCGCCCAGCGGGCCAGCCAGATCGAGCGGCGCGCCACGCGGGACGGCGACGATGACGAGATCGGCCGCCAGTGGCTCGCCGGAGCCAGCCAGCGCGTCGAGCGCGTAGCTATCCGCCGCGCCGAGCAGCAATACCGTCAGCCCCGGCGTCTCCAGCCGCAGGATGGCATCGTCGCTGGCGGCCGTGTCGCCTTCATTGGGTGGATAGAGCGTTTGCGGCGGGGCTAACGCGGTCAGCGTGGTCGTGGTGTCGAGGCTCAGCATGTCATCGGCGCGGAACTGCTGCCGCGTGGCGCCCGCTGCCCGCATGGCGTCCAGATAGGCCAGGTATTCGGGCGTGGGGTGGGCTAGTCCGGCGTCGAGGGCGTGTGCGATGGCGTAATGGACGGCCAGGTCTTCGAGGCCGCGCGCGTCGCCAGCGCGGGCATCGGTCAGCGTCACGACATCCAGCGAGCGGCGCCAGAAGGGCAAGCGGCTGGCCAGCGCTGACTCCAGCGTCGGGCCAGAGGGGCCACCGTCGATCAGCGCAGTGGCGCCGTTGGGTAGCCGCAGCAGGATGGCCGAGCCGCCGGGGCCGACATCCAGAACGTCCAGTTGGGCGCGCTGCGACGCGGCCAGCGCGGGGGCGCTGGCTCCCAGCGAGCCGAGTAGCGCCAGCCCCAGCGTGACGGTCAGCGCTCGCCCGACCAGCGGATGTCGCGCGCGGCGGTGGTTATGGTCGTCGACTAGCGCGCGGGCCGCCGACACCAGCCGAGGCGTCAACGCCACGAGCAGCACGATCAGCGCCGCATAGTAGAGCGCCGCAAGCGCTGCAGATGCTGGCGGCGTTTGCAGGGCTGCCAGTGGTAGCGCGGCGCAGCCCGCGATGGCGGCGTTTACCCACCACAGCAGCGGCCAGACCATCCAGGCGAACGCCAGCGCCAGCAGCGACCATCCCAGTGTCGCCGCGAGCGCCAGCAAGCCGCCCAGCGCCAGCAGGGGCGCGAGCAGGGGCACGGTCAGCAGATTGGCCAGCGGCGCGACGAGTGAGACGACATGGAAGGTGAGCGCCAGCGTCGGCAGAGTCGCCGCCTGCGCTGCCAGCGTGACGGCGAACGACTCGGCGACGATCTGCGCCACGCCCAGCCGCGCGAAACGTCCCAACGGGCGCAGCAGCGCCTGTTGCAGCGCGGGCGTCAGCAGCGGCAGGGCGAAGGTCGCCAGAACGGTGAGCTGGAATCCAGCGTCGTAGAGCAGCGCAGGTTCGATGACCGTCATGCTGAAGGTGGCGAGCGCCAGCGCGGTATAGACGTTGTAGGCGCGACCCAGCGCTGGCGCCAGCGCCAGCAGCGCCCCCATGATGGCCGCGCGGATGGCGGCAGGCCCGCCACCGCCCAGCGCCGCGTAGACGCCGACGGCCGCCAGCGCCGCCACGCTGCGTGGCCAGTAGCCCAGCCGCCGCGCAGCCCGGCTGGCGAACTCCGCCAGCAGCGAGACTTTCAGCCCGGCTGGCACGACGAGATGGATCGTGCCGGTGTTGACGAAGAGCGGCAGCCGCGCCCGCAGCGCCGGAGACTTCAGCCCCAGCAGGATTCCGATCAGCAGCGCCGCCTCTGGCTCTGGCAGCGAGCGCTCGATAGCCTGCGCCAGCGCCACCCGCAGGCGAAAGAGCGCCGCCAGTGGCGCCCAGCCTCCGCCACGCGCGGTGATGGCGACGCGCGCTGACGACATGCGCGCATCCACGCTGGCAGGCCCTCCACCGATGCTCAGCGGCTTGAGCGCGCCCGTCAGCTCCACACTATCGCCATAAGTGGGCGAAAACCAGTCGTTTGGGCCGTAGACGGTGGCCTCGATGCGCCCGCTGGCAGTGCTGGACGCGGTCGTTCCGGATGGCGTGATGGCGCTGACCTGCACGGTCAGCAGCCGATAGCCATCGCGCTCGTCGGGCTGATCGACCACCTGGCCGACGACCTGCGCCTGCCTGCCATCGGCGAATCGCGCGATGTTGAGCGGGTCACGCGCGGGATTGCTCCAGGCAGCGCGACCTGCGCCCAGACCAATCCAGAAGAGCAGCGCGCCCAGCGCCAGTCCCAGCCTCGCCACGCGGCGAGCGCGCGACGCCAGCGGGGTTCGCCGCGCCAGCAGCGCACAGCCACCGCTGGCCACCAGCCCCGCGCCTGCCAGCGCCAGCCAGCCGAGCGGCGCAATGAGCGCCAGCGCGCCGATCCCGCTCAGCCAGTCGCCCAGCAGCCACGCGCCGACGAATGCCACCAGCGCGTAGCCCCGGAAGAGCGGTCGCTGGGCGAGCGTCACGGGCGCGGTCACGCTGGCTGGCGTCATCTTCACCCCTCCCTCCCACGGGCCGCTCGGATGGCTGGCGCTTGCGCTCAGCCGCGCGCAGCGAGCTGCCGTTCGATGCGCGCGGTCTGTTCCAGCGCCTCGCGCTGGGCCGCGTTACGTTCGCGCCGCGCGACGAGCAGGTAATACGCCAGGTGCGCCGCGACGACCAGCAGCCCGCAGAGGATCTCCCACAGATACGGCGCGCTCAGTCCCAGGGCTGACTCTGGCGTGTAGGGCATCTGGACGTTGGCGAGGATGCTATAGAGCTGGCGCGCCTCGCCCAGAGCGCCCGCTGCGCTGAGTCCGCTGAGCAGCGCGATGGTCCAGGCGATCAGCGGCGCGCCACCTGCTATGGTGGCCGAGCGCAGGCCTCTGCGCAGCCGCCAGCGAAACGCCAGCTCGATCTCTGGCGCCGCGCGCCGCAGCCGCTGGATGTAGAACTCCTTGATGACGCCCATCGCCAGCACGCCATCGCGATATTCTTGCTCCAGCCCCAGCAGACGGGCGAAGAAAGCGAAGCTGAACAGCGAAAAGATGCACAGCGCGGTGATGGCGACGATGCTGATGGTGGGACGCGCCGAGCCAGCGTAGGCGTTGGCCAATACGCCAAGTCCCGTCGCCAGCGCGCCCGTCGCCAGCAGATACAGATTGATGAGGGAGGCGCTATCCTGCCTGGCCTGATAGGCGCTGACCCCAGCGTAGCTGAACTCCTCCAGCAGGATGCTCTCGGCCTTCAACTCTTGCGCGCTGTTCGGCCTCGGCGCGCTCTCCGTCGGCTGGAGGAAGGGAGCGCTCTGCTGGAATGGGAGGTTGCGCGGATCAAATGACATGCTAGCTCCTCTATGCGCTCCGTCGCGCGGCTATTTAGGCGTGGGCAATGCGGCCAGCGACTTGAGCAGTTCGCTGTGATCGGTCTTGCTCTCGCGCAGTCGGGCGAGCGTTCGTTCGCGTTCGGAGGCGCTGAGTTTGAGCGCGCTCCAGATAGGCTCGATGGGCAGGGCGCCACGGTGCGCGACGCTGAGCGTCTGGGCGGCCTCGCGCACGCGGTCGAAGGCATGGTTGTAGCCCCACACGAAGAGGGAGATGGCAGCGATCAGCGTGATGATAGCCAGCGCCCACGGGACGACACCAGCGGGCTGTGCGCGCAGCGCCAGCGGCAGCCAGAGCGTCGCGATGACGAGCATGGCCCCGGAGAAGCAGATCGCGCTGAGCGTGGCGACTGTGAAGCAGACCACCGCTGTCGTGCTGGTGCGTTTCTCACCCGTTGGCAGCGTCGCCAGCCGCCAGTAGAAGGCTCTGGCGGGGCTGGGTCTGCCAGCGGGAAGGTCTTGCGAGAACTCCTGGATGTAGTATTCCTTGATGAGCGTCATCGCCAGCACACTCTCGCGCCACGCCTGCCGCAGCCGGATCAGCTTGGTGAAGAATGCCGCGCCCATCAGCCCAGCGACCAGCAGCAGCGCCAGCGATAGCTCGCCCGCGTACAGCTTCAGCCCGCCGCCGAGCTGGAAGACGGCGGCCAGCCCGGAGCCGAGCACGCCGATCAGCAGCAGGTAGAGATTGAACATGCGGGCGCGGTCTTCCTGCGCCTGATAGGCCGTGACGCCCGCGTAGTTGAACTCCTCCAGCAGCATGTTCTCCAGCCGCAGCGATGCGTCGCGGGCCGCTGGGCCGGGCGGCTCGCCCGCCGCGAAGGGCGCGCTGCGCGGGAACGGCATGTTCTCGATATCGCGTGGCATGGCGGCTCCTTGCGTGGCGACTGCGCCGAACGCCTGGCGAGTCAGTCCACGCGACTATAGCATAAGCCAGCCGCCAGCGTGAAGTGGGCGCGCATCGCAGGGCGCCATGGACGGAGCCAGTGACGCTCTGTCGCGCCGACGACAATCTGCTATACTGGCCAGAGTCAACGCGCAGCCACCAACGACGACGCCTACGACGAGACGAGACGATGACGAGCGCCCACAGTACTATGGATCCCTTCGACGGACTTGCCGAGGAGGCTTGCGCCACCCTGCGCGACTGTCTAGATGCCGAAGGGCTTGCGCTCGAATCAGCCGCCGCGATGGCGCCGTTCGAGCGCGCGGTGCGTGCCGCCATCGCGGCGGTCGAGTCCGCCATGCCAGCCGACCTGCCGCTCGAATTTGCGCTCGCCTACCTCACGGGGCGCATCGCCAGAGAGCAGGCGCTGGCGATCCAGCGAGCGCGCAGCCAGGTCGGCGCCGCCCGCGAGGTCGCTGAGCGGCGCTGGCAAGCCGCCATCGAGGCCGAGCGCCGCCGCCTCACGCACGCCGCCGCTGATGAGATTGATGCGACGTCGCGCCAGGCGCGCTCCTGCTAGCCTGCTCGTTCCTCGCCACGTCCGGGTCGCTCCTCTCCGCACGCCGCAGTTGTCATCGGGCGGGTCGTTCGTTGCATCATTGAGAATGTGTCCGGCGGCGCAGGAACGAGACAGGGAGACGACCGGCGTGATAGATCAGAGCAGCGGGCGGCATCTGGCTGCCAGCGATGCGGCGACGGCGTCCTTCTCGTCAGCGCAGCCGACCTGGGCATGGGCGCGTCAGTGGGAGTTCTGGCTGGCGATGGCGCTGGCCATCTTCCTGCGCTTCTGGCGCCTCGACCTGACGCAATATCTCTTCGACCAGTCGGGGCTGTTTGGTCTGGCGCGTACCAGTGTCACGCACGGGCTGATTCCGTTGACGGGCATCCCGTTCTCCATCCAGACGCTCACGCCGCCCTGGAGTATCTTCGCGCTGGCGCCATTCGCGGCGCTGAGCGCAAGCCCGCTGCCCGCTGTCATCAGCATCGCGACGCTGAATGTGGTGGGGGTCGCGCTGTGCTACATCTTCGCGTTGCGCTACTTCGGTCGGCGCATCGCGGCGGTCAGCACGCTGCTCTACGCCACCTGCGGCGCGGCGATCAACTACAGCCGCTTCATCTGGCAGCCCAACTACGTGGCGCCGCTGATCGGCATCTGGGTCATCACGCTGTACGCAGGCTGTGTGGATGGACGACGACGCTGGTTCACGGGCAACATCGCGCTGCTGCTGCTGGCGGCGATGTTCCATCCCTCCGCGCTGCTGCTGGCGCCGGTGACGCTGGTAGCCGTGCTGCTCGCGCCGCGCTTCCCTGGCCTGCGCGCCTGGGTCGGCGCGGTGGTGGCGGTCGTGATCGTGGCCACCCCCACGCTGATCTGGGAATGGCAGAGCAGGTTCGCCGATCTGCGCTCGGCAGGCTCCTTCGCGACGGGACACGTCTCCTACGCCCCGCTCGTCTTCTTCCGGCTGTATCAGGCGCTCGGCGGAGTCAGCCCTGACGGCGCCAATCCCAACAACCCCTTCGACCTTGGCCTGAATGCGCTGGCAATACTGCTCTTTGCCATAGGCTGGCTCGTGCTGACGGCGCGGCTGCTGCGCCCGGCGCGTGCGCTGGAGTTCCGCCGCGCGGATGGGTTGGTGGCGGCCAGTCGCGCGTGGCTGATGGCGCTCTATCGCGGGCTGCGCGCCGACGCTGCCTGGCGTATCAATCTGCTGGCCTGGCTGATCGTGAGCCTGCCGCCTGCGCTGATGATTCGCCACAGCGGCGTCATCGCCACACACTACCTGATGATGCTGTATCCGACGGCGTTCATCGTCTCGGCCATCGGCGCGGTCGAGGTAGTTCGCTGGCTGGTGGCGCAGGTGGAGCGGCGCGCGGGCCAGTTGGAGACGGTAGCGGCGCTGACGCTGGAGGCGGCGCTGCTGATCTTCATCGTCGCGCGGGCGGGGCAGTGGATCGCCCTTCCGCTCTCGCTGACTAATCCCCAGACCTTCCATGCCTACGCCGATTACGGCTATCCGCTGAGCGTGCTGCAGGGCGGCGCCGATACGCTGGCGCAGGCGCAGGCGCGCACCGGAGTGGCGCAGATCGAAGTCATCACCTCCAGCGATTCGCGCTATCAGCACGCCGAGCAGTACATCCTGGTAGGTGAACATCCTGACCGCATCAGCCTGACGACCGATTGCCTGGCGCTGCCCGCCGCTGCGTCGCCCGCGTGGCTGGTGGCGCCTGTCATCCCCGACAGTCATGCGGAGACGGTGCTCTCGCGGCTCTCGAATACGGAGCAGGTTGGTTCACTGCCGATGGTGGGCGGCCCGGCGTATCCCATCTATCAGGTCAGCGGCGAGGAGCCGTTGCTGGCGGGCGAGCGGCTGGTGACACCGACAGTCTTCGACGATCACCATGGCGACGCGCTGCGCCTGCTCGGCGCCAGCATCCCGCAGCCGGGGGCGCTGCTGCTGCGCTGGCAGGTGGCCGCCGCCAGCGCGCCCGCCGACCAGACGCGGCTCTTCCGCGT
>DATBTW010000469.1:0-4148 GCA_036559055.1 Ktedonobacterales bacterium
CGTCTATAGCGCGCGATGGCGGCGGCCCACAAACGTGCGGATGAGCCAGACGACCAGCGCCACGACGATGATGATCCACAGCAGATTGATCAGCGCGTGGAAGACCGTGCCGATGATGGTGAACGCCAGCCAGATGACAAACACCGCCAGCGCGACACTCAGAAGAACCTTGCCCATGTGTGGACTCCTCCTATCAGACTCCCTGTCACGAGAGGAGTACGAGCGGCGGCCCGTCGCGGTTGGGGGCCGTCACTGCAGGCCACCGGCGCGGTGGGCGTATTCGCGGCGGGCAGCCACGCTGACGACCGCGCGCTCCGGCCAGCGTACCGCCGTCAGGCGTCCGCCATGCACGCAGCCTGTATCCACATTGATCGTGTTGTTGCGCCAGATGGCGTCGCGGTGCGGCGTGTGGCCATAGACCACCGCCGCAGCGCCATGGTAGTCCGCCGCCCAATCGACCCGCTCCGGGTGGCCGTACTCGTCCTCCCAGCCGGTCGTCTCGCCGTAGAACGCCAGCGTGCGCACGCGCTCTGAGATGCGTCCATGGAAGCGCTCTGGCAGCCCGGCGTGCGCCACCACCAGCGCGCCGCCATCCAGCCACAGATAGGGCGGAATCTGGCGGATGAACGCCACGAAGTCGCGCGTGAAGTGATCGCGCTCGTCGCCCGCTCCGGCGCCCGCTGGCAGCGCGGCGATCTGGTCGAGGCTCTCTTGCAGGCCGTGCGCGACATAGACATGACGCCCCTCCAGCGCGCGCATCAGCTTGATGTCATGGTTGCCCGGCGCGCAGAACGCCTGCCCCGCCACTACCATCCGCATCACCAGCCGCGCTACCGCGATCACGCCGGGACCGCGATCCACCAGGTCGCCGACGAAGACCGCGCGCCGTCCCGCTGGATGCCGCCAGACGCCGTCAGCGCCCTCCACATAGCCCAGCAGGCGCAGCAGATCGCCCAGCTCGTCGGCGCAGCCATGCACATCGCCGATGATGTCGAAGGGGCCTTGCTCGGCGCGCAGATCGCAGGCCAGCGGCTGCCGCACGACACGCGCCGCCTCCCACTGCGCAGGCGCCGCCAGCGCCCAGGCGGTCGCGTAGCTGCGCGGGCTGATGGGGAAGCGCGCCAGGCTCAAGCCGCGCCCCAGCCCGATCACCACCGGCGAGACATCGTGGTGATGCGCCACTCGCGCCAGCGCGGCGGAAAGCTCGCCGCTGTCGCTGGAGATGAGGGCTGCCGTCAGCAGCCCCGCGCTGAGGCGGCGGCTGATCGCCAGGCGGGCGGCCTCGAATTGAGCGGGCGCCTGCGACTCGGCCTCGACCTCCACCGTCTCCTCCAGGGTGAAGTGGCAGGCGGCGAAACGCTGCGCAGTCGTGCGCTCGCGGCAGACGACCACGACCAGCGCCAGCGCCGGGATGTCCAGCTCCAGCGGCTCGCGCCCCCTCTCCGCGTCTCCCATCGCTCCGCACATGTCTGCCGCCTGCTCCTTCGCTCGTCCGCGCGCGGCAACCGCCGCGCCCCACAGCCACAGCATAGCGCATCTGGCGGCGTGCGGTGAATGGGCCGCCTCTACCCCTATACGCAAGTACGAACGACTCGCCAACGTCGCTCTGGACACAAAAAAAGGGGGCGGATCGTATCCGCCCCAGATTTGATGCGCGGCGCGCCCGAAAAACAGCTCATCGGCGCCGTCATTGTGAGAAGAAACAGCCTGCTCACAGGTGGCTCGCGCGCTCACCGGAAGCCGCCCGGCGTCTCGCGTAGCCTGCTCAGAAATCAGCCTGAGCGATAGATCGTGCGGCGGATGACAGAGAATCAGCCTGTCGCCGCCTGCCCGCAGCCCAACGGAAAACCGCCCGTGGCCCGCGTGAGCGATTAGAGAACAGCCCAACCGCCCGCATCGAGGAGTGGGCGCCAACAACCGCGCGCAGCACTCAGTCGATGGGGGAAGTATACCCAGCGGTTTCGTAAAAGTCCAATGATAGTTTTCTATGCTCAACATTTGCAATATTTATAGTTCACGCCCAGGGGTTGCATTTCTGCGTCGGGTGTGCAGGGCCAGCATTTACGGGCGTCGAGCGGCAAAGAAAACGCGACGGCATGGAGTACAACTCCAGTGCCGTCGCCGTTGGTCATGCCGACTCGCCATAGCTTCTGCGAGTCTAGCCTAACACGATAGTATGTGCCTCAACTGCGGCCAAACGCGGGGCCGTCGTTAGGACTTCTGCTGCTTGGGCGTGCCGCGACCGCGCTCGCCGCCCTTCTTGCCAATGCGGCTGTAGAACTCTGGCCCCTGCTGTCGCTTGGTGGATTCGCCACCCTTCTTGCCGATTTCGGCATAGAATGAGGAGCCGAGCTTCGACTTGACGGCCTCGCCGCCCTTCTTGCCAATTTTGCTGTAGAACTCGGGGCCGTACTTCTCGCGTACAGCCTGGCCACCATGCTTGGCCTTGTCAGAACCTGGCTCTGGTCCGCGCTTGCTCGCAGCCATAGATCGCACCTCTCTGTTCGCGTTATCCATCGTTCCGGATCGCCCCACGGTGGAACCATCCGGCGCCCATGTGCGGCTACACAGCGCAGCGGCGAACATGGGTCTTGGGGCCACGGGGCGCCCGCTCGTCACCGTACCTGCGCCTGATGGTCTTCGCACGACCCATCAGTGATGGCGCAGGCTTGGATTCCTTCCAGGCGCCACCCGCCCTGCCGACAAGCATCGGCACTGTGTTTCACAGCACCTCGCATGCCAGCTATTGCACTCTACGGACAACCTGCGAAAAGGTTACATTCGGCTGTGCAAACTATGACGTAGCTCTCATCGCTGCTCGCCAGCACGCGCCGCCGCTACCTGATTGGCCAGCAGCGCGGCAGTCGCGCCCGCGCCGATGCCATTGTCGATGTTGACGACCGTCAGTCCTGGCGCGCAAGTCTGCAACATCGCCAGCAGGGCGGCGCGTCCTTTGCCGCCCGCGCCATAGCCAATGCTGGTGGGGCACCCGATCACGGGGACATGCGCCAGCCCCGCCACCACGCTGGGCAGCGCGCCATCCATGCCGGCGCAGACCACTAGCGCCGCCACATCGCTGGTCAGCAGGTCGCTCAGGGGGCCAAACAGCCGATGGATGCCCGCGACGCCGACATCATAGATGGTCGTGACACGGCAGCCCATCTCTTCGGCGACCAGTCGCGCCTCCTCGGCTACGGGAATATCGCCAGCTCCGGCGGTCAGCACGCCGATATGGCCGCCGCTGATGGGACGCTGGTAGCCCGACGCGTGCAGCGCCACGGCGCGGGCCGCCGCTCGCACATCCAGCGCGGCGTCGGCGAAAGCGCTGGTCAGCAGATCGAGCTGGCCGGGGCGCGCGCGGCTGACAAGAGCATAGCCGTTGCGCTCCAGGAAGGCGCGCACGATGGCGACGAGCTGGTCGTCGCGCTTGCTCTCGGCCAGCACGACCTCCGGGATGCCCTTGCGCGCGGCGCGGCCCAGGTCCAGCCGGGCCTCCACCAGCGGCGCCAGCGGCCCATGCGGCTGCTTCCGTGCCACCTGCGCAATCGCCCAGCTCGGGCCTTCCCCACTCGCGTCCTGGGCCGCCTCATCCGTCAACTCATCCCTCAGATCGTCCGTGTGTCCCTGGCTCATAGTTCTGTTCGCTCTCTCCTGACAGATCGCATCAGATCGGCGTCCGCGTCGCGGCTGGCCGATGGCCAGGAATCGCGGGCGCACAGGGCAGCGTAGCACAGACGCTCGGCGCATCGCCAGCGCGCCGATTGAGGAGTCGCGGCTTTGAAAGGCCAACGCACGGGACGACTGGGGCATAAATGCCCCTCGGCGCCGCCGCAGGCAGGCGCCCGTCAGCGGCATTCATGCCGTCGTCGCGCGCTCCGGCCTTTCAAGGCCGAGAGCGCCACCACACCGCTACCAGTAGCCCATCTGGACGGCGGGCAGTGAAACGTGCCAGCCCCCAATTCATGGGCGCTGCGATGCCCAGGCGGGCGGGCGGCCTTGCGTGGGCGCAAGCGGCCCCGCTATACTAACGTGGGCTACGTCTCTTGCAGGATTCGGCGCTCGCGTGGCGAGGCGCTGTGGGACGCGGGCATGGAGGTTCGATCGGCGACATGAGTGTACAGGTGCGACGCTTCATCATCATGGTCGTG
>DATBTW010000470.1:0-10984 GCA_036559055.1 Ktedonobacterales bacterium
GACGCTGGCTAAATACGAGACGGAGGGCAATCCCTACCACAGCACGGCGCGGCTGTGGGACGATGGCATCATCGACCCGCTCGACACGCGCCGCACGCTGGCGCTGGGCATCGCCGCCGCGCTCAACGCGCCCATCCCGGAAACGACCTTCGGCGTCTTTCGGATGTAGGTGGCGCTGGCCATTTGGCGAGACGTCACCTCATCAATGAGTGATACAGCATCTGCCTCGATCCGCAGGCTTGCAGGTGCGCATGGGCCACCAGAGGGGTGGCGCAGCTGAGCGCATCAGGCCATGCTACGAGCAGCGTACAGTGTAGTGGCGTGCCCCGCGCTTGTGGCATTGAATGTGCGGCCGCTGCTCCCCGTCCTCCGTAGGGAGGGATGCGGCCACAGCGATCGAAAGAGAAGGAAAGGATGAAACAGGCAAAGGAGCGCATGGGATGAGTACGATCACCACCAGAGACGGCACGGAGATCTACTATAAGGACTGGGGGAAGGGCCCGGTCGTGACGTTCTCGCATGGCTGGCCGCTGAACGCTGACGCATGGGACGGCCAGATGCTGTTCCTCGCGCAGCACGGCTATCGTGCCATCGCGCACGACCGACGTGGTCATGGCAGATCGAGCCAGACATCTGCTGGCAATGACATGAACACCTACGCCGACGATCTGGCCGCTCTGGTCGAGGCGCTCGATGTCACTGGCGTCACACTCGTCGGCCACTCCACCGGTGGCGGCGAAGTGGCCCGTTACATTGGTCGCCACGGGACAAAACGGGTCGCCAGGGCAGTTCTCATCGCCGCGGTTCCACCGCTGTTGCTGCAGACTGCGGCCAATCCCGAAGGCCTGCCGCTGGCGGAGTTCGACAACTTGCGCAGCGGCCTCGCCGAGGATCGCGCGCAATTCTACAAGGACTTCGCGGTTCTGTTCTATGGCGCCAACCGACCGGACGCGAGGGTCTCACAGGGCATTCTGGAGCAGTTCTGGCTCTGGAGCATGCAGGTCGGGCTGAAGAACTCCTACGAGTGCATCAAAGCCTTCTCCGAGACCGATTTCACCGAGGATCTGAAGAAGTTTGACGTTCCGACCCTGGTGATGCATGGTGAGGACGACCAGATCGTTCCCATCAAGAACTCGGCGAAGAAATCGGCCAGGCTGATCAAAGGCGCGCAGGAGATCTATTATCCCGGCGCGCCGCACGGCCTCACCTCCACACTTCAGGATCAGGTCAACGCCGACCTGCTTGCCTTCCTCAACGAGAACCAGCAGGCGCGCACATCGCGCATCCCGACGGGAGTCGACTTGCCCGCCGGGGTAGAAGCCATGGGCGCACCAGATGCGCCGGACACGCGACCAACTCCGTAGCAATCTCACACCGAGACTGGCAAAGCCAGCCGCCATAGCACGAGCGAAAGCTGTGGGCGCACACCGTGCGCGCTCGACGGGCGACAAGCCTGTCCGAGCGCGCACTGGCGTATGGGGGTAGGGCGCGCCGGGGAAAGCGAAGAGCGACCAATGGCACAGAAGATCACGTATTTCACTGTCGTGCTACACGCCCTGACGGGCGGGCGCGCCTTCGATGGCGACGCGACCAGCCCGGCGGGTTTCCTCAAGCTGACGGCGACAGGGCGCAAGTCGGGCCAGTCGCGCACCGTGGAGCTAATCTACCTGCGCGATGGCGACGCCTACGCGCTGACGGCCTCGAATGGCGGTCGGCCCAGCAATCCGGGCTGGTTCTTCAACCTTCAGAGCAATCCAGAGGTGGCCATCGAGGTTCGCGGCGTCCGTCGGCGCGCCACTGCCGAGGTGGCCAGCCCGGAGAAGCGTGCTGCGCTGTGGCCGCAACTCACGCAGATCGCCCCGATGTACGCAGGCTATGAAAAGCGCACGCAGCGCGTCATCCCGATGGTGATCGTGCGCCCGACTGGCGAGGCGGGCGATTGAAGCAGACGGATGCTACGTAGGTGGCAACCTGCGAAAACAGCCGCCCGCACGCTTCTGCCCGTGAGGGCCGGGGAAGCGTCGCGGGCGGCTGCTCGTGTGGCGGGTTGGCTCAGACGCCAGCGCCGTCGCCAACCTTCAGATCGGTGATGACCACGCCACGCACGCCGGGTATGCCGGTCGCGGTGTCCTTCGCCTTGTACTTCGTTTTGGAGTCTGGCACCACGCCGCTGAGCGTGATCAGCCCGTGCTCAGTCAGCACAGCGATGTAGTCTAGCCCCTTGGCGGCCAGCGCCTGCTCGACCTGGTCTTTGAGCAGATCGCTGTAGACGATGTGGTCATCCACATCCACCACGCCGGGAGTCTGGGCTAGCGCCGCGCGCGCCTCCTCGCCGATGCCGCCGAACTCCGCGCGGCCATAGAGTGAGACGCGGCCAGCCAGAATCTCGTAGGTGATGGCGTGGCGGGCAACCGGCGAGAGGATGGCCTGATCGAGGGCGCCCCCCACCGTGCGCTCGATGGCCAGATCGCCCAGATAGACCGGTGAGGAAGCTGCCTGCGTCGGCGTCATGCGCAGATCCAGCTCGGCCTCGGCACGCGTTCCACGCTCGACATACGCCCCCAGGATCATCGCGCTGATGGGCAGCACGAGCGGGGTGGAGCGCCCGACCATGGCGATGCCGTTGACGGCGCGCGCCACCAGATGGGTCGCGTATTCCACGCCGTCCACCAGCGCCACCCGCACGCCCAGCAGAGCGAGGGTGGCGTCGCTGCGGGTCTCGCGTGCGAGGCCGAAGCTGGTCTCGCGGGTCAGCACGAAGGCGCCCTCGACCTCGGCGCGCAGGTCGGCCTCGTTCTCGACTGGCTCCGCTCGCCACGCGCCTTCATCAGGAAGCAGGCGCACGGCCACGCACAGCAAATTGGCTGGTGGCTCGGACGACTTCGTCTCCGGTGGCCAATGAGCCACTTCTTCGCGAGCGCCACGCGCTCGCCGCAAGAAGAAATAGCGAGGCGGGCCTGAGAGAACGCGCATGGGTACTCCTTTCACAGGGCGCACGCCCCGTAGTCTCACATATTGTAACCTACTCGCCGTTCTCACGCTAGCATCTGCTGCTCCGCCTTAGCGAGCAGTGACTTCTGTCGCATTGCGACGTGATTCAGAATATTCATATGTTTCAGTATTGACTGAAACTTCTGACGGTTGTATCGTCTGTCGGCGGAGAGCGTTGCGGGCGACCGGGGCAGTGGTAGAGAGCGAGCGGCGACCATGATCGACATAGCCAGTCTGACCAACGAACAGCGCGAGTTCATCGAGAGTCTGGGGGTGTATTTTGAGCACTACGGCGGCCCCCGATTGATGGGTCGCCTGATGGCGCTGCTCATGCTGGCTGATCGCTCACTCACCCTCGACGACATGGCGCAGGCGTTGCTCGTCTCGCGCGCCTCGGTCTCGACCAACATCCGATTCGCGGTCAGCGCTGGTCTGGTCGTGCGGGCAGGAGTGGCGGGCGACCGCCGCGACTTCTATCGCTACAACGATAATGTCTGGGTGCAACGCACGCGGCAGGTGGTCGAGGCGTCGCGCGCGTCGCGTGCGCTCGCGGAGCGCGGCCTGGCCGTGATTGACGCTGACGACACGCACGCACGCGAGCGACTGGAGGAGATGCTGGAATATTGCGACTTTTCCATCGAGGAGACGCTGCGGATGGAGCAGCGCTGGATCGAGCGCAAACGCGCCCACCGCGCCATCGTTGCCGCCAATCGCGAGGCGGCCAAACGCGATGCTGCGGCGGCGCGCACGGAGCATCCAGTCGGCCAGGCCAACCACGACGACATCACCAGCGCCAGCGTCAACGATGGAGGTCTGACGATTCAGCGCGACGACTAGCGATCACAGCAGGCACAGGTATTTGACTCTGTTGGGCCTGCCCCGGACTGCGCGGGAACACAGCGCGGCAGGCGTGAGACACGTTTTCCTGGATGAAGACGCGGCTGGGCAGTTCCAGTCGCGGCGGAGAGACAACGAGCTATGGCGACAACATCTTCAACGGCGCCAGCGACCCCGACGACTTCCACGGCATCTATTGTCGAGACCGATGCGCTGACCAAGCGCTACGGTTCCAGCCGTGGCATTGACGATGTCACCTTCGCGATCGGCGATGGTGAGGTTTTCGGCTTCCTGGGGCCAAATGGCGCGGGCAAGACGACGACCATCCGCACCCTGATGGGGCTGCTGCGCCCGACCGCTGGGCGCGCGAACATCGGCGGGCTGGACTGCTGGGGGCAGGCGACCGAGGTGAAGCGGTTGGTAGGATATTTGCCGGGGGAATTCAGCTTCGATCCTGGCCTGACGGGCGCGCAGATCCTCAACTACCTCGCCAATCTGCGCGGCGGCGTCGATCACACCTACATGAACAGCCTGGTCGAGCGGCTGGAGCTGGACCCCACCAAGAAGTTCCGTGAATATTCGCGCGGCAACAAGCAGAAGGTCGGGCTGGCCCAGGCGTTCATGGGCAAGCCGCGCCTGCTGATTCTGGATGAGCCAACCAGCGGCCTGGATCCGCTCAACCAGCAGGAGTTCTACAAGCTGGTCGCCGAGACACGCGCCGATGGGCGCTCGATGTTCCTCTCCTCGCACATCTTGCCTGAGGTCGAGCATACCTGTGATCGCGTCGGCATCATTCGCGAGGGGCGGCTGGTGAAGGTCGGCGGCGTTGGCGAACTGAAAGACCTGCGCCAGCGCGTACTGGAGGCGCAGTTTGGCGGGCCAGCCGAGGCGGCGTGGTTCTCTGGTCTGCCCGGCGTACTCTCGGTGACCACCGACGAGCCGAAGACCGCCCGCGTGACGCTGACCGGCGACATGGCCGACGCCCTGCGCGTGGCGGTGGAGCACGGCGCGCTGAATGTCGCGACCCACGAGCCGAGCCTCGAAGATATCTTCCTGCGATTCTACGAGCCAGTGAGCGAGCCTGTCGCCTGATCTGCTCTGCATAGAGAGCAGGCATACGGACGACTCGGAATGAGAGAGGACAGGTGAACGCATCATGGCGACGATAGCGGCGCGGCCAACGGTGGCGCCTGCGGGTTGGGTGTTTCGCAATGTCTGGAGCAAATCGCTCCGTGGCTACCGGGTGGCGATTCTGGCCTGGGGCGTCGGCCTCGGGCTGCTGCTGATGGCGACTTCTGCGGCGTCGTCATCGATCTCAGGGGCGGCGGGCCAGCTCACGCAGACGAGTGTCGGGCAAAGTATCGCCTTCTTTGGCAACCCGGTGGCGCTCGGGACGCCACAGGGCTATACGACCTTCAAGTTTCTGGGAATACTACCCCTCTTCCTGGGCATCTGGATGGTGATCGCCGGGGCGCATCTCGTCCGGGGAGATGAGGAGCGCGGCGCGCTCGACCTCGTGCTGGGCGAGCCGATCAGCCGGACGCGTTACCTGGGTGAGAAGATCATCGCCTTCGCCCTGGGGACGACGATCGTGTACGTACTCATCACGCTGGGGCTGATCTTTGGGCTGGCGGCGGCCAAGGTTCCGGTCGACCTCGGCGCTAGTCTGCTGGCGGGGCTGAATGCCCTCATCTCCTCGTTTGTCTATGGCGCGCTGGCGCTCTTCTTCTCGCAGTTTACGCGCACAGCGGGGGCTGCGGCGGGCATCGCGGGCGCGTACATGGCCGTCGACTTTGTGGTGGCGGGCGCGATGCGTGTCAGCAACGGCCCAGAGGTGATTTCAGGCCTCACCATCAACTTCTATTCGGAGCTGAGCAAGCCGATCATCCCCACCTATGGCGCGAATCCAGGCGCCATGCTGGTGTTGGTGGTGATGAGCCTCGTGCTGGTGGCCGCCAGTATGTGGCTGTTCGTGCGGCGTGACGCGGGCGATGTGGCCAAGCTGTGGACGCGCTCCATCTCGCTACGGCCGCGCGTGGCGCCCGCAGTGGCCATGAATCGCGCGGAGGGCGACCTCTCGCTGCGCAGCATCGCGGCGCGGTCGCTGGCAGCCAACTGGCTCTCGATCTTTTGGTGGATGTTGGGCATCGGGATCTTCGGCGTCTATGCGGTGTTCCTCGCCAAGTCTGCTGAGAGTATCATTGCGAAGGCGTTCAAGGGCAGCGTTGTCCTCCAGGGGATCTTTGGTGGATCGAACCTCGCCACCAACGGCGGCTTCGTCCAGGCGATTGAGTTCAGCTTCATTCCGTTCGTGTCAGTGCTGGCGGCGATGTTCTTCGCCATCAACTGGGCTGCCGACCTCGACCGTGGTCGGCTGGAGAACCTGCTGAGCGAGCCGCAGCCGCGCTGGCGTGTGCCGCTGGAGCGCTTCGCGGTGGTGATTGTGGGGGTCGTGGCGCTGGGGCTGGTGGCATGGCTGGCGCCGCTGCTGGGCGGAGCGATGGCCAATTTCTCGCTGGATAGTGGCAAGCTGGCCGCCGCCGGGCTGGGGATGATTCCGCTGGGGCTGGTGACGGGCGCGCTGGTCTATGCGCTGGCGGGCAAGGTTCCATCCGGCGCGATTCTGGGCGTCGTCGGCGGCCTGGCCTCGCTCTCCTTCCTGGGGGAACTGCTGCAAGATCTGCTCAAACTCCCAGGCTGGACGCTCAATCTCTCGATCTTCCACGTCTACGGCCAGCCCATCACCCAGGGCGTCAACTGGACGGGAACGATTGTCTTGCTGGTCATCGCGGTGGCGCTGCTGGCCATCAGCGTCATCCGCTTCACCCGCGAAGACGTACACGTGTAGGAGGCCCCCACCCCAAACCCCTCCCCCGCTGCGGCGGGAGAGGGGCTTTCGCATATCGCGCAGGGCAGGCAACGCGGGTCAGTCACTCGATTATGTAGCTGGGACAAACAGTCTATAGCTCCCCTCTCCCGCGAAGCGGGGAGGGGTTGGGGGTGGGGGCATGCCACGCATGACTGGCATCAAGCGCAACCGTGCGCGCGAACTTCGCAAGGAGATGACGCCAGAGGAGACCATACTGTGGGATCGAATCCGACATCACTATCTGAACGGACTGCATATTCGACGGCAGCATGTACTGCGCGGGTTTATTGTGGACTTCTATTGCCATAGCGCCCATCTCATTATTGAGGTGGACGGCGCTGAACGCGACACTATTCTGACCGCCAGCGGCTACCGCATTATCCGCATCACCAACGACGAGATTCGCGCTGACATAGACGGTGTGCTCAAGCGTATCGAGAAGCTATGCGCAGTTCCGTGACGCGCGCAAACCGAAAGCCCCTCTCCCGCCGCAGCGGGAGGGGTTTGGGGTGGGGGCTACGGATGGCTGCTCTTGCCGTGCGTGTCGCCCGACTTGCCGGGATTCGCTGGCGCGCCGTGACCATTGGATGAGGCGCCGTGGCTGTTGGACGAGCCACCCGCGCCTTTGCCGTGACTGTGCTGATCGCGCTCCTGCTGGCCGTGCTGGCTGGCGAAGTCGGAGACGCACTCCCCGATGCCGTGCGTGCCTGCCTTCAGTTCTGCTTTGCAGGTCGCCACCTGCTGCTTGACCTGCTGGCCAAACGTGCCATTGGCCGCCGCAGCCGTCGCGCCAGCGGCGCCTGCCCCGCCGACGACCAGCGTGTCAGCCAGTAGCAGCGTCGCGAGCTTCACCTTGGCCGCCACCGCGATTGCCGTAGTAGTTGCGCCCATCGAATCCGATCCTTTTCTCTACAACGCCAGCGCCACATGAGGCGCATGTGTTGCGCCTGCGACCTGTTGCTCATACACAACGTTGCAGATGACCAAGTGTTTGGTACGGCCGCCGCTGTCTGGTCGCCCAACTTCGCGCCGCCTCACGTCGTACAGTACGGTGTGGGCGCGCGGTTGTCGGATCGAAGGGGATGCGCCCCAGAGCGATTGAGGGGGTGAGCGATGACCATGAGCGCAGGTGTGAAACCATTCGAGCAGATTCCTGCCATCGACCTGCCAGAGGATTATCCCACCCGTACGGGTGCCTTTCTGGCGCAGATGTATCGCATGCATGGGCCGATCTTCCGCCTGCGGCAGGCCGGTGTGGATGTGGTGTATCTGGTCGGGCCAGAGGCCAATCGCCTCGTGCTGCTCTCCGACCGATGGAAGTTCTCGCATCATCAGGGCTGGGGTGACTTCTTCGGTGTCGAGCGCATGTTTGGCGATGGCCTGCTGACGATGGATGGCCCGGAGCACGACGCCCATCGCCATCTGATGAATCCGGCCTTCGCCATCTCGTATATGGATCGCTATGTGCCGCTGATGAACCGCATCATCCGCGAGCGCATCGCCGACTGGGGCGCGCGTGGCGAGGTGGATGTCTACACCGAGGCGCGCAAGATCACCTTCGATGTCGCCGCCGAGGCGCTGACGGGCCTCCACTCCGGGCCAGAGGTCGATCGCTTCCGCGACATCTTCTCGCAGATGTTGACGCTGGGCCTGTTCGTCAGTAGCGAGGAGGAATGGCAGACGCGCAGCGCGGCGCTGCACGCCGAGCTGGACACCCTGATCCGTCCGAAGATCGCCGAGCGCCGCGCCCAGCCTACCGATGACATTCTGGGGCTGCTGGTGACGGCCAGAGATGCCAGCGGTCAGCCGCTGAGCGACGAGCGCATCATCGCCCATGCCAATATCCTGCTGGTGGCGGGGCACGAGACCTCGACCAGCCTGAGCGCCTGGCTGCTCTATGAGCTGACGCAGCAGCGCGAGGTGGCGCGGCGTGTCCTGGAGGAGCAGTTGGCGCTGGTGGGGCCGACTGTCGAGCCAACGCTGGATGAGATCAAGCGCATGCGCTATCTCGATCTGGTCTTGCTGGAGGCCGAGCGCTTCTACCCGCCGGTGGCGAATGGGCCGCGCGGCGTGGAGGAGGATTTCGAGTTTGCGGGCTACCATGTGCCCGCCGGAGCGTATGTGCTCTACTCCATCGCCGCATCGCATCAGTTGCCGGAGGTCTTCGAGCACCCTGAGGTGTTCGATCCGGAGCGCTTCGCCGCGCCGCGCGAGGAGCACAAGCGCACGCCCTACGCGCTGGTGGGCTTCGGCGGTGGCCCGCGCGTCTGCATCGGCATCAACTTCGCTAAGGTCGAGATCAAGGCGCTCGTCTCGCAAGCCCTGCGGCGCTACGAACTGGAGGCGGTCCCCGATCAGACGCTGGTGCAGTTCTATCAGGTGACGGCCATGCCGCTGTACGGCATCCGGCTGCGTGTCCGCGAGCGCTAGCCCCTACCCCCGCCCCTCCCCCGCCAAGGCGGGAGAGGGGAGCTACATAGGAGCCATACGCAAGCAAAAGCCCCCCCTCTCCTGGCGGGAGAGAGGGGGTGGGGGGTGAGATTCTAGAAACCGGCGGGCTTGAGCGCGACCGCCTTGCGCAGCGATTCCAGGTCGCGGACGGTGTAGTGCAGCTCGGCGGCCAGGCGGGCGACCTCGCGCATGTTGCCGAAGTACGTCATCTGCATGTCGATGGCCATCAGCATGCCCAGCAGCAGCGCCTCGGGCAGCGCCTCGCGCTCCAGCGGGCTGAGCTGGCGGGCGCGGGCATACGACGCGACCGTGGCGCGCAGGAGCGGCGGTCGGCGGTCGCCCAGCCCCCAGGCGAAATCGAAGAGCGCTGTGTCGATGTGGGCGCGCTCGAAATCGAGGATGCCAGAGATACTTGAGCTGATGGCGTCGCCGCGCCAGAGCACATTCGCCGCGACGAAGTCGCCATGCACGACCAGCTTGGGTAGCTCTGGGTACAACTCGGCGAAGTAGCGCCGCGCCAGGCGGTCGCGCACGAAGCCCAGCAGATCGGGCGACAGCTCCGGGCGCGGCTGCCAGCCCTCCAACACGCGATCTACAGTATCGAGCGACCACGCCGCCCACGGGCTGAACGACTCGCCCTCCGGGGTGAACCCCTCCAGCGCGGCATGCAGCGCGCCCAGCGTCTCAGCGGCCTTCGGGCGACCCCACATCCACTCGCGCTCGTTGGCGTGGCGGCCATCCAGCGCGTGATAGAGCGCCCAGTAGGTCTCGCCGACGTGCGTAAAGCTGGCGCCCTCGCGGTCGAGTACGACGCGCGGCGCTGGCAGCCCTTCCTCGATCACCCGCTGATGGATGCTGTGGACATACGCGATGGATTCAGGCGGGAACCAGGGATGAAACTGCTTCAGGTAGTAGCGCTTCGGGCCGCTGCTGATCTCCCAGAAGTGCGCGCGCGGGCGCTGTGTCTCGCTTGCGGCGGGCTTGGCGATCTGCCAGCCGTTGAGCGGGTAGCACTGTAGCGCTTCTTCGACCTGGTCGGTCGCGTACCACTCGTCGAGTGAGAGCGCCTCGCCGGCCAGCCCAAGCTCCTCGGCGCATGACTCACAGCCGATCAATTCGCCCGCCGGGTTGACCACAAGCTCATGCAGGGCATGATGACAATGCGGACAGGTGAGCGGCGCTTCCGCATCCGGAGATAGTGGCGCAGTCATAGCTTCTCCTTAGTCCCTCGTAGGATACCCGCGGCGCCATTGCTGGCAGGTTCCCGCGCGCTGATCGCCCGTGGCAGACAGATGACGCTCATTGTCCGATTGTAGCTGAAACCTGACGGGAGTGCGGCCCAGCGCCGTAGGATGGTACTGGAATGCCAGTCTCGAGCCAGGACAACCTTGCTAGCACATTCGCGTGTCCGGCTTCCTGCCAGACAGACCAGTGCGCGTCGCCAGAGTGTACAGCTAGATGAGGCCTGAGCTTCGGCTACGCTCGCGCAGGTGAACGCAGTTGTGGCATCCAGTATAGCATGACCTGTACACCTGAAAAGGCGCATGGGAAATCTGGGCCTGGTGGCTATCAGCCATTCTGCTCAGGCGAGCGCCCCGCGCTACGGACGATGTGGGCAATGGATTGTCCAAACAGGCGGTTGAAGCCCCTCCTCCAGCCCCTCTCTCGCGAAGCGGGGGAGGGGAGCCAATGGGCGCCTTGTGTGTGATGGGGCTACGCCTCCCATGGGCGCGGGGCGACGGAACGGCCATGCCCCTGCGCCTGCGGATTGACGGCGCGCGGGAGTGGTTCGCCGCGCAGGCCCGCCAGCAGATTGCGCGCCGCCTGGGTGGCCAT
>DATBTW010000471.1:0-5535 GCA_036559055.1 Ktedonobacterales bacterium
GGATGATATCGCCGAAACCTACCAACTACAAACTATCGAGCAGATGCGCACGGTCGCCGATCCCCTGCGCATCCGCATCTTCGAGGCGCTGGCGCAGCGTGCCATGACGGCCACGCAGGTGGGTGAAGAGCTGGACATCCCGGCGCCCAAGGCTCACTACCACGTCCGCGAGCTGGAGCGCATCGGCCTGGTCAAACTGGTGGAGACGCGCGAGCGTAGCGGCATCCTGGAGAAGTATTACCGCGCCGTCGCGCGCAACCTACAAGCGCCGCCACAATTGCTCCAGTCGTCCGATCCCGGCGAGATCGCTGGCGTCATCACCGAGATGTTCAGTGGCATGTCGCAGAGCTTTCTGACCGCCCTGCGGCGCATCGCGCAGGAGAAGACGGAGTCGTTCGACTCCTACCTGCTCTCGCTGGGCGGTGACAGCGTCTGGATGACGCCCACCGAGTTTCAGGAGACGATCAAAGCGGCTGGCGACCTGTTCGCGCCGTTTCGCCAGCGGCGCGGCATCGCCGAGGAGCGCGAGGCGCAGGTGATGATCATTGGCTACGATACGCAATTCGCTACACGCGACGAACGCGAAGAAGAGCGTCAGCAGGAGCCTGCAAGAGCGCCTGCACAGGAGGCGACTATGTCTACGCCACATGCCCAACCGCGTGTCCGGCCTGTCACCGTGGTGGGCGCCGTGACCTATTCGCGCAGCGAATTGGAGCAGGTGGTGGCGGCAGGCCAACGTCTCGACCTGAACGTCTCTGGCTTTCTCTCGTTCGCCTTCGACATTCCCCCCGAACTGATCGATCAGGCCATCGAGCGCCTGCGCTACCGTGGCATCCTGAGCGCGCGCTCGGATGTGCGCGAGGCGTTGCGTCGAAAGGAGCGCTAAGCGCCGCCTGCTCGCGCTGGTCATTGCGTCGGCCAGCGCGAGCCAGAAAAATGCCCGTGAGCGAGTTGCAGCTCTCCCACGGGCGCCCTCCACCTACGACCGACGGACCATTCGAGCATGCCTTTGGCTGCAAGGGAGAGTCACATGGATAGTATCACAGCGGGCGCGTCTGCCCCGAGCCGCAAGCCGGGTCTCCTCATCAACCGCGACTACGCCTTCCTCTGGCTCGGCCAATCCATCTCGTTCATGGGCGACATGATGCTTGCGACCACGCTCGTCATCTGGATCGCCACCGGCCTTGGCGCGCATCAGTCGTGGGCGCCGATTGCCGTCAGCGCCGTGCTGATAGCCACCGCCGCGCCGACACTGCTGGTCGGCGTCTTCGCGGGCGTCTTCGTCGACCGCGCCCGCAAGCGCCCACTGATGCTGTGGATGGACGCGCTTCGCACGGTGATCGTCGCCGCGCTGGTCGTCGCATCGGGCGTCTTCCCCTTGCCGTTCATCGCCGCCAATCGCCTGCCGCTCGTCTGGACGCTGGGGCTGATCTACGGCGTGGTCGTGCTGGTCAATATCGGCGAGCAGTTCTTCCGCCCGTCGGCCATGGCGCTCGTCCAGGAGATCGTGCCCACGGAGCTACAGGCCCGCGCCATGGGGCTGAGTCAGGCGTCCATTAGCATCGCGCTGATCATCGGCCCATCGGTGGCCGCGCCGCTCTACGCCGTCTTCGGGCCGGAGTGGGCCATCCTGATCGACGCCGCTTCGTATGCCATCTCTTTCCTCACCATCCTGGCTATCCGCGAGCCGCGCGCTGCGCTGGCGCAGGCGGCGCAGCACGGCGAGGCGGCGCAGCGCGCAAGCTTCTGGCGCGAGCTGCTGGCGGGGGCGCGCTTCTACTTCTCGAATCGCGTGCTGGTGACGTTGCTCGCCGCAGTGGTCGTGGCGATGGTTGGCGCCAGCGCGCTCAACACACTCGATGTCTTCTTCGCCACTGAGAACCTGCACGCCACGACCGCCATGTATGGCCTGCTCGGCGGCGCCATGGGCCTCGGCTCCATCGTCGGCTCCATCGTCTTCGGCTTCCTCGCCCAGCGCATTGGCCTGGCGCGCACACTGTGGATGACAATGGCGGCCTTTGGCGTGCTGGTCGCATTTCTCTCGCGCACCACCAACTATGACCTCGCGCTGGGCCTCTTCGTCGTCGCAGGCGTGCTCAACGCCGCTCTGAACATCGCCGCCGGGCCGATGATGATGCGCGAGACGCCCAACCATCTGATGGGTCGCGTCATGTCGATCTTCCAGCCGGCGATGAGCCTGGCGATTCTGGTGGGAACCGCGCTGGTCGGCTATCTCGCGGGCGTGAGCCTGCGCGGCTTCCATGCGGTGGCGCTGGGTCAGACCTTCGGCGCGGTCGATACGATCTGGCTGGGCGGCGGCGCGCTGATGTTCCTGTCGGGCGTGATGATCATGATTGGCCTGACCGGCGTGGATCGCCGCTATCGCGCCGAGGACCGCGCGGCGAAGGCAGCCAGCGCCCAGGCGGTCGCTGAGCCTGCCATAGCGGAGGCGCCAGAGGTCGCCGAGATGATTCACTGAGCCGCGCCAACACCAGCCGAACGCTGAAATCAACGCTCCTGAGCGCCATGGCCCAGTTTGGCCTGTGAGATGCGATTCACAAGCGAAGCGCGCTCGCGCGTGCTACAGTATCTCACAAGTCGATTCCGAGGCGACCACTCCTAACATCGAGCGGTCGCCTCGCGGAGAACTGCGGCGCATGGCGCCCCTCACGCGGGTTCGTGGGTGGCTTCGTCGTGGCCCAGGAGCGCAAGATCATGGCATGGACGGTGCGCCCACAGGGGCAAACCAGCGTGACGCCGCGCCCTTCGGATGGCGTGGCGCATGTGGCGGCGCCCGCGCCGAAGTCGCGGCTGCGGCTGCGGCCACACGGCGCGAAGGCAGAGCAGGACGCTAACGCGCTCATCGCTCGCTTCTGGGGCGTGCGCGGCAGCTATGCGACGCCGCGCGTGGGTGGTGGCAAGGTGGGCGGCGACACGACCTGCCTGGAGCTGCGCTTCGGGCGACAGACGCTCATCATCGACGCAGGCTCCGGCGCCATCGCCCTCGGCGAGGAGCTGATGCGTCGCGCCAACGCCACTCCCGATCAGCCGCAGGAGATCACGCTGCTGCTGACCCACGCGCACCACGACCACCTCTGCGGCCTGCCCTTCTTCGCACCGCTCTTTGATCCGCGCTTCCACATCCACTTCTTCGGCCCCGACCTGGCGGGCATGCGCTTCGAAGATATCGTTGCGGGCTATATGCGCGCCCCCTACTTCCCGGTAGACTTCCGCGCGCTGCCCTCGCGCCGCACGCTCACCACGCTAAGCGACGGCGATCAGTTGCTCATCCCGGCGGATGGCGACCCGCGCCTCGTCTCCGATGGCGCCCACCCGCCCGCCGATGCGCTGCTGGTGGATGCGCTCTTCAGCCAGTTGCATCCCGCCAACGGCACGATGCTCTATCGTGTCACGGCGGGCGCGTCGCAATTGGTCTTCGCTACTGATGTGGAGGTGCGCGGCCAGAACCCCGAGGCCGACCAGCGATTGGTCGATTTCGCCCGTGGCGCCGATATCCTCATCCACGACGCGCAGTACAGCGAAGAAGATTATGACGGCGCCGACCCCAAGCGCGGCTACGGCCACAGCACCCCCACGATGGCCGTGCGTGTGGCGCGCGAGGCGCAGGTTGGCCGCCTGGTGCTCTTTCACCACGACCCGCACTACGACGACCGGGCGGTGGTGGAGCTGGAGCGGCGCGCCCGCGCGGTCTTCCCCGATGTCCTGACCGCGCGCGAAGGGCTGGAATTGCGTCTGGACGGCGCCAGGCGACGTCTCGTATAATGGCGCGTGCGAGGCCGTGCGCGGCCTCGTCGGCGTGAAGTGTGGCGACTGTTGGGGTCGCTTCCCTGGCTCGCGCCGGACATCGCACCAGGAGGCGCAACATGGGTGGCAAGAATCCGACGCCGAAAGAGAAAAAGAAGCCCAAGAAGGCAAAGACGGCCAAGGCCTGATTCATGAACACGCTGGTCATCGTCGAGACCTTCCTCGCATTTGTAATCGCCGTCACCCTGCATGAAGCGGCGCATGCCGCCATGGCAGGGCTGCTGGGCGATGGCTCCTCCTGGGCCACCGGACGCCTGAGTGTGAATCCGCGACGCCAGATGGCCGCCATCGGCTCTATCGTGGCGATCACGCTCGCCTTCGGCATTCCGCTGGGGGGGTTGCCCGTAGGCCTGGGCTGGGGTAAACCCGTCGAGGTCGATACGCGGCGTATGCGTGTGGGGCCAGATTCCGGCGTGTTCCTCGTGGCGCTGGCCGGGCCGGTCTTCAGTCTGCTGATGGGATTTCTCTTTGCGGTCATTCTGCGCTTGATGCCGGGCTACCAGACGTTGGCGCAGTTCGCCGTGCGCTGCGATGGCGCGACAGGCTCGCTCCTGCAAGCCTGCCTGGGCCATGCGCAACCCGTCTGGCAGCTCCGGCTAGAGCAGTTCCTCTTTGTGCTGGCCGCCACGAATATCGTGCTGGCCGTGGTCAATCTCATCCCACTGCACCCCCTCGATGGCTACAATATGCTCTTCGCCCTGCTGCCCAATGGTCCAGCGGTGCGCTTCCGCGACCTCCAGCCCTACATGGAGGGTATCCTGCTGGTCATCTTCTTCCTGATCCCCTACATCCTCCAGCTGATCGGGCTGGACTTCCTCAATCCTGGCTACTGGATCGGCTATCTGGCGCAGATCATCACGGGTGGCATCGCGGGGCCGATCTACCCGGCGTTCATCTATGCGCTCTAGCGGTATGCCCGCTGATTCCCGGCGCGATACGCTGACAGCGGCGCGCTACCGCATTTATCAGGTGTGGCGCTCGCTGGTGGCGCGCCCGCTCGATGCCGCCGATCATGCCATCCTCGATGCGACCTTGCCAGCGGCGGGCCGCGCGCTCTTCTTCAGCATGACACGCAACGATCAGCGCCACAGCCTGACGGTCTATCGGGCGCTGCGCGAGCGTGGCTGCGCCGACGACGATCTGCTGGCGGCGGCGCTGCTGCATGATAGCGGCAAAGGCGCTGGCCGCGTGCCGTTCGTCGTGCGCCCGCTGGTCGTACTGCTGCGCGCCTTCGCGCCCCGCGCGCTGGACTGGCTGGCCAGTGCGCCGCGTCCGTGGTTCCGTCGCTCCTTCTACCACGCCTGGCGCCATGCGGAGATCGGCGCCGAGTTGGCGGCGCAGGCCGGGCTACCTCCGCGCGTCGTCACCTTCATCCGCACACACCACCAGCCCGATGGCCCCGCCGCCGAGCTGCACGCCGTAGACGACGAGGTGTGAGGCGGATTGCGGCGCTGTTACCCTGCCGCGTACCTCACCATAGCAGGCTGCAATCTCTCCCTCGCGCGCGGGCGCCGAGGGGGCCAGAGGGTGAGGCGCCATCATGGCAGATCAGCGGACGCAGGCGACCATCGTCAGCCGCGCGGATGAGGCGCCACTGGCCGCAGACCAAGGGCGGCGTGGGCCGGTACGCATCCGGCTGGCTGCCGCGCTGGCGCTGGGCGCGCTGGTGGCCGAGGCGGTCGGGCTGCTGGAACGCTACATGGTCGCCAC
>DATBTW010000472.1:0-3670 GCA_036559055.1 Ktedonobacterales bacterium
AAGGTCGTCGCCAGCATCAGGCCAAAGGTAATCAGCGCGGCGCGCAGTAGGCGTCGCGGCGCATTGCGCAGCCCGATGCGCGCCAGAAACGGCGTCAACACCGCCCGGCCCAGCAGCGCACAGCCCGCCACGATCAGCCCAAACAGCAGCGGCCTGGCCAGCGCCGCAGGTGAGAAGGTCAGCAGGCTATCGGTCGGATTCATGCGCGCGATCCTCTCGCGCCTGATGCGGCGCGACTAGCCGTTGAGATGCAGCGTCTGGCGGATGACGATGTCGAAAAACGCGGCCAGTTCCAGCGCTCCCAATGGAGACGGATGGAGGCCGTCACGGCTTACATACTCCGGGTGATCGCCCAGGCGTCCCCAGCCGCTGGCGAGATCGGCCAGCGTAGCGCCCTCGGCGGCGCAGGCCTGCGCGATGGCGACATTCCAGGCGCTGATCTGGGCGCTCAGTTGCGCTGGGTCGTAGCTGCCGAAAAACGGCAGTTGCGTCAGGTCAGGCACATTGCCGACGAAGACATGCGTTCCCGGACTCTCTGCCTTGAAGGTCGCCAGGATCGCGCGCAGGTCAGCCGAATAGCTCGCCAGCGGTACGCGGTCGATGATGTCATTGACCGCCAGCCACAGCGTCACCACCTGCGGATGCTGCGCAACAGCGATGGGCAATTCCTCTTGCCGCGCCTGCGCCATTGTCGCGCCCGGTATGCCAAGATTGACGAGATGCACTGGCTGCGGCAGATCATTGGCCAGTTGCGCGGGCCAGTTCTGGCGGTCGAGGTCATACGTGCCGACCCCATAGGCGTCTGAGGCGCCCATCACCACCAGTGTCATTCCTGGGGCATTGCGCCCGGCATCGCTGGCGGGATGCTGGCTCGGCGTGGTCGCCCCGCAGGCGGCCAGCGCCAGGCAGGCGAGCAGCGCGATCAGCACGGCGCTGGCGCTCCATCGCCACCGCCCGATCGGGCGTCTCTGGTGAGCAAACATGCGGGAATCCTTCGACCATCGCGCCCCCGCAGCCACACGCCGCCGGACAATCGCGAGCATATGGCGAGATTGTAGCAGGTCGCAGCGGGCCGCTGGTAGAGGAAATGGGAGGCGGGGAGTCGCGGCCATCAATGGCCGACGCACGGCACGGAAGGGGCATACATGCCCTGCTTGACGCCGCCGCAGGCGGGCGTGCCATTCGCGGCTTTCAAGCCGCCGTGGCGCGTCCGCCTTTTAAGGCCGAGGGCTGCTTGGTAGAGCCGGTCACCCCACGCCCCGTCAGCAGCCGCAGGGCAGCGGATTAGTCTGGTAGAAGGTGGCGAGCCACTGGCCGGCGGGTTTGCTCGTCTTGAGCGCATCGCCTGCCCAGGCGCTACTGCTGGCCCAGCTTTGCTGGCTGGTGTGTGGCGTCATCGGTTGCTCGCCGTTCCAGAAGACGCCATCCCACCACGGCAGCCCGTTGAAGGTCTGGAGCAGCGCCTGCATGTCGTTCAACTGCTCCACGCCATCCACCACCTGCGTCTGGCCATTGGTCGCGCCCTGCCCGGCCAGATTCGATGGATCCGCATTCGAGCCAGGGCTGCTGGCATAGGCCGCCGCCGTGAAGAGAATCGAGCGGTTAAACTTCGCCGAGACGACAGCTAGCCGCTGGGTGATGTTTTTCTCGCCGCTGGGGCCAGTGGTCAACGTGCCATTCCAGGCTTTCTCCAGGCTGCCGGCATCCAGATCGGCGCTCATCTGCGTCAGCGGGAAATAGGCGTCCACGCCGATGATGTCCACCGCGTCCCACCACGAGATTTGCTCGAACTCTGGCAGGCTCTCGCCGCTCGATGCGCCATCGGAGTTCGCCGCGTAGATCAGCTTGCCGGTATAGCCGCCGCCCTGCGCGGGCAGATGCTTGATGAAGGTCGAGTACTCAGGCGAGCGCAACGCATGGATGACGTGACGCCACTCGCAGTCGCGTCTGCCGGTGCAGGTGGGAAAGCTCTCGCCCGGCACGCCGCGATCGATACCATACGGATCGCCCTTGGCCGAGGTGTGGGTGGTGTCGGTCGTCACGTTGGTAAGGTCATCGCCCATGATGAAATAGGGCAGGTGATATTTCTGCGAGAGTTGCGCATATTCCGACGCGAAGGCGGTGTAGTTGTCGAACCATGCCTTTTCCAGCGAACCGACACTGCCGCCCAGCGTGAAGTAGTTGTCGCTGGAGCGCGAATCATACCAGACGCGGCCCACCAGGTCTGACGAGGTATCGGAGCCAGAGGCGCTGGTGTCATACTGACGTACCTGCAACTCCAGAATGGGGAGCAGGCCCGCTTTGCGCGCATCCTGAATGGCTTGCTCATAGTCGGTCTCTGGCAGTGTGTCTTTGTCGTTCTTCTGCCCGGCGTGCCAGTCGAGTTCTGAGCCACTGCGGATCGGCATATCAGCGATCACCGGGATGATGACCGCGTTCATGTGGAAGGTATCGGCTTGCAGGCGCAGATTCGTCAGCGAGGCGGGCTTGGTGTAGCCGCCACCTGTCTGCGAGGCTGACCAGTTGAAGATGAAGCCCTGAAACTGCGCGGCGGCGTCGCCAGGGACGCCACCTCCAGCCTGCCCCTGCGTCTGCGCGATGGCGAATCCCAGCCCCGGCAGCAGCAGCGGGCCAGAAAGCGCCGCGATGATGAGCGCGGGCAGCATCGCCAGCACACCCAGCCGCAGCGCGCGACGGTCTGGCGGGCGGCGACCGGGTTCAGGCAGCGGAGAAGAGCCAGGCAGCAGCGGCGCGGGGGAAAGTGGCATCCGGTACAACCTCCTCGCGCCTGAGTTCTTCTGCTGGCGCCGGAGCGCAGAGGCGCGGGGCTATCATAGCGCGCTCAGGCGGGGAAGGCGAGTTTGCGGTACTTCTCGGCTGTCTCGTACCAGGCTTCCTCTGAGAGGCCCAGCCGCTCGCGCAGCGTCTCGAACGGCACGCCAGCGCGTAGCTGGCGCACCGCGTAGATGTCGCGCAGCAATTGCAGCGTCACCCGCTTCTCGATGCCAGCGCGCTTCACCGCCGAGGCCAGCACGTAGTTGAGGTTGCGATCGGTGCAGGCGAAGACGTGATCGTGCGGCTGATAGCGCCGCACATACCGCTGATAAATGTCTGTCCAGGTGGCGGGCAGCTCCATGCGCCGCTCGCGTCGCCGCTTGGCCTGCCCCGGAAACCGCACCTCGATGGCTGGATGCTCCGGATCGGAGAGATCGACATGGCCGACCGTCAGGCCCATGACCTCTTCCTTCTTCAGCCCGGTCGCCAGCAGCAGCGTCACGAGCGTCTGGCAGCGTACATCATCGGCAGCGGCGGCCTCGATGCGCGCCACCTCGTCCTCATAGAGCAACTCAGGCAGCGGCGGCGCTGGGCGCGTCAGGGCGATGCGCTCGGTGGGATCGCGCTCCAACGCGCCCACCGATTGCAGCCAGCCGAAGAAGTTCTTCAGGAAGGTGACGCGGCGCGCCATGGTCTTGGGGGCAGGAGGGGCGTCGCGCCCATGGCGCAGATGCTCCAGCCACGAGCGGAGCCGATCCTGCGTGAGGTCGCGCGCGAGGGTACTGCGCCCCAGGAAATCGGTGAGCATGCGCAGGTCGGAGAGGAAGCAGGTGATGGTGTAGCGCGAGTGATCGGTGCGGCGCAGGTGATCCTGATAGGGCAGCGCGCAGGCGCC
>DATBTW010000473.1:0-5995 GCA_036559055.1 Ktedonobacterales bacterium
CTGTGGGAGAATCCCGGCGCCAACACGGTCTATTACCGCCCCGACCACAAGTTCATCATCGCCTTCAAGCGACACTGCTATATGCTGGTGGATGGCATCGTCGGCGACGATCTGGCGGGCGCGCCAGAGGCCACGCGCCAGGGCGAGGTGGGCGTCTACCACTGGGCCACGGGGCAGAAGGAGTTCAACGGGCAGCAAGGTACCTGGCTGGACGCGGTGGTTGGCGAACTGGGCGGCAACCCAATCGCGCAGGGATCGGTGGATAGCTGCGTGGGCTTCTATCTTGGCGAAGTCGCCCCAAACGCCGCGCGCATGTGCTATCACTGGCTGTCGATTGGCCGCACCTATCAGAAGGTCTGCAACCTCGACGGCATGGTGCGCAAGCGCGGCGCAGAGTCGTTTCTGCGCCGCACCAGCGACTTCTGGCGGGCGTGGGTCAACACCAAGCCGCTCGGCCAGCACGACCTCGATCAACCGTTGATTGACCTCTATAAGCGCAGCCTGCTGATCGTACGCGCCGAGACAGACATCCACGGCGCCATCGTGGCCGCCACTGACGCCGATGTCTACGCCTTCTCCGCCGACTCCTACGCCTACATGTGGCCGCGCGATGGGGCCATCGTCGCCATCGCGCTCTCGCATGCTGGCTATGGCGACATCACCAGCGCCTTCTTCCATTTCTGCCGCAAGGTCATCACCGATGATGGCTTCTTGCTGCACAAGTACACGCCGTCGGGCGCGGTAGGCAGTAGCTGGCAGCCGTGGATGACGCCCGACGGCGCGCTGGACCTACCCATCCAGGAAGATGAGACGGCGCTAGTCGTCTCGGCGCTCTGGCAGCACTACAACCTCTTCCGCGAGGTGGAGTACGTGCGGCCGCTCTACCGCCCGCTCATCATCGCCGCCGCCGACTTCATGGTTGGGTTCCGTGAGCCACACACCAAATTGCCCGCGCCCTCGTGGGATCTGTGGGAAGAGCGGCGCGGCATCCACGCCTACACCGTCGCGGCGGTCTACGATGGTCTGCGGTCAGCGGCCAACTTCGCCGACCTGTTTGGCGAGCGTCATCACGCCGAGAACTATCGCGCCGCCGCGCAGGAGATCAAGGCCGCCGCGCGCCAGTACCTCTGGCACGATGGCGAGCAACGCTTCCTGCGCATGATTCAGGTCTCGCCCACCGGCGACATCGCGCCCGACATGACGATGGATTCGAGCGTCGCGGGCATCTTCAAGACGGGGATGTTCGAGGCCACCAGCGACGAGATGACCTCGACGATGGCCGCCTATCAACAGCGCCTCAGCATCCACACGCAGGTGGGCGGCGTCGCGCGTTATGAGAACGACTATTATCATCAGGTGACGCACGATCTGAGCCAGGCGACCGGCAACCCGTGGTTCATCTGCGGGCTGTGGCTGGCGCAATACCACCTCGCCCGCGCCACCACGCTAGACGAACTGGCCATGGCCAAGCCGCTGCTCACCTGGACGCAGACTCATGCGCTGCCCAGTGGCGTGCTGGCGGAGCAGATCGATCCGCTGAGTGGGGCGCCGCTGTCGGTCTCGCCGCTGACCTGGAGTCATGCCGAGTATGTAGCGACCGTGCGCTGGTACGTCAGGAGGTATGAGGAGATCGTGGCGGCTCAGCAGCAGTGACCGCTCCCCCTGTCCCCCGCTCCCTGCGGGGCGAGGGGGATTAGAGGCGAGGCAAATCGCGCGTGGTGTGCGAGTACGTCGGCGTCCCAAACAGTGTCAAGCCAGTGGATGCCCTGCGAGGCGAAGAAGAAGGCGATGGCGCGACAGATCGGGCTGGTGGCGGCGGCCAAGGCGCGGCGTGGCGGAATCCTGCGCGCCCGCGACCAGTTCGAGGTGTCGCCGGTCTTTCGCCGCGCGCGTGACTATTGCGAGCGTGGCGGCATGGAGTGGTACATCCTCAGCGGGTCGCATCACCTGCTGGCGCCGCATCAGGTGATCGGGCCAGATGACGCCTTCGTGCATGCCCTCAGCGCCGAGCAGCGTGCCGCGTGGGCCGCCGAGGTGGCGCGACGACTCCAGGCGATGCGCGAGCGGTCAGGCGAGCCGTTGGTCTTCACGCTGCTGGCCAGCCAGCGCTACGCCGAGCTGCTGCTGCGCGCGTCGCCCGATCTGCCGCTGGAGACGCCGCTGAGCGGGCTGGGACTGGCGGGCCGCCTGCGCTGGTTCGATCACCACCTGACCGTGCGCTCGCGGCTGCTGGGTCGCTAACTCAGCTCCTGGCCGGTGGCAGGTTGGCTTCGAAGCAGAAGTAGACCGTCTGGAATGGCTGGCGAAACGCCACCACATCGTCCGCGATGCGCTCTGGCGCGACGCCCTTAACCAGCACACGCGCGATGAAGTCGGCGATGGTCGTCATATCCGCCTCATCCATGCCGAGCCGCGTGACCTCGGTCGTCCCGATGCGCAGCCCGCCAGGTCGATCCCAATCCTCCGGCTGGTCGCTGGGGATGAGGTTCTTGTTGGTGATGATGTTGGCCCGCGCCAGGCGGTGCGCGACTTCTAGCCCGCCGCCAAACTGGCGCACATCAGCGATGACCTGATGGGTGCGGGTATAACCCTTGTGCGCGCCCAGCAGAGTGACACCGCGCGCCGCCAGCGCTGCCCCCAGCGCCTGCGCGTTGGCGACGATGCGCGCCATATAGGTCTGGCCGAATGCGATCATCTCAGCGGTTGAGACGGCCAGCGCGGCGACGCGGTTAACCTGATGTGTGGCGGCGAGCACGGGGAAGATAGCATGCGTCAGCGGCTCCGTCAGGGCTGGATCATCCCACACGAGGATGCCGCTCTGCGGTCCACTGAACGTCTTGCCCGCCGAACCGGTCATCACGGCGGCGCCCTCACGTAGCGGCGCCTGGAACTGGCCGCCCGCAACCAGTCCGAGCTGATGTGCGCCGTCGAAGTAGATGCGTCCGCCCCACTCGGCTACGATAGCCGCCATCTCTTCGATGGGAAAGGGGAATAGCGTCATCGAGGCGCCCAGGGTCACCAGTTTGGGCCGGACAGCGCGCGCCACCATGGCGAAGCGCTCTACATCTACCGTCAACTCGACGGGATCGAACGGCACATCGACAATATGCAGCCCCCGCACTCCAGCGGGTCCATCGGGGCGATTGCTGGAGTGTCCGCCGACAGGCTGGGCGAGGCTCATGATGAGGTCGCCTGGTTCGGTCAGCGCCGTGTAGACAGCGAGATTGCCGATCATGCTGGCGACCAACCGATGGTCAGCGTAGCGCGCGTGGAACGCTTGCTTGAGCAGCTCGACGCACAGCGCCTCGACTTCATCGATGTATTGCGTGCCGGCGAACCAGCGATTGACCGAACCGATGTGGCCCTCGGCGGCGCGTGTCCCGATCTCTGAGGCGAGCAGCGCCCGCACGGTGGGACTGGTAGGAGCCTCTGGGGCCAGCAAATTCAGACATTGCTCGCCGCGCCACGCTTCATTGCGATTGACGGCGCTCACGACTGCCTTTCCCATGTCCTCCGGCGAGCGGCAGGCGTCGAGCAAGGCGCGTGCGCTGGCGAGTGTAGCTGCGTCGTGAACCTCGAACTGGCTGCCAGTCGCGCTGGCGCTCTGCGATGTGGTTGTCGCCATGGATGTGTCTCCTCTTCGGGGGATGCGTGACGCCTTGAGCGGGCTAGCTGGATTCTTCGGCGTTCTCGGTCTGCCGAGTTGATGGCTCGCTCAGCGATGCAGCGATGAGCTGGCCCAGCGCCAGCCAGTTCTCCTCCACCAGCATCGCGGCAAGATCGCTGTCGCCGCGCTCACAGGCGGAGATGATCGCGCTGTGCTGCTGGACAGACTTGCGCCCGGCCAGCGAGCCAAACTGGGCGTATTCGAGGCGGCGTACCTTGGGGGTCAGTCGCTCCAGCGTCCGTGTGATCTCGCCATTGCCCGCCGCCCGCAGCAGCGTGTCGTGAAAGCGATCATCCGCCACGATAGCGCGTCGCACCGTGGCGGGATCGAGCGCGGCGATGACGCCTGCCAGTTCTTCATTGGCGCCGCGCATGTCCGCGATGTCCGCAACAGTCAGGCGCGAGACGCCATGCCGTGCGGCCAGCGCGTGCAGCGCGGCGACCACCGGAAACGACTCGCGGGCAGCGACCGCAGCGAGCGGCGCAACCCGCGTCAGAGCGCGCGGCGCGGTCTCCACCAGCCCCTCGTCTTCAAGCCGCTGCAATGCCTCCCGTACCGGCGTGCGGCTGACGCCTAGTCGCGCCGCGAGATCCTGATCGCGCAGGCGCTCGCCTGGCGCCAACTCACCAGCGACGAGCGCATCGCGCAGCGCACGATAAACGCGCTCACGCAGGGAGTGGCTCTCAATGGTGGTAAGTGTACTCATGCATGTGATATATCACATGCGGCACAGAGAGTCAAGAGAATGAGCATCGAGATGTGAGCCTAGCCAGAATAGGCCCCTTGCCCGTCGCTGCCCCCTTGCGTATCATACGCTGGCAATGGGCGCCGAGACGGCGCCGCGCGGTCAGACGGGCGTGAAGGGATACAGCGGGCATGCCAACGGTCACCAGCCTCATCAATCTGAAGGGCGGAGTGGGCAAAACCACCCTGACCCTCTCGCTGGCGCATTTCCTCGCGCTGGAGCACCACAAGCGCGTACTGGTGATCGACCTCGACCCGCAGACCAACGCCACCGTTTGCCTGATCCCCGAAGACGACTGGAAGGAGCGCGACGAGACGGGGCGCACGCTCTACCAGCTCTTCCTCGACCAGATCAAAGGTGTGCGGCGCTTCAACGCCGATGAGGCCATCGTGCGCAACGTCTCGAATATCAACGGCGGCGTGGCAGGCCTCGATCTGCTACCATCCAGCCTGCAATTGATCAAGATTCAGGATCGCCTGACGCAGGTGACTGACTTCGAGAGCTACCAGCGCGGGCCGATCTTCGCGCTGCGCGACGCGCTGGCGGAGTTCCTGCCCTATTACGACCATGTGCTGATCGACTGCCCACCATCGCTGGGCATCGTGACGCTGAACGGGCTGGCCATCTCCGACTCGTATCTGATTCCTGTCGTGCCAGACATCCTCTCGGTGCTGGGCATCCCGCCCATTCTCGACCGCGTCGCGCACTTCGCGCAGTGCGTGCGGCGCAATGTGCGGGCGCTGGGTATCGTCATCTCGAAGATGCGCGCCAATACGCTGCTGCACAATGAGATGACACGCCGCCTGCGCGAAGATTTCGTGGAACGGCGCTTCCCCATCGTCTTCGAGACGATCATCCCGGAATCCACGCGCATCGCCGAGGCGGCCAACGTGATGGCGCCCATCAATACACTGATGCAGAAGTACGGCGCGGGTGGCCCTTACGAGGAGCTGAGCGCGCTGACGCAGGAGTATCTGGCGCATGTCACACGACGAGCGCTCTGAGCGCGACACGGCCGAGGGCCAGCCAGCGGGCGAGGCGGCCACGACGCTCAGCGCCTGGCTGCGCGCCCTGGCGAAGCGCGCGGAGAGCGACGCGGCCTTCGCGGCGCAGATGCTCGACGCCGCCCGCGAGAGCGGTCTATCCAGCGCGCTCGACGGCGCCGCGCCCCAGCAGCCGCCCCAGCAGCCGCCCCAGCCGGCCACGCGCAGCCGCAAAGCTGCGCCCGCGCCGCCCGCAGGCGCAGCGCCCGATCCCTTCGCTGTCTACCGCGCGCAGGGCGTGGAGGGGCTGCGCGCCGCGCTGGACGCGCTCGACCTGCCCACGCTGCGCGCCATCGTGCGCGAGCGGCGCCTCGATCCCGCGCGTATCTCCGCCCGCTGGACCGCTCGCGAGCGCGTCATCAGCCTGATCGTCGATCAGGTGAAGGCCCGTGCCAACCACGGTCAGGCATTCAGGCGCGTGTGATGCCGGGGCTACGAAGACAGGAGCCTGTGGTAACGTGTGGCCACGCCGCCAGCGCCACACCGCGGGTAGACATTCAATGGCGCCTTTGCCATCGCGGTACCCTTCGCGTACTATTG
>DATBTW010000474.1:0-16124 GCA_036559055.1 Ktedonobacterales bacterium
CTCGCGCGCTTCGAGGGTGGCAAGATCATCGAAGACCACACGAACTGGGATACGCTGGGACTCCTGCGCCAGATCGGCGCGATCCCGTCGCCACAGCCCACCACGGTGACCGAGAACCGGCCAGCGGCGCATTGAACCGACGACGGCCAACAGCGGCTTGTGACCTAACAGTGGGTCGGGAGTGGGTGCGCTCCCGGCCCTCTCTTTGCGCCTGAGCGGTTGACCTCACACGCCTGATCCGTTGCCAACGCTTCACTATTTGACGTGACTCTCTGGCGGCGCCTATACTCTGTAGCGGACGCCCGCACGGCCAGCGATTCGGCGTCCGCGCGACTCAGCGGTAAAGCCCTGCTGGTGTGGCGATCGATGCGGCCAGCAGGAGGGGTATGGTGGCGCTGGTAGACTCTCACGCGCACGTCCAGATGCGCCAGTTCAATGCTGACCGCGACAAGGTCATCGCCGCCGCCTTCGCGGATGGCGTCACGCGGATGGTGACGCCGGGAACCGATGTCCCAACGAGCAAGCTAGCCATTGCGCTGGCCGAGCGCTACCCTGGGCGCATCTTCGCCGCGGTGGGCACGCATCCGCACGACGCCACCACCCTCACCGATGCGGCGCTGGGCGAGCAGCGCGAGCTGGCGCGCTCGCCGCACGTCGTCGCCATCGGCGAGATTGGTCTGGACTACTACCGCAACCTCTCTCCGCACGACGCCCAGCGCGACGCCATCACACGCCAGTTTGGGCTGGCGCGCGACCTTGATCTCCCCGTCATCCTGCACAATCGCGATTCGCACGTCGATATGATCGCGCTGCTGCGCTCGGAGGGGCAGGGGCTGCGCGGCGTCTTCCACTGCTTCATCGGCGACCAGGCGATGGCGCGCGACGCGCTCGACCTGGGCTTCTATCTCTCCTTCGCCGGGCCAGTCACCTTTCCGAAGAATACCGAACTGGCTGAGGTCGCCGCGTGGGCGCCGCTCGACCGCGTGCTGGTGGAGACAGATTGCCCCTATCTGACGCCGACGCCCTTCCGGGGGCAGCGCAACGAGCCACGCCATGTCGCGCAGGTCGCACGGCGTATCGCCGAATTGCGCGCTCTGCCATTCGATCAGTTCGCCGACATCACCGCACAGAACGCCGCGACGCTTTTCCGGCTGTCGGCGCTCCCTGAAGACGGAGACTAGCGCAATGCGCCTGTTCAATACCCTGAGCCAATCCATCGAGACCGTGCAGCCGCTGGACGACGAGGTGGCGCTGTATGTCTGCGGCATCACGCCCTATGACACGACCCACCTGGGCCACGCCTTCATCAACGTGGTGTACGACACGCTGCGGCGACACTTGCTGTGGCGCGGCACATCCGTCTGCTACGTGCAGAATGTCACCGACATCGACGACGACATCCTGCGCAAAGCGCGCGAGGTGGGGCTGACCTGGGATGCGCTGGGGCTGCGCGAGACGGAGCGCTATATGCGCGACCTCACCGCGCTCAACGTCCTGCCCCCCACGCATTACGTGCGCGCCAGCGCGGCCATCGAGCAGATGGTGACGCTGATCTCCGAGTTGATGGCGAAGGGGCTGGCGTATGAGCGCGATGGCTGGGTCTACTACGATGTCAGCGCCGACCCCGGCTTCGGCGCGCTGGCCGAGGCGTCGGGCATCCACGGCTATCACGAGTTGCTGACCACCGCCAATGAGCGCGGCAACTTCCCGGATGATCCGCGCAAGAGCGACCCGCTCGACTTCGTGCTCTGGCAGGCGCAGCAGCCCGGCGAGCCAGCGTGGCCCAGTCCCTGGGGCGCAGGCCGCCCCGGCTGGCACATCGAGTGTAGCGCGCTGGCGACCCGCTTCCTCGGCCCGCGCGTGACGATCCACGGCGGCGGCGCCGATCTGATCTTTCCGCATCACACCTGCGAAATTGCGCAGAGCGAGCATGCCACGGGCGTGCGGCCATTCGTGCAGGTGTGGATGCACTGCGCGATGGTCGGCCTGGACGGCGAGAAGATGAGCAAGTCGCTGGGCAACCTGATTCTGGCGCATGACCTGCTCGCATCGTATGCGCCAGACGCCATCCGCCTGCTACTGCTCGCCCACCACTACCGCCAGCCGTGGGAATACCTGGCAGCGGAGATGGACGCCGCCGCCACGCGGGCCGCACGCTACAGCGCCGCCGTCCACGCCAGCGACGTGCAAGAGATCGCGCAGGGTGACGACGTGATCGCCCAGCGCGCGGTGGAAGCGTTCGGCGCCGCGCTCGACGAAGACCTCGACACGCCAACCGCGCTGGCAGCGCTGGACATGCTGGCCACCGCCAGCCTGGAGGCGCCCACACCGGCGCGCGTGGCGGCACTGCGAGAGCTGGGCGGTGTCCTCGGCCTCACCTACGGCGATGTCAACCCGCGCGCCGCCGCCTGGACGCTGGAATAGGGCAGGCCCCCCGCGCTAGAACTCCTGGGCGATTTCGGAACTGCGGCTGCCGCCAGTGAGGAAGCCCACCAACAGCGCGCCGATGCCTGCGCCCAGCGAGCACGCCAGGAACGCGGCCAGGAACCAGGTGAAGGCGTCAATCCCGACGTTGTTCGCGCTGCGGTAATACTCCAGCGCGCCAGCGGTCAGCACGAGCACAACGACCGCGCCAACAAGCGCGAGCCAACGTGAGCGCGGCTGGCTGATGAGCGAGGCGACGAAGAGTCCCCCTGGTAGCGCGAGGATAGCGCCGAGGATGAGCAGAGTGGTGCTGAGCGACACAGTGGCCTCCTGACCCGTCTGGATATGAGTATGCAAGGCGCCGACCATCGCACCGCCCGCGAGGACGGGCACGGCCGCGAACGGCGCACGTCAGATCACGTCTCTCATTATAGGACGTTCCAGCCAGCTTGCGGGATGCGACTTTTATGAATGCCCCATCCACAACTCCCGCGACGCGGCTCACTCGGCGACGGCGGGCGCGTCCTCCTCGATGAAGAAGACGCCCGCATCATCGTCATACGCGAATAGCTCGGCGTAGCGCCCCCAATCGATGGCGGTGTCGAGCTGGCGGCGCGACTCAGGTGGGCTGAACGCGCGCTCCAGTGACGCGATCACGTCATCTTCCGCCACGCGATGCTCTGGGGCCGCCCGCAGCCGCCGCTCGATGTCGCGCAGGAGCCGGACGCCACCAGTGGCTTGCTGGCGAAAGATCTCCTTCTTGCTGAGGATGTCCGCCTCGCCAAAGCGGCGACCGGTCGCCGTAAGCGTGACATCGCCGGCTTCGATGTCGGCGAAGCCCAGCAGGTTGGCGGCCTCGGCGAGCGGGAGCAGGTCGTCGGCGTCCAGTTGCAGGTCGCGCGCCAGTTCATACAGGTCCTCGCGGTCGCCCAACTCGCGCAGCCGCTCGACGAAGCCCGTCAGCTCTCCGATGTTGACATGTGGCAGCGATTGATACGCATCCTGTGAGGTCGCGGGCCCGGGCGCACGCGCCGACACGCCCGGCAACAGCGCGGCCACGTCCTCCTGTGGGTTCGTCATGATGCGGTAGATCGTATCGACCAGCTCCGCGTGCGCGCCGCCTTTGTCGCGCCGCTGGGCCAGCGGCAGTCCGCGCAGGTCGGCGCGGATACGCCCAGGGTTGGCCCCGAAGACGATCAGGCGATCGGCCATGCTCACCGCTTCATCGATATTGTGCGTGACCATCAGCATCGCGCGGGTAGAGAGCTTGCGTTCGCGCCACAGATCGCCGATCTCGTGGCGCAGGTTCTCCGCCACCAGCACATCCAGCGCGGAAAACGGCTCATCCAGAAAGAGCGCCTCTGGCTCGACGACCAGCGCCCGCGCCAGCCCGACTCGCTGCTTCATGCCGCCGGAAAGCTCACGCGGATAGGCGCTCTCGAAGCCATCGAGGCCAACCAGATCAATGGTTCGCACGGCGCGCGCATGGCGCGTGGGCGCCGGAACGCCCTTGGCCAGCAGCCCAAACTCAACATTCTCCAGCACCGTCAACCAGGGATACAGCGCGAAGGTCTGAAAGACAATCGCCACCGCCGGATTGACCCCCTGGAGCGGCTGCTCGTGCAGCGTCACCTGCCCGCTGGAGGGCGCTATCAGCCCGGCCAGGATGCGCAGCAACGTGGACTTGCCGGAGCCAGACGGGCCGAGCAGCGCGACGAATTCGCCCGCGCGCAGCTCCAGGGTGATGTCGTCGAGCACCAGAATGCGCCCCTCAGCGTTTCCAGCGTCCTCGTAGAACTTGCTCACGTTGCGCGCCGCCAGCACGACGTCACGCTGTGCGCCGGGCAGCGCGTTCGTATAGGTCATCTGGGTCATACCTCTCTCCTTCTCACGCATCCCGAATCGTCAGCCGCGCTGCGCTATTCCAGGCGGAAGCGCTGCTCGGCCAGCCGATAGAGCCGTCGCCAGACAAGCCGGTTGATCGCGACCACCGTGAGCGCCATCGCCAGCGTCGCCGCCAACAGCAGCGCGAACTCATTGTGATAGGCCGCCTGCGCAATGACCGCGCCCAACCCTACCGTGCTGAAGGTCTGATTGTCGAAACTCACATACTCCGCGATTATGCTGGCGTTCCATGCGCCGCCTGTCGCGGTAATCATCCCGGTCACCAGCGATGGGAAGATCGCGGGCAAAATCAGCCGACGCCAGCGGTTCCAGCCACTCAGGTGATAGATTTGAGCGGCTTCGAGCAGGTCGCTGGGAATCGCCATCGCGCCCGCGATGACGTTGAAGAGCACATACCACTGCGTGCCGAGCAACATCAGTGCGATGGCGGCGATATTCAGACCACCCGGCAAACCAATCAGGACCAGCAGCAACACCGGAAACAGCGCCGTCGCGGGAATCGACGCGGCGAGCTGCGCCAGCGGCTGGGCGGCACGCGCCAGGCGGGGGTTTAGCCCGATGGCGACGCCCACCGGAACCGTCCATGCCACGGCGATCAGCAGCGCCAGCGTGGTGCGCGCCAGTGTCGCCAGCGTCGCGATGACCACGCTGGCCCAGTCCTGCGGGCTGACCTGCGCCAGCAGTGCGCCGCCCGCCACGACACCCCAGCCAATGAGCGCCAGCAGCGCCAGCCCCGCCACACCTAGCGCCAGGCGGCGCGCCGTGAGGCGCTCCACGGCGTGTGACTGCGGCTGCGCGGGGCGCAGCGTGAGCGCCCGCACCGACTGGTGATCAAGCCATTCGCCCACGGGGTCGAAGACACGCTCGGTAAGCCAGGCCAGCGCCCGCGACCGCCGCAGCGTGCGCAGAACCGCCGAGCTACGCGGCTGGGCGGCGCCTGTCTGCTCCACCTTGAAGTGATCGGCCCAGGCTAGCAGCGGACGCCAGAGCAATTGATCGAGCAGGATGATGACCGCGATGAGCGTGAAGAGTCCCAGCGCCAGCGCGCCGCCATTGCCCGCATTCGCCGCTGTTTGCAGATACGAGCCAAGGCCCGGAAGCTGGAAACTGCGCGGCCCCAGCGTGAACTGTTCCGCCGCCATCAGAAAGAACCAGCCGCCTGCCCAGCTCATCATCGAGTTCCAGATCAGCGGGAGCATGCCAAACGGGAGTTCGAGCCGCGTGAAGCGCTGCCACGGATTCAGGCGATAGATCGCAGCCGCCTCCTGTAACTCCCTGGGAATCGTCACCAGCGACTGATGGAAGCTGAAGGTCATATTCCACGCCTGGCTGGTGAAGATCAGCAGGATGGCGGCCAGCTCGACGCCGATGTTGCTGTGCGGGAAGAGCGCCACTAACGCCAGCACGACCCCCGGCAGAAACGACAGGATCGGGATGCTCTGCAGGATGTCGAGCACGGGAATCATGGCGCGCTCAGCGCGGCGGCTCACCGTGGCGAGGCGCGCGTAGACCAGGCTGAACAGCAGCGCCAGCAGATAGGCCAGCGCCATGCGCAGGGTCGAGAGGCCAGCATAGAGTGGCAGCGCTGATGGCGACAAGCTGATCGAGGTCGCTGGGGTGAGCGGCGCCGTCCAATGTGAGGCGGCGATGACGATGCCCGCAGCGGCAGCCACGAACGCGGCCATCGCCAGCGCGTCCGCCCACCAGGCGTATGCTGGGCGGGCGCGGACGGCCGCCTGCGCCTCGCCGCGATCCGCAAGGGTCACAGGAGTATGAATCTGGCTCATGGGCGTATCCTCTCGCGGCGCTGCCCACCTCGTCGCCGTTGACCGGCGCACGCGCAGGTAGCAAGAACCCCCGGCGATCCGGGGGCGAGGCGCAAGCAGATACGATGGTGAGCGGTGAAACGCTACACCTGTCTGTTGAACCAGGTTCCCTGGACACCAGGATGACACATCAAAGTACGAGTACTCGGACCGTCGTCCATAGCAAGCTCCTTCAGAAGCTCAGTGAATACTGGCGCCGAGCGCGTTCAGCGAGCGATCAGCGCACAAAAAAACGCCGCGGTCTCAGCGAACCGTGGCGGAGGCGTTGTCCTGGCGGCGACTACGGTCGCTCGCGCTACTTCGCACACATGCGAGTACGCTGGCGTCCAGAGCGCGCAGAGACAGCGTCTGAGCCACGGTGGCGCGAGCGACGTTCATACCGGTCATGCGGCATCATCATATGCATGGTCGCTCTCCTTTCCACGGTGGCCTGACGGCGCGCGCCCTTCTCAGGCAGTATACCAAGGACGCCTACCAGCCGCAAGGATCCCGCATCGTCGTTTCCCCGATGCGCAGCCGCTCGGCATGGCGTATCACGCAGGAGTTGGAACTGGTCGCCGCCCGGAATGTAGCGCCTGCCAGCCATCGCTCGTCTCAGGCTCTAGGGGCTTGCGCGCGGCGCGCTCCTAACATATGCTATATGACTGGGACGCGGTGAATGCGCGCAGATTCAAAGCGGCTGTGATCGATTAGCTGACACGGCGCTGAGTGGGAGAAATATCGTTGTTTAGCGAGCGCAGTTTGCACGGTGATCAGCCGGCGCGTCGCATCATTCGCTTTGGCCAGCGAATCTCGGGCCAACTGCTGCCCACCGTCCCACAGCGGGCGCGCGGCGTAGATGATAGTGTCATGGGGCGCCTGCGCGGGGTGCGCCTGCGCGCGCGCGGACACGAGGCCTGGCTCCGACTGCGCGCCAGCGACCTCAGCCGCGAGGTGCGCACCATCCCCATCACCACCACACAGGCGCCCGCGCCCACCCCAGACGCGCTGGAGCTACGCGGCGGCATGCGCGTGCAATGCCACGAAGGCTACGTCGGGCGGCTGGATGGCCTGGTGATCGAGACGCACAATGGGCTGGTCTCCGATCTTATTGTGCGGGTGCGCAGCGATGCGCTGGCCGATGTTGAGCTCTCCAGCGACCCGATGTTCAAGCTGGTGAATGTGCAGGGGCAGGAAACGCTGCTCTCGCCAACCTGGGCGGTTTCAGTAGCGCAAGCGCCGAACGTGCTACCGTTTGTCCCCGCTGAACTGACCCTGCGCCTGGACGCCAACGTCGAGCAGATCGCTTCGGCGGCGCTGCTGCGCACAGATGGCCAGCTCACCGCCGCCGTCTGGCAGATGCTCAGCGAGAATCCGGCGCTCGCGCCCTCGCTGGGGCGGCTGCGCGTGCAGGTGCGCGATGGCGAGGTCACGCTGCTGGGCGAGTTGCCCACCCCACGGCATCGCGCCTCCGCCGAGCAGGACATCTGGCATCTGCCCGGCGTCATCGCCGTGCGCAACGAGACCACCCTCGGCCAATAGTCCGCCCGGCTACGCTTCGCCGTCCTCCTCCGCGCGCGGCAGCCAGCGGCGCAGGATCACCTCCACGTCTTCGATGGTGAAGGGTTTGGGCAAGATGCCGTCTGCGTCGGCGCGCTGGATGCTCTGCAAGCCACCTGCCGTCATGGCGATGATGATCGGCGCGGGAGTATGGCTGGCCTCGGCGTCGCGGCGCACTGCGGCAATCAACCCTGCGCCGTCGAGTTTTGGCATCATCATATCGGTGAAGATGAGCGCGGGATGATGCGCGCGCGCGAGTTCGAGGCCCACCGGCCCACGAAACGCCGTCAGCGTGGGATAGCCTGCCTCCTCGACTATCATCGCTAGCGCCTCGGCGATGGGCGCTTCGTCATCGACGATCAACACGAGGGGCGGTGTGTGCGCTTCCAACGCTGTCGTACTGGCATCTGGGCTGTCCGGCGGAGCCATCTGAGCGGGATACCCCCTCCAAGCATTGCGCTGCGTCCTGCGACTCATCCCTGGGTCGCTGATTGCCAACCAACGGCTCAAGCTCATTGGAGCAGAATCAGGTCAGGGCTCATTCTCCGGCTGCGGCGCGCGGCGAATTGAGTAAATGGATGCCATCTGGCGCTCGTATCTCAAACTCATGGATCTGCGCATCGTGGGCAGAGTAGCGCATCTTGACGACAGAAAGCACGCGATGGAGCGCGGCGTCCTGCTCGATCTGCTGCAAGAGCAGCACATTCTCTGCCAGCACGGCGACTGACCCCGGCGTGAATTGCATGCGCGTGGAGATCGTCGTGTCGTGCTCCCGCACGAACATTGCCGTCACACCACGCTGCTGGAGCGCCTCAACCAATGATCCCAGGTAACTGTTGGCGCGCTCTGGCTCGCCGCTCTCGCTGATGGCATGTTCCAGCTCGATGACGCTATCAACGACGAGGCGCCGCGCTCTGACGCGGTCGAGCGTGGCGATGAGGCGGTCGGCGACGATATCAGGATCCAGCTCGACGGGCGCCCAGTTCTGCAGCGTCATCAGTCCATCAGGCTGCATGCCCGCCAGGATCTCGCGCCCCAACTCGAACGCATTGGCTTTGACCAGCAGTTGCGCCAGCGACTCACGGAACCCCAGAAACACCGTCGGCTCGCCAGCGCGCAGGCCAGCGGCGGCGAAATGCAGCGCCAGCAGCGTCTTGCCCGTTCCCAGGCTGCCCGCAATGAGTGTGGTCGAACCGGCGGTCAGGCCGCCGCCGAGCAGATCATCGACCGCCGCGATGCCAATCGAGGCGCGCGGCGGCTGGCTCACCCCTTCCGCACGCGCGGATTCTACCTGCCTGTCGTCCAGTTCCGACGCCTCGGTGCGAGTCGATACGCGCGACGCCAGCCGCGGATAGACCGCCAGCCCCTGCGCGCTGAGATGGATGCTGTGCAGGCCCGACAACGGCTGCGCGCCGCGCACTTTGATGGCCTCCAGTCCGCGACAGTGCCGCACGCCAGCCAGCTCATAGCGCAAGCCGATGATGACATCGGCGATGGTGGTCTCAGGGAAGAAGAGCGGGTCGCGCGCGTTGGCCTCGCTGGTGATGATCGTCGTCACGCCGAAGACACTCAGGGTCGTGCCAACGTCGTACAGGAACTTACGCGCCAACTGCAAGTCGACTTCAGCCCCACGCACGCCGCGAAAGCCATCTAGCACGACGAGGTTGGCCCGCGCCTTCCGTGCGATGTCGATCAGCGCCTCGCCTGCGGCGGTCAGCCCACCGGTGAGGTATTGCTCCAGGCTGAGGAACTGGATGCTGTCGCCCACCAGCGCATCGTCGTAGAAATCGAACGTTCGCAGATGGGCGATGAGCTTGCTGGTCGGCTCAGACATCGCCGAGACAACCACCGCGCGTCGCCCTGCTCGGCCAGCGAAGAAGGCGAGCTGATTGGCCAGCGTCGTTTTGCCGCTGCCTGGCGGCCCGACGATCAGGGCCAGCGAGCCGGAGGTGATGCCTCCGCCGAGCACGAGATCCAGATTCGGCACACCCGTCGGGTCGAAGCGCACACCGTTCCCATTCTGGCCGCCCGCAGGATGCTCGCTGGCGTCCTGATTGGAAGCCTGTCGTCCACTCTGCTGCTTGCGCTCGCTCACAGTTCACCTCGCCTGGTCATAGCAGACGACCGCTCATCGCTGTGCATGGCTGACTCGCTTTGGTAGTATACGTCGCACGGCGCCGCCTCCACCGCACAGAGGCGGCGATCAGGACAGCCCATAGACGGGGACGCTCGCGCCGCTGATGAGCGCAGCGTCGTCGCTGAGCAAAAATGCGATCACCCGCGCGATTTGCTCAGCCCGTGGCCAGCGGTCGAAGGCGGCGGAGGGCATATCGCGGCGATTGTTGGGTGTATCGAAGATGCTGGGCAGCACGGCATTGACGGTGATGTGGGCGTCGCGCGTCTCCTCCGCCTGCGCCTCGGTCAGGGTGACGACGCCAGCCTTGGCAATGGCGTAGGCGGCGGCGTTGCGCCGACCACTGCGCGCCGCGCGCGAGGAGATGTTGACGATGCGCCCCCACTGCTGGCGGGTCATCTCGCGCGCCGCGTATTTCGAGAGCAGGAAGGTCGGGCGCAGATTCAGCTCCAGCATGCGCTCGAAGGTCGCCGTCTCTAGCTCGGTGACGGGTTGGCCAGCGGCATAGCCACCGATCAGGTTGACGAGGATGTCCAGATGGCCGGCCTGGCGCACGATCTCGGCCACCGCGCCACTGGCGGCGCTCTCATCGCGCGCGTCGGCGACCAGATAGCCCAGGCGCGCGCTAGCGTCGCCAACCTCTGCGCGCAGGCGTCGCTCTTCGTCGGGCTGGCTGTGGCCGCCCAGCGCGAAGACCTGCGCGCCGCTCGTCAGCAGCGCCGCGCAGGTCGCCTGCCCCAATACGCCCGATGCGCCCGCGACCAGCGCGACGCGCCCCGCGAGATCGTAGTGATTCTCGCGCCATAGTGGAACTGTCATGCGCTCTGCCCCTCCTGCCGCCTGCGCGCCGCTACGACACCTCGGTGGACAGCCGCCCACGCATGGCGCGCCGCAACTGGTGAAAGACGCTCAGATTTCTGATCGCATACTTGGCGCGCAGAGTCGCCGTCAGCCCCTCGCCCAGCGAGGTCAGCAGCGAGGCCGCGGCGCGCTGCGCCTCGTCGGCCAGCTTCCCGTCGCCCGCCGAGCGCAGGCGCAGGGCTGAGGTGGTGAGCGCGGTGGCAGCCTCCGCGGTGGCGCCCGACGAAGCCAACTGATCGGCCTGGGCATGCAGCCGATAGGCAGTCAGCAGCTCCAGCGCCAGCCGCGTCTCCGGCTCCAGCGGCGCCGCGCTGTCGATGGGCAGATGAGCGGCCAGCGCACGCTGGCTGAGCCGCGCCGCGAAGTGGGCGTTCTCGGCGGCCAACGACCAATCGGCGAACACGTCGCCCAGGTTGAACTGGTCGCCAGCCTCATCGCCAGTGAGCGCGGCGGGATCGAGCAGCAGCTCCCACAGCGCCACCACGCTCTCGATCATCGGACGTGCCGTCAGCGGGCCAGGGTTGACCGTCACAGCCCCGCCCACCGTGGGAGGGCCATCGAAGACATCGGCGATCTCTGGCGCGACGACCGATGCCCGCAGCACGCTCACGCCTGGCGCTGGCTCCAGCGAGAGCCGCACGTTCGCGGCGAGCGTGGCGCGCAGGCGATCAACGGCGTCATGCAGTTGTGCGGTCAATTGCGCTGGCTCGTCGATGAAGGAGCAGGTTCCTCCGCTGATGGCAGCGATGCGGTCGAGCAGGTCGCGGTTCCACTCCAGCCCCAGCCCGTAACTGATGATGGGCGCGCCCAGCAGCCGCGCGCGCTCGGCCAGCGCCAGGCATTCCTCCTCGTCGCCATAGGTGCGGCCATCGGTGATGAGCAGTACGGCGGCGATACGGCCAGCCGTCACGCCCTGCTCCAGCCGTTGGATGGCGGCGCGTAGCGCGGGGGCTAGCTGGGTCGCGCCTCGCGGAGAGGCTGACATCAGCGCCATCTCGGCTCCCACGGCCCCCGCCGGAGAAGCGCCATCGAGCAGCATTTCGATGCGGTCATCGAAGAGCAGCAGGGTGAGCTGATCTTCGGCGGCCAGATCGCTGAAGAGCGGCTTGACGGCGCGCTTGGCTTCGGTGATCTTCGCGCCGCGCATCGAGCTGGATCGATCGACTAGCACCGCCAGATCGAGCGGGGCCGACCACACTTGAACGGCAGCATTGGTGGGCAGCAACTCGCCGAGTACGTAGAAGCGCGTCGGCTCCTTCAGATTCCCGATGCCTGCGGCGCCGGGAATCACTCGCAGCGTCAGCGTCGGCTCGGCGCGTGGGGCGCTGGCGCGCTGGCGACGCCACTGCGGCGAGGAGTCGGAGGCAGCCGCCATGCGCAACTGCATGTCGTAGGCCAGGCGCGCCTGGGGCGAGGAGAGTACGCGATACGCCTCGGCGACCGCTTTGAAGCGCTCTGCCGTGGCGGCGTCTTCGGGGCGCGCATCGGGGTGCAGCTCGCGCGCGCGCAGGCGATAGGCCTGGCGAATCTCCTCGGGAGTCGCGCCAGGCGTGACCCCGAGGAGCGCATAGTAATCTGTAAACTCTGGGGGCACGCCCACTCCCCTTCCGTCGTGGGGCTACTCCGCAGCGGTGGGCGGCTCCATCGTCGCCTCCGCCTCGGGCGAAGGCGCATGGGCGGCCCCGTTGCTCTGGGATTCGCCGGGATCTTCGGTTCCATCCTCGTCCGCAGCCCAGGGCGCGGCGGAGCGATGGAGCAGCGCATTGTCGTCTGGATCGGCCTCGAAGAAGATCACCACCGCAGTGCTATTATCATTCCCACCAGACGCATTGGCAAGCGCCACCAGGTCGTTGGCGCAGCTACGCGGCGAGGCGCCTGCCGCCAGCGCCTGCGCGATCACCTCATTTGTCAGCTCATCCCACAGGCCATCGCTGCACAGCAGCACGCGATCCCCCGGCGCCACCACGAACTCCATCAGGTCTGGCGAGACATCGTCCTCCTGCCCGACCGAGCGATAGAGCACGCTGCGCGGCACCATGAAGGATGGGTCTTCCAGCAGCGGATGCTTGACCGCCTCCATGCGCGCCAGCAGCGAGTGGTCTTCGGTCAACTGCATGAGCTGGCCGTCGCGCAGCAGATAGGCGCGGCTATCGCCCAGGTGAGCGATGGCGGCGCGCGCGCCCGAGATGGCCAGCGCGGTGACGGTCGAGCCGGTGGTCGCGTTCAGTCGCTGGCCAAACTGGCGCGTCTGCCGATTGGCCTCCTTCACCGCCGCCACCAGCGCCTGCGCCAGTGTTACTCGTGGCGCATTCGTCACCGAGCCTTCGGGATCATAGACTGTCTGCGATGGCCAACCGGTCGTCGGCAAGGTAAACTGGCGGGTCATCTCTGCCGCCACACCGCGCGCCACCAGCCGGCTGGCGATCTCGCCGTGCGCCTCGCCGCCCATGCCATCGGCCACCAGAAAGACGCCCACCGGCGCATCCGCCGCCGCGTCATCATGGATGTTGAAGAAGGCCACGCCGTAGGCGTCCTGATTGGCTGAGCGCACCAGCCCAACGGTGGTGGCGGCGTCGGCGGAGACAGCCAGCCGCACTGAGCGCATATCGGCGCCAAGCTCCGCGCCCGCCGAGGCCAGCGCCTGCAAGGTCAGCGCGAACGACTCGGCCAGTTCCTCGGCACGGGTGAAGGTTCCCGACTCGCCGCGCAGGGCGATCTCACGCAGGCTGCGTTGCGCGCTCGATTCCTCATCCAGCGCGGGGGTGTCGATCACGCCGCCGATCATGCCCATCGTACGGGCGAGATAGTTCGTGTCGCGCGCGAAGAGCGGGCCGGCTTCGTCCTCCTCGCCTGCCGTCGTCGCGTCCTCGATGCCGCTGAGGTAGATGCGACCATCGTAGAGCGTGACATGCTCCGGCGAGATGTGCAGATGTGCGAGGTTGTTGCGATGCAGCGTGGCCAGTGCGTCTGCCAACTCGATACCCGCGCGCAGCGAGTCCACGGGGCGCAGCCGCTCGCCCTCACTCATCGGCGGCGCGGGCTGACCATGCTCGTCGGTGACCTCCATTGAGATGAGGTAGAGCCGCCCATCTTTGCGCGCCAGGGCCACCGGAGCCAGCAGCGCCGGATGTCGCAGCCCCATCGCCACGATATGCGCGAGTTGGTCGCTGGCGCCGTTGGCTAGCTCACGAACGACGTAGCGCAGCCCCGGTGCGACCTCCTCAGCATTGGCGGGCGGCTCTTGCGGCTCAGCGAAGAAGACAGGGCCATCCGCAGACGCGCCGCTCCCCACAATGCGGTACTCGCCGATCAGCGCGCCCTCGGTCAGCGGCGCGCCCGGCGCCTCCGCGCCAGCCGACGCCGTGGGCAGCTTGGCCGTATCGGGCAGCGTGCCGCCTTCGTCGTTGGCGTTGGCCACTGGCGGCTCGTCACTGGCGGTGGTGTGGCTCGGCTCCGCCGCTGGCGTCGCCGATCCCTCGGCTCCGTCTGCGGCGGCGCCAGAGGGCGTATCGGTCGCGGCGGCTAGTTCGGGGGAAGCGGTCACGTCGTCTGGCGTGTTCTGCGGATCCTGGGTATCCATGCCACATCTTTCTTCAAGTGAGAGACGCGGGTTGTCTCACATCCTTCGCGCGACGACAGGATGTCGCGCCCTGGTCTCAGTTGGTCAAACCGGGCCAAACCTGATCGGGCTCTCGGCGCTCATGCCACCACCCTCACCCCTGCTTGGCGGCGGGCAGGGCATACAGGCGATGGTCGGCGCTTCCGACGTAGACGACACCATCGACGACGACGGGTGATCCCGGTACGATGCCTTCCGTCTCGAAGCGCCAGCGCAGACGGCCATCGTTCGCGTCGAGCGCATAGAGTGATCGATCGATGCTTCCAAAATAGACTACACCATCAACGACGGCTGGTGTCGAGTTGACCTGGTTTCCGGCACGATAGCGCCACAGGCGTCGGCCCGTGCGGCGGTTGAGGCAGTAGAGATGGCCATCGGTCGAGCCAATGAAGAGGCTATCCCCGCCAATCGTCGGCGACGAGATGATGAACTTCTCGGTGCGCTCTTCCCAGGCGCGCCAGCCCGACTTCGCCTCCAGACAGTAGATCGCGAAGTCGTAGGAGCCGATGTACAGGTAATCATCGACCACACACGGCGCCGAGATGACCGGGCCATTGGTGCGCAGCCCCCATTTCTTCTCGCCGGTCGCTGCATCCACAGAGTAGACGTAGTTGTCGCGCGAGCCGAAATAGAGCTGGCCATTGGCGTAGGCCGCCGACGACTGCACCTCCCGATACGTCTGGTAGCGCCAGGCCATCATGCCGGTGCGCGGGTCGATGGCATGCATGTAGCCATCGTCGGAGCCGATATAGACGAGGTCCTGGTAGACGCGCGGCGACGAGCGGACATGGTGCCAGGTGCGATAGCGCCACACCTCCGCGCCCGTCTGCGCGTTCAGCGCATAGACGTTGAAGTCCTCCGAGCCGAAGATGATCAGATCATGCCAGAGAGCTGGGCTGGAGCAAATGCCGCCATCGGTGGCGAACTTCCACGCCAGCGCGCCGCTACGCCGATCCAGCGCATAGAGGTTGTTGTCGTAGGAGCCGATGTAGACGTGGTTGGGGCCAACACAAGGCGTCGCCCGAATCTCCTCCTCCGTCTCGAAGGCCCACAGCGGGGCGTTGGCGCCGATCAGCGTCCCGGTCGGCCCCAGCGCGGGCGCCCAGGCCGCGCGAACACGCCCGCCGCCCGCATGCACCGCACGGAAGTGGCTCGTGTCGTCGAGCGGGCCTAGCCCCAGCGCGCTCTCGATGGCAAACGCCAGCTCCTCGCACGACTGATAGCGGTCGTCGGCGCGGCCCTGCACGCACTTCATGATGACGGCTTCCATCTCGGCGGAGATGGCGGGGTTCAGCCTGCGCGGCATGCGCTCGTGGAAGGTGAAGGGCGTCTCTTTGCGCGGATCAGAGCGGGTCAACAGGTGGTGCATGGTCGCGCCAATGGAATAGATGTCGGAGCGCGGCTCGGCCTGACGCTTGTATTGCTCAGGCGGCGCGTAGCCGTTGGTGCCCACGTTGGTATGCTCTTCATCTGGCACGAACATCTTGGCGATGCCGAAATCGACCAGCACGATGCGCCCATCCGGGGTCAGGATGATGTTGTTGGGCTTGATGTCGCGGAAGATGATGGGGGGGCGCTGCGAGTGCAGAAACCCGACGATGTGGCAGAGTTGCAGCATCCACTCGCCAACCTGCTCTTGCGGGATGAAGCCCTGCGCCTGCCGCAGCCGCTGCTCCAGATTGTCACCGGGAACGAACTCCAGCACGATATAGGCGCGGCGATGCTCGATGAACGAGTCGAAGATCTGCGGGATGCCTGGATGGTTCTGATTCAGCAGCATCTGCGTCTCGCGGCGATAGTTCATGAGTTCCGCTTC
>DATBTW010000475.1:0-20450 GCA_036559055.1 Ktedonobacterales bacterium
TCAGTCCGCGTTGGGGTCGCGGGCGAAGGCCAGCAGCAGCCAGGCGGGCGCGACAGCCAGCAGGATAGCGCCCAGCAGGAAGCCAATCGAGAGGTTGACGTTGCGCTGGAGCCAGCCCGAGGCCGCCGCGCCCACGCTGAAGCCGATGCTCCAGGTGACGCTGTAGAAGCCGCTGAGTCGCGCGCGGAACCGCGCATCCACACGCTCCATCGTGAAGGTGGCGTAGACCGGATCGAAGGCGCCGCGTAGCAGGTTGCGCGCCAGCTCGGCCACCACGCTCAGCCACACCAGCGGCGCATAGCCAATCAGCAGCGCCGCTGGCGCGCTGAGCGCCTGCGCCACGGTGATGACGCGCAGCTTGCCAAAGCTGCGCGTCAGGATGGGCGCCGCCAGCGCGGATACGCCGACCAGCACGCCGCCGCCCGCCACCACAGCGCCGATCCCCTCCGGACTCATCTGAAAGCGCAACTGGAAGAAGAGTGGCTCCAGCGCAGAGACGGCGCCCTCGCCCGCCGTATAGAGCACATCGGGCACGAGCAGCAGGAAGAACAGCAGCGGTATGGGGCGCAGGCTGGGGCGCGCGACCCGCGCGCGCCGGACACGGCGGCCGGGCGCGACTTCGGACGGCTCGACGCTCAGTTGATCTTGCGCCTCTGCGGCGTCTGCGGCGTCCACGACCTCCGGGGCGGGCAATGGAGTGAGCCAGATGAGCGGTAGCGTCGGCAGGAAGACCGCGACCGCCGCCGCCACCACGCCCCAGCGCAGCGGCAATGGCGCTGTCGCTGGCAGGCTCATCGCCGCGCCGACCCATTCGGGGATCGCGCCGCCGATCAGTCCGCCAAGCGAGCCAAGGCCCAGCAACAGAAACGAGTTGAACGACATCACATGGACACGCCGCCGCGCATCCACCGCGTCAGTCAGCATGGGGATGATCGTTACCCAGTAGGCCGAGGAGAGCACGCCATTGGCGAACGACGCGCTCAGCATCAGCGGCGCATTGGTCGTCAGGCCAATCAGCGCCAGCGCCACCGGATTGAGCAGCCCGGTGATGAGCAGCAGCGGCTTGCGCGGGATGCGGTCGGCCAGGAAGCCGATGGGGATGGCCGCCAGCAGCGCGCCGATGGCGGGGACGGCGACCAGCAACCCAACGAAATCCTGCTTGTAGCCGATGCTGTAGGCGTACAGGGTCAGCGTGACCTGGCCGATGCTGAGCTGGATGCCCTTGCCCAGTGTGAAGAGCAGCAGCAGGTAGACATTGCGGGGATAGCCGCGTGTAGCGGCGACGGCCTGCGAGGCGCGCGCCCGCAGCGCGAGTCCCGCTCCTGGCCTATTGCCCGCGACACGCGCCATGCTCGGCTCATCCCTTCGCACATGACGCCCGCCAGACTCCCAGCGGCGAGCGCCATGATAGCGTAGCACATGGCCAGTAGACGACGCAGGCTCGCGCTAGGGTCTGTCGCCGAAGCCGTAGCAGCGCGCACTGGCCCGGATGGAGCGTCTGCTCGTCCCGGTGGCGGCAAGCGTGATATACTATTGAATGGGAGCGCGTGGGCATCACGCGACGCGGCACATGAGGCCAGCATCGCGATGATCGCCCGGATGACCGGGGTCGCCAGCGGCGGACGACGAGGGGACGCGCTCAATCGGCGCCACAGGCGCCACACCACCAGCAACGACCACTGCTGGCCAATGACGGCCAATGACGGCGGACGCAGCGTAAAAGTCTGTGGAGATGAGATGCGCTGCGCCCGCCTTCGCGCGCATGGCGCGCTGGCGATGCGCCGCTGCTGCGACGCTGGTGATGACATATCGAGCGACCGGCAGAGGCCTCGCAGAGCGTGGGCCATGCGAACCGCGACGGATACCGCAGGGAAAGAGTACGAGAACACAGAAATATGCAGATGATGGAAGTAACTGACGGCGCGTCGGCTAAGCGCGTCCGCGAGGATATCCGTAACGTCGCGATCATCGCCCACGTCGACCACGGCAAGACGACCCTGGTGGATGGCCTGCTCAAGCAGAGCAAGGTCTTCCGCGAGAACCAGCAGGTCGGCGAGCTGATTATGGACTCGAATGAGCTGGAGCGCGAGCGCGGCATCACCATTCTCGCCAAGAACACCGCCATCCACTACAAGGATGTCAAGATCAACATCATTGATACGCCAGGCCACGCGGACTTTGGCGGCGAGGTCGAGCGCGTGCTGAACATGGCCGATGGCTGCCTGCTACTGGTGGATGCCGTCGAGGGGCCGATGCCGCAGACACGCTTCGTGCTACGCAAGGCGTTTGATCTGGGCCTGCGCCCCATCGTCATCATCAACAAGATCGACCGTCGCGATGCGCGCATCGAGCAGGTGCTGAGCTGGACGCAGGATCTCTTCCTGGAGATGGCCACGCGCGACGATCAGCTCGACTTCCCCGTGCTCTACGCCATCGCGCGCGAGGGCATCGCGCGGCTCGACCCGAACGACGACACGATGGACCTCGCGCCGCTCTTCGAGGCGATCATCCATAATGTGCCAGCGCCCGTCGTAGACGAAAATGGCCCATTCCAGATGCAGGTGACGACACTCGACTACGACGACTACAAGGGCAAGTACGCCATTGGCCGCATCACACGCGGCCGGGTGCGCCCCGGCATGCCACTGGCGCGCGTAATGCGCGATGGAGAGGTTCTGCGCGGTCGCTCCACCTACGTCTTCACCTTCGACGGCCTCGGTCGCCGCGAGGTGGATGAGGCGTCGGCGGGCGACATCATCGCGCTGGCGGGGCTGGACACCGTCAATATCAGCGACACGCTCACCGATCCAGAGGTTCCAGAGGCGCTGCCGAGCATCGCCATCGAGGAGCCGACGCTGAAGATGACCTTCGGCGTCAACACCAGCCCGATGGCCGGACGCGAGGGCAAGTGGAGCACATCGCGCCAGCTCCGCGCGCGGCTCTATCGCGAGCTGGAGACCAATGTCAGCCTGCGGGTGGACGATGGCTCCAGCGCCGATGAGTTCGTGGTATCGGGTCGCGGCGAGCTGCACCTGGCCGTGCTGATCGAGACGATGCGCCGCGAGGGCTACGAGCTACAGGTATCGCGCCCAGAGGTCATCACCCACGAGGAGAACGGTCACACGGTCGAGCCAATCGAGCGGCTGGTGATCGACACGCGCGAGGAGTACGTGGGCGCCGTCACCGAGAACGTGGCGCGGCGCAAGGCGCGGCTGGCCAACATGGTCTATGACGGCGTCGGCAACGTGCGGCTGGAGTATGAGATCCCGACGCGCGGGTTAATCGGCCTGCGTAACGAGTTCCTGACGCTGACGCAGGGCAACGGCGCGATGGCCAGCATGCTGACGGGCTACGAGCCGTGGCTGGGGACGATTGGCTCGGCGCGCAACGGCGTGCTGGTCGCCTCGGAGGGTGGCGCGGCCATGACCTATGGCCTGAACAACGCTCAGGCGCGCGGCCAGACCTTCATCGAGCCGGGCACGCAGGTCTACGAGGGCATGATCGTCGGCCTCAACGCGCGGCCAGATGACATGGTGGTCAACGTCTGCAAGGAGAAGAAGCAGTCGAACGTGCGCTCTTCCACCGCCGATATTTCGGTGCGCCTTTCACCGCCGGTCAGGCTCAGTCTGGAGCAGTCGCTCGACTTCATCAACAACGACGAACTGGTCGAGGTGACGCCGCAAAATATCCGCCTGCGCAAGCGGCTGCTGACCCAGCACGAGCGCTCGCGCGCGAAGGACGCGGAGTAGGAAGCGACCTCCCCCCTGTCCCCCTCTCCCTGCAGGGAGGAGGGCAACCCGGCTTGTCACGTATCGCGCGGGGCAGGCAGATTGAGCGAGCAGGCGCCCCTGGCTGGTGGGCCAGTGGCGAACACTGTGCGAGCTGGAGTATCGGCGATGGCGAATGGTGTGCTGCTTGGTCTGACGGCGGCGCTCTGTTGGGGCGTCGCCGATTACTGCCTGCGCGGGGCCTCGCACGCAGCGGGAACCTTCCGCGCGCTCTACTTCATGCAGATCATCGCACTGCTGGCGCTGGCGCTTGGCGCCGCGCCGTGGTTGCGGCTCGGCTTCGCGGGCGCCACGCCAGGGCTGGTCGTGGCCGATGCTGCCCTCAGCCTCATCATTCTGGTGGGCGCGGCGCTGCTCTATCGCTCCTTCGTCATCGGCAAGCTGGCAGTGGTCTCGCCAATTGCCGCCAGTTTCGGCGCCATCACGACCATCCTGGCGCTGGTCACGGGTGAGCGGCCCAACGCGCCGCAGCTCGTGGGGCTGGCGCTGCTGCTGGTCGGCGTCACGCTCTCTGGCATGGCGCTCTCGCCCAGGGATGGGCAGCCTAGGAAGGCTGCGGAGGTGGCGCCGCGGAGCGGCCCAGCGTGGCGGCGCTGGCTCGGCCCCGGCGTGCCAGAGGCGCTCGGCGCGACGCTGCTCTTTGGCGGCGCCTACTTTGGCCTGCGCTACGTGGCGCCGCAGTTGGGAGGCGTGCAGACAGCAATGATCGGCAAGGCGGCGGATTTCGTGGCGCTCAGCCTGATCGTGCTGCTGGGGTGGGGCGCGCGGCGCTTCATCGGCGGCGCAGGTGGTGTGGGCGGGGCCAGCGTCGCGCAGGGGGCGGTGACGCCAGCGGCGCGGGCGCTCGCGCCGCGCTCCGGCGCCTTCTGGCTCTGGCTGATTCCTGGAGCCATCCTCGACACCGCCGCCAACGTGGCCTATAACCTCGGCGTGGCAGGCGCGCTGACCAGCGTCGTCGCGACGCTCTCGTCGCTCTTTACCGCCGTCACGGTCGTGCTGGCATGGGTCTTTCTGCGCGAGCGGCTCACGCGCATCCAGTGGGTGGGGCTGCTTCTGATTCTCGGCGGCATAATCTTCGTGAACATCTAGCCCGTTGTCGGGTCAGTCCTCACTCGCGTGAGCGGGCGTTCATCTCATCGCCCCACAGCCGCTTCGAGAACTGGCCGCCTGCCCAATAACCGACCACGCCGAGCGCGAAGGTCAGCCCCAGCCATGCGGCAGTGGCCCAGTCCGTAGCGCTGGCGGCCCGCACGAGTGAGACGATCACCAACGCCGCTACCAGACCAACCACGAGGCCCAGCACAAGCCCCAGCGTGCAGCCAACATGGGCCAGATTGCGGCCCCGCAACTCATTCAGCATGACGCCTCCCAGCGCGCTCGCCTCTCGTCGCCATCCATCAGCGACGCGCCACGACGCCGGATGACCACTCTGGTTTATAGCGCCAAGCGCCGCCGTCGTCAATCCTGCGGCCCTGGTGACGTGGCGGCACGGTCACGTTGACGGACCTCAGAGCGGCTGCTATGATGCGCTTCGACAACGCCCGCACGCCTTTGCGCGACCCACGCACAGCGGGCAACCGCCCGAGCGCAAGGAGAAAGACTCTGGCGCCATCAAAGACACGCCGCCCCGCCAGTGTCGCGCTGCTGATCGCGCTGGCGCTGCTGCTGACTGGCTGCATGCACATCGACCGCAGCGTCGCCCTGAATGCCGATGGCTCAGGCTCCTACACGCTGACCATCGGCTTCTCGCAGCAGGTCATGAGCGCCGCTGGCTCGCAGGTCAATGACACGATGACCACCTTCGGCGATCAGGTCAAGCTGGAGGGCGGCTCGACGCGGCAATATCAGGACGCTGGCTATAGCTACTGGGCTTACACACGCCCATTCAAGAGCATCGCCGACCTGAACACGATGCTCCAGCAGACCCCACAATCGACTGGAGGCTCCAACTCCACCGGCAACCTGACGAACCTGATTGGCGCGGCGCAAGATACGCTGGCCTTCTCGGAGCAGGATGGCCTGCTGGGCAATACCTTCCACGTCACTGGCCACATGAGCATGATTCCTCAGAGTGGCGCGACGGGCGCCGTCCCGCTGGCCCTGCAGGACATGCGCGAGAGCTTCTCCGTCAGCATGCCTGGCGCCATCACCTCGCACAAAGGCGGCGTCACGCATGGGAACACCGTGACCTACGTCATCCACTACGGCCAAGCGACCGACATCGACGTAGTAGGCGGCGGCGCTGATCTAGCGCGGCTGGCGCTGATCGGGCTGGGCGCCGTGCTCGTGGCGCTCATCATCATCGCGGCCCTGCTGCTGTGGCGGCGCGGTCGCCAGCGCGGCCAGCGACAGCCGACGGCCCAGCCGCCCGCGCAAGGGTTCGCGCCGGTCTATACACCCGCGTTCACACCACCATTCAACTCCGCCGCGCCTGACGCGCCCACCGTTCCCGCGACACCCTCGCCGGATGATCCCTCGCCGCGCCCGGAGTAGCGCGCCGCAGAAGCGCGCCCCAGGAGCCAGCCCGCCGCGTGCTACAATCTGCGGCATGGAGACATCCGACGACGCCAGCCCGCCGCCAGCCCGCCAGCCCGTAGAGCGCATCACGCTGATCGGGCCGACTGGCGCGGGCAAGACCACCGTAGGCAGCGCGCTGGCCGCACTGCTGGGCTGGCGCTTCCTCGACCTCGACCGCCAAATCATCTCCGCTGCGGGCCTGCCAATTCGTGACATCTTCGCGCGCGAGGGGGAGGCTGGCTTCCGCTCACGCGAGGCGGTGGCGCTGCGGGCGGCGCAATATGAGCTGCGGGTGGTCATCGCATGCGGCGCAGGCGCCGTGGAGGGTGAGGGCAATCTGGCGGTGGCGCTGGGGCGCGGCTGGGTGGTCGCGCTGGAGGTTGCGCCAGAGACGGCGCTGGCGCGCGCGACTGCCGGCGCAAAGGAGCAGGGCCAGACCGTCGGTGAACTGCGCCCGCTGCTCGAAGGGCCGAACCCGCTGGCAAGCATCCGAGAGTTGATGGAGCGCCGTCAGCCCTTCTATGCTCAGGCCCACGCCACGCACGCGACTGATGCGCTCGCTCCCGAGGCCATCGCCGCGCGCATCGCCGCCGAGCTGATCGCGCTGGGGCGGCTGGCCCCCACCCCCAGCCCCTCCCCCGCTGTGCGGGAGAGGGGAGCTACGGGAATCCAAGCGCTGGAGGCGTCAGGCGCGTCCGTCGTCACTCGGCGCGTGCAGGCGGGCGCGGGCTACGACGCCGTGGTTGGCTGGGGTGCGCTGGCCGAGCTGCCCGCGCGGCTGCGAGCGCTGGGGCTGCCGTCACGCCTGAGCGTCGTCACCGATAGCAGTGTCGCCAACCTCTACCTCGCGCCCCTGCTGGAGCGCCTGCGCGCCGCCGCATTCGCGTCCGATGCGCTGATCGTCCCGGCGGGCGAGCAGAGCAAGTCGCGCGAACAGCTCGGCTCCATCCACGACTGGCTGGCCGAGCGACGCATCGAGCGCGGTGAAGCGCTGCTGGCGCTGGGCGGCGGCGTGGTGGGCGACCTGGCGGGCTTCGCCGCCGCCACCTGGCTGCGCGGCCTGCCGCTGATCCACATCCCCACCTCGCTGCTGGCCCAGGTCGACGCCAGCATCGGCGGCAAAGTCGCCATCGATCATCTGCGCGGCAAGAATCTGATCGGCGCATTCTATCAGCCGCGCCTCACGCTGGCCGACACCGCTACGCTGCTGACGCTGCCCGCCCGCCAGCGCATCGAAGGGTGGGCGGAGGTCATCAAACATGGCGCCGCGCTCGACGCCGACGAGTTCGCCGTGCTGGAGCGCGAGGCCGAGGCGCTGCTGCGGATCGAGCCAGCCACGACGACCGCCGTCATCGCGCGCTCGGTCGCCATCAAGGCGGCCATCGTCGAGCAGGACGAGCGTGAAGGCGAGGGCGGGCGACGCGCGCTGCTCAACTTCGGCCACACGCTGGGCCACGCCATCGAGGCGGTGACGGGCTATCGCCTGTGGCTGCACGGCGAGGCGGTCAGCGTGGGGATGGTGTTCGCGGCACGGCTCGGCTGGCGCATGGGGGTGACCCCGCGTGCGACGGTGGATCGGCTGGAGGCGCTGCTGGCGCGCTTCGGCCTGCCCACGCGGCTCGATGGCCTCAGCGCCACGTCGCTGCTGCGCGCCACCCTGTGGGACAAGAAAGCGCGCGGCGGCCACACGCGCTGGATCATCCTGACGGATCTCGGCGCCGCGACGCTCGTCGCCAGCGCGCCCGAAGGCGCCATCCGCGAGACGTTGCTGGAGCTAGGCGCGTCAACCGACGACTGAGTCCCCGTAGCGCCCCTCTCCCGCCTTGGCGGGGAGGGGCTGGGGGTGGGGGCCAGCCAACCCCGCTAGTGAGGAGCGAGCATGCCAGGCACATCCGCCACATCGCCGCGTGTGCTGGTGGCGCACGGCCCCAACCTGAACACGCTGGGAACACGCGAGCCGCACATCTACGGCAGCATGACGCTGGCCGAGATCAACGAGCGGCTGACGGCGCGCGGCGGCGAGCTGGGCTGCGAGGTCGTCTGCTTCCAGTCCAACCACGAGGGCGCGCTGATCGACTTCCTGCAGGAGCAGGGACGAACGGCGCAGGGGCTGGTCATCAATCCCGGTGGGCTGAGTCACACCAGCGTCAGCCTGCGCGATGCCGTGGCTGGCTCAGACCTGCTGGCCGTCGAGGTTCATCTCTCGAATATCCACGCGCGCGAGCCATTCCGCGACACCTCGCTACTGGCGGCGGTGTGTCGCGGACAGGTGATCGGCCTGGGCTGGCGCGGCTACCTTAGCGCGCTGGAGGCGGTGGTGGGTCTGCTCGGCGAGCGCTGAACCGAGGGAACAGCCTGCGCCCTGCGCGGCGGCCCTCTCATCCGGCTTCCCCCTCTCCTCGCGGGAGAGGGGGACAGGGGAGAGGTTGCTGTCTCGACTCTATTATGTAGCGCTCAGAGGTGGGTTGAACCCCGCCTGCGCTGGGCGATCCGCTCCAGCGGACTCGGTGTGGCCATGTGAAGCCTGCCAGGCGGTGATCTCCGACTCTTGCTCCTTGGCAAGCTCTTGCTGCCCGCGCATTGCAAAGCGGATGAGCCAGAATGCTGCCGCTGCGATGACGGTCCAGATCACCCAGACGATGATCAGCCAGCCAACGTCGAACACAGGATGCCTCCTTTGCTCTTGACCGACTTGCGTCGTCGCGGCGCGCGCGCATCAGGCGCAGCGCAACGCTGCTCATCAGCGCACGCCGTCGCGATCGGCCTACAACTGACTCTCACGCATCTACCATGCCCGCTTGACAGAATCAGTATAACTCATCCAGCGACGACGTGGGCGAAGACGCAGCCGTCTCCCCGTATCTGTGAGTCAGCCGTGACGCGCTCTGGCCACTCGGTTTGGCGGCGCAGGAGGCGCATGATAGAATACGTTGGGTGTTCGGCGCCATCCGCGAGAAGCGCCGCAGGGCGGCGACACGCTGGCGCGAGCGCCTCGAACATCGCGGAGCGCTGCGCTCACCACAGCGCGCGGCATGAACCCGACCAACAGCACAACGAGCGCGGCGGTTGACCCCGGCGAGGCGCCGGGCGGTCCCGCATCGCGTGGCACATCTGCGTCTCCCCGCAGCCGGGCTGGACGCACAGAGAGGATTGCGAGCGTCATGATTTCCACTGGTGACCTGAAGAAGGGCATCTCGATTGAGTTCGAGGGCGCGCTCTTCCAGATCGTCGATTGGCAGCACATCAAGATGGGGCGCGGTGGCGCCATCGTCCGCATGAAGCTACGCAACCTGCGCACCGGCGCCAATATCGAGCGCACGGTGGATGCAGGCGAAAAGTTCCCGCGCGCCTTCCTCGACCATCGTCCCGTGCAGTATAGCTATAACGATGGCGATACGTATTACTTCATGGACAACGAAACGTTCGAGACGTTCCCGATCTCAGCCGAGCAGCTCGGCGACGCGCGCCATTATCTGCAGGATGGCATGCAGCTCGAAGTCATCAGCTATAAAGATGAGTCGCTCAGCGTCGAACTGCCCGATACGGTTGTGTTGGAAGTCACGTATACTGAGCCAGGCTTCAAGGGCGACACCGCGACGGGCGGCAACAAGCCCGCTACGCTGGAGAACGGCATCACGGTGGCTGTGCCACTGTTCGTCTCGATGGGCGACAAGATTCGCGTCAAAACAGACGGCGGTACCTACGTGGAGCGCGTCAACTAAGCTGATATTTGCCCACCACTGAAGCGCACGAATCAGGCACGGACCAAGCAGGGACCAAGACGACGGAGGAGCGGTATGGCGCGCGATAAGGCCGAGCGGCCCGACGAGACGCAGACCGAGCAGCCCCATCTCAGCGTCGCCGAGCTACGCCAGCTCATCACGCTGATGAGTGGCAGCGATATCGAAGAGATCGGCATCGAAGAAGCCGCCAGCGGCCTGCGCCTCTCGCTGCGCAAGCCCGCGCCCATCTCGCTGGCTGGCTCCGTCGGAGCGGAGGATGACCTCTTCGACGCGCTGATCGTGGAAGAAACTGAGAGCATCGAATCCAGCGACGCCATCGAGGTCAGGGCGCCGCTGGTGGGCATCTTCCGCGTGGCGATGAAGGCGGGCGCGCCGCCCATCGTCAGGCTCGGCGATGTCATTCGCGAGGGGCAGATCGTATGCGCGGTCGAGGCGCTCAACGTCTACAACGAGGTCGAGGCGCCAGCCCCTGGACGCATCAGCGCTATCTACCTCAACGATGGCCAGCCGGTCGAGTTTGGGCAGCCACTGCTGGAGATCGAGCCAGTCGGCCAGGGTTAGTCCACGGCCAACGCGGGCCATCGCAGGTGGAAGGGCCGCATCCATGCGAATCGTCACCGTCAGCGAACTCACGCGCTACCTCAAAGACCTGATCGCCGAGGACTATGCGCTGCAGGATGTCTGGGCGCAGGGCGAGATCAGCAACTACACGCAGGCGGCTTCGGGCCATCGCTATTTCGTGCTGAAGGATGGCTCCGCCGCACTGCGTTGCGCGCTCTTTGCCCGCAATCACGTTGCGCCGATCCGCAATGGCATGGCCGTCTTTGCCCACGGGCGCATCGGCATCTGGGAGCAGCGCGGCGACTTGCAATTCTATGTCGATGACATTCGCGACGCGGGCATTGGCGAGTTGAATCTGCGCTTCGAGGCGCTCAAGGCCCGGCTGGAGGCCGAAGGACTGTTCGCGCCTGAACGCAAGCGGCCCCTGCCAGAGCGCGTGCAGGTGGTCGGCGTGGTCACCTCGCCACAGGCCGCCGCCTTGCGCGACATCCTGCGCACGCTGCGACTGCGCTGCCCGTTGGTGGAGGTGATTCTGGCGCCGACGCTGGTGCAGGGCGATGGCGCAGCGACGCAGATCGCCAGCGCCATCGACAGCCTGAACGCGCATGGTCATGCCGATGTGATCGTGGTGGCGCGCGGCGGCGGCTCCATCGAAGAACTGTGGGCCTTCAACGAGGAGGTGGTGGCGCGTGCCATCGCTCGCTCGCGCACGCCCGTCGTCACAGGGGTGGGGCACGAGACGGACTTCACCATCGCCGACTTCGTGGCCGATCTGCGCGCCAGCACGCCCACGGCGGCGGCGATGGCCGTCACGCCCGATGTCGAAGCCTGGCGCGCCGCCACGCTCGATCTGCGCAGCCGCCTCGACATCGCCGTGGCCGAGACGCTGGTGACGCAGCGCGACACGCTGGCCCAGGCCACGCGCCGCCTCGACCGCGCCAGCCCGCAGCGCCAGATTGCCGATACTCGCCAGCGGGTGGACGCGGCCACGGCGTCGCTCGCGCTGCGCTTCGACCACTCGCTGTCCCTGCGGCGCGAGGCGCTGCGCGCGCAGGCGCTACGTCTGCATGCGCTCAGCCCGCTACTGACCATCGCGCGCGGCTATGCGATTGTGCGCCGCGAGCCAGGCGGCGCGGTGGTAGCGAGCGTGGCGCAGGTAGCGCCGGGCGATGGTCTGAGCATCCTGCTGGAGGATGGGCGCATCGCGGCGGTGGCTGGCCCGCGCCTGCCCGACACGCCAGATGCGCGCACAGCGACAGATAGGGCGAGCGACAGGGCTGATCAGCAGGGTGGACGGAAGCAAGAGGGTAGGCGAGCATGACAGCGGACCCAGCACAGAATGGCGCCGAGCGCAAGCGGCGCGGCAAGCAGAGCGGCCAGCAAGAGGCGGACGCCAGCCAGCCCTTCGAGGCGCAACTGGAGGAACTGGACGGCATCGTGACGGCGCTGGAAGACGGTCGCCTGCCACTGGAAGAGGCGCTGGCGCTCTACGAGCGCGGCATGCGGCTGGCCAAAGCCTGCCAGGATCGCCTGGACGCGGCGGAACTGCGGGTGCGGCGTCTGCGGGCCATCGCGCCGGTCGATGAGGCCGACGAGATCACCTTCTCGCTCGAAGAATTTGACGAAGGCGAATAGAGTCGGCTCGATGCGCTGGGCTTGTCCGCACAAGCCAGCCAGCGCGTGAGATATCAACAGGAACGGACATGGGCGCACAATTCGCGTTGCTGGGCGCTAATCGGGCCTTGTGGGCCGCAGCGCTGGGATGGTTCGTCGCGCAACTCATCAAGACGCTGGCGGCGCTGCGCAAAGACAAGCAGCTGAACCTCGGGCATCTCGTCGCCTCTGGCGGCATGCCCAGCTCGCACTCGGCGCTCGTGGTGGGCCTGGCGACGGCGATTGCGCGGATCGATGGGCTGCAATCCACGCCATTCGCGCTGGCCGCCGTCTTCGCAGGCGTGGTGATGTACGACGCCGCCGGGGTGCGCCTGGCGGTCAGCAGGCAGGCGCGCGTCCTCAATCTGATGGTGGACGACTTCTTTCACGAGCGCGGTCTGCGCGAGCAGCGTCTGCGCGAGTTGATCGGCCACACGCCCATCCAGGTCTTCGCCGGCGCCATCATCGGCATCCTCATCGGCGTGCTCATGACGCGCTGAAGCGGGCACGGATGGGTGGTGGTCGCGGCCATCAATGGCCGACGCACGGTACGTCAGGGGCCTGAATGCCCCTTCGGCTCACGCTGCCGCAGGCAGCTCCCGTCAGCGGCCTTCAGGCCGCCGTCCGCGTGCTCCGGCCATTCATGGCCGAGAGCTGCCCCACCTCCAGCGCGCTCCAAACGAACGGCGCGCGCAATCATCGCCGCTTCTCTGTACCATAGTCCTATAAAACGGGCCGAAGCTCTTGTGTGACGTGGCGCGGGCTGATAGAGTCGTGTCCATACCCGCGTTGAGAGCTGGCGTGGCGCCGTGATCCGCGCTAGCGACACACAGAGAGAGGACGCGATGGGCCTGGCAAATCTGCGCAAGCGACACACCGATTCCCCCCGCGCTGGCGTTGGCGTACTTGAACGTGATCAGCGCCCATTGCCTCCACTCGACCACCCCACACTGCCGGTAGATGATCTGGCCGATGCGGAGCTGGCGGAGTTCGTCGAATTCTTCACGGGTTCACACCGCGCGCTCACGCTGAGTGAGCTGCACGCCGCCGTCGAAACGCAGACGCCGCTGCCCGTGCTGGCGCCACAGGGAGCGCCACAGGGTCGTGTGCGGCGCGCCACCGAGCGCGTCATCAGGGTCGCGGCGATGCGCCCGCAGGTGCGCGTTCCCGCCACCTTCCGCGCGCGCGTGATCGACACTCGCGTCACAGTGGATGAAGCCGCCAATGAGGATGAGACGCAGGCTGAGCGGCAGTCGCGCGGGCGCACGATCAAGCTGCCGCCGATCTGGATTCTGACCAATCTGGCGATCATCGGCGCGATTGTGCTGGGCTTCTTCCCGCAGATCATGACGGTGAGCGCCGCCGCGGCCTGCAACTGGTACACCGTCAAGCCCGGTGATACCCTCTCAAAGATCAGCCACCACACGGGCGTCTCGATCAGTCAGCTCGCCACCGCCAACCACATCGAAAACATCAACCTGATCTATGTCGATCAGCACATGTGCATCCCGCTACTGCCAATCGCCAGCTCGAATCAGCCAGCCCCGGCGCCCGCCTCGCATCCGCCGACGTATAGCGCCCCGGCCAACGTCAAGGCGTTCATCAACTACACGCTGCCCTACGCGCGCAAGGCCAGCGCCTCGACCGGGTGGCCGGTCAGCGTGATCCTGGCGCAGTGGGGACTGGAGACCGGATGGCGCACCAAGACCTACACGGGATTCAACTGGGGCAATTGCGGCGCGATGCCGAACCAGCCGACGATTGGTGGCATCAACAAGCCTGGCTCACCTGCCGCCTTCGCCTACGCCTATTCGCCATCGCAGGGGCTAGCCGAGTACGTGCATGTGGCGCACCTGGGCTACTACACGAATGTCGCCCGCGCCGCGCGCATGGGCGGAGCGAACGCCGCCGCACGCGCGCTGGGGCAGTCGCCCTGGGACTGGGGCCACTACACCAATCGCGGTAATCCCGGCTCCTCGCTCCTCACCCTGATGAGCGCCTACAACCTCTACTACTACGACACGCATTGAACCGCGAGAAGCCCCCACCCCAACCCCTCCCCCGCTGCGGCGGGAGAGGGGCTTTTTGGTTGCGGTCACTTCTGCGCTGCGGCGGGAGAGTGACTTTGCGGTTTCATTCGAGCCGACGCCACTAGAGCGAGAGAGCGCCGTAGCTCCCCTCTCCCGCAAAGCGGGGGAGGGGTTGGGGGTGGGGGCCGCCCTGCCGCAGCCCTAGCGCCACGCTTTGCCGAGATATTCCTGGCCGCCGAGCCACGGACGCAGCGCCGCCGGAATGCGGATGCGCCCATCAGCCTGCTGGTGATTCTCGACCAGCGCGATGATGGCGCGGGTCGAGGCCAGCGCCGTGTTGTTCAGCGTGTGGGCATAGCGCACCACGCCATCCTCGCCGCGATAGCGAATGTCGGCGCGACGGGCCTGATAGTCGTGGAAGTACGAATCCGAGTGCGTCTCGCGGTAGCGCCCCTCCGACGGTACCCAGCACTCGATGTCGTAGCCCTTCACCTTGGCGTCGCCCAGGTCGGCCACACACAGGTTCAGCACGCGATACGGCAGCTCCAGCGCCTCCACGATCTCCTCGGCGACCTGCAGCAGCTCCTCGTGCCAGCGCACCGACTCCTCGTGGTCGGCGCGGCAGATGATGTACTGCTCCACTTTGTAGAACTGGTGGACGCGCATGATGCCCTTGGTATCTTTGCCATACGTGCCCGCCTCGCGACGGTAGCACGGCGAGTAGCCGACGTATTTGATTGGCAGGTCCTGCTCGCGAAGGATCTCGCCGCTGTGCATGCCCGTGATCGAGACTTCCGCCGTGCCGACCAGGAAGACATCGTCGGCAGGCAGTTCATAGGTCTGCTCGCGCCCACGCGGGAACTGGCTGTTGCCGATGAAGCAGAATTCGCGCGCCATCGCTGGCACATCCAGCGGCAGGAAGCCTTTGCGCGCGACATGATGCAGCGCGAACTGCATTAGCGCAAGCTCCAGAAAGACCGCCTCGCCCTTGAGGATGTAGCTACGCGAGCCACCCACCTTTGCCCCGCGCTCCAGATCGAGCATACCGAGATTGGTCAGCAGTGTCACATGATCGACTGGCTCGAAGTCAAACACGCGCGGCTGGCCAACCCGCTTGATCTCGACATTGTCATCTTCGCTTTCGCCTTCCGGCACGCTCGCGTCGGGGATATTGGGCGTCAGCAGCAGCAGATCGCGCAGCTGGGCCTCTAGCTCGCGCTCGTCTGGCTCGAGCTGCTTCAGCTCAGTCGAGACGGCGCGCCCCTGTGTGATGGCGGCCTCGCGCGCGTCTTTGTCTGGCCCGGCGTCGCGCACGGCCTTCGAGAGACGATTCTGCTCGGCGCGCAGCTCATCGGCGCGGCGGCGGGTGGCGCGCAATTGATTGTCGAGCGCCAGCAGCGCATCCACATCGACAGCGGTCTTGCGGCGGCGCGCGACATCCTTCACCAGATCGGGATGCTCGCGGATGAATGCGATGTCCAGCATGGGAAACTCCTCCGTTTCCTCTCCGGGGAGTGGGTCATCTACGCGCAGCCAGTCACGTCCGATCACACGGTCGCGTGGCGCCACGCAAGCCCAGGCTCGCCCAAAAACAACCCAAAACAATACGCCGCCCATCGCAAAGGACGAGCGGCGTATGCCTCGTGGCGCCACCTTTGTTCGCCGGATCGCTCTCTCTCCGCCTCGCGCGGCTACGCGAGCTGGCGAAGGGGTGTCGAGCGCCGACCTCATTGGCCCGTTAACGCCGGGGAACGTTCCGTCTTGACCTCGCGTCGCTCGCGTCGTCGCGTGGCGCGTCAGAGGGTTCAGCGGAAGGCTAGCGAGTGGATGCGGGCCAGCGGGCGCCGTGTCGCATCATCCCACGGCTTTCTGGGGCTGCGCTGCTGGCGGGCGTTTCTCGCGTATCGCCTGTTCGCTCTCGCTCATCTGTCGGCGCAGCGCGCCACAGCAGGGCGAGAGGCTATTCGCAGGTATGGTAGCCAGCGAAGCGGCCCGCTGTCAAGTGAGGACGCGACGCCGACGATCACCTGCCGCCTGCTGGTAGCCCTCCAGGGGCGCCCGTTTGCCCGCCAGCAGGCCCTATGGTATACTGGCGCGGATTCGTCCCGGCTGGGCGTCTGTACGCCCGCTTGCCAGGCGATTTGGCGGCGCTCCTGCGCACTGACGGGCGGCGCGCCACATCTGGATCTTCGTCAACGTGACTCGACCGCGACCAACGACCGCGACCATCGCCTGGCGATGCAAGTCGAACTGCGCCAGCGCCGAGTTGTGGCGCCAGGGCGCCGCATGTAAGCAAGGGACACTTCATGGGCAAGTACAAGCTGTGGCTTCACCACAAGGAGATTGGTCGCCGCCTGCGTGACCAGATCAACACGCTGGAACAGGAGCGGGGCCGCGTGCAGAAGATGGCGCCAGATCATCCCGCGCCCCTGCCCGAGACCAACAATCCCATCATCACCGCGTTGCTCTCCTACACGCAAGCTGGCCATCAACTGAGCAACATCGACGTCATCAAGGCGGCCATGCCGAAACTGGATGGCGGCCCGGACCAACGTCAGCCCGCGCCTAGCTCTTCGACGACAGCCAGCGTTGCGTCTGCGGCTCCGGTCGCCGATCAGGCGGTCGTCGCAAGTCTGCTGGCGCGGGCGGAGCAGCTACCCAGCGACCCCCTGGAGGAGATGCAGCAACTCTCGCGCTCCCAGGAGGCTCAGTTCGCCGCCTCTGAGACGTCCGCCGCCGGCGCTTCGCCTCAGAGTTCCAACGCGGACTCCGTTCAGAGTTGGTGGCAGAAGCGCCAGCTCGACGATCAGGATTAGTCAGGATTCGTCAGGATTAGTGGAGGGCGACGGCGCTCCGCAGGCGGTCACAGCGTGACCGCGCCGAGCCAGCCGCCGCACGCTCCGATGTTCTCAGCCTGTCGCTGACAGCGAGAAGGGTGCTGGACCGATGGCTTCCGATCCCACGTCCGTTACGAAACTCTACGAGCAGATTCCGCTCGAAGCCATGCAGCGCGTGTCCGATGGCTACATGGCCTGGTATGTCACGCGCGTGACGCAGTCGCTCGACGAGACGATGTCGAGCCTGCGCTCCGAGCTGCGCGACAACGACGCCAAAGAGGCGTCCTATTGCCCGGCGCCCACCGAGCAGTCCGCCATCGAGCGGTTGCAGCGCAGCGGTGTCACCGGCATTGACCTGCTCGACCGCATGGTGGAGCAGGGCGAAGATTGGCTGACGCTGACGATGCGCCGCCTCGACCATTTCGAGAAGACGGGCCTCGCCCCGAAGGACTACTCGACCTGGTGCGAGCACGCGCTCAGCGGGGCCTACGACTGGATCGACCACGAGCGCATCAGCGCCTCTGGCTCCGGCGCGACGGCCTCGCAGCCGCGTGTCGCCGCTGGCGGCAACGGCAACGGCAATGTCCCCGACTGGCTGGCCTCGCGCAATGCGTCGCAGCGGCCAGAGGACGGCCCCACGGCGCCTGTGCCGAGCGTGGGCAGCGGCGGCCCACGCTGGGTGGACGCCAATGGCAATGGCTCCGGCGCCGGCACGGGCTACAGCGGCCAGCAGCCCGCGCAGGGCGACGACGACAAGGGCGGTCGCAACATCTTCCGCATCTTCTCGAACTAGCCTCCTCAACGCGAAACATGAGTCATCCCGAATTTTGCGGGATGAGCGAAGCAAAACCTCCTGAGCTACTATCGAGTTGTTCATGACCGATAGGGCCAGGAGGTTTCTGCTATGGATGATGCGGTATTGGCTGGCGGAGCGCAAGCGTCGCCGCAGGTCGCGCGTGCGCTCGAAGCCGAGTTGACCCAGTTTCTCGCGCCGGTGGTGGAGTGGTTGGACACGCTGGTGGATAAGCGCCTGGTGCGCACGCTGGTCGCCAGTATCATCGCGCTGCTGGAATGGCGCAATCGCGCCCATGGGCTACTGCTGAGTGAGTTGGGCGCGTACATCTGCGACCCCGCACATGCCCCAGCCGGCACGAAGCGGCTCTCCAACCTGCTGCGCTCGCCCAAATGGGAGGCCAACGGGCTGAGTCTGTATCTGTGGCGGCAAGCGACCCACCAGTTGGCGGCGCTGGAAACGGCGGACGAGACGCCGCTGCTGATCTGGGATACGAGTGTGCTGGAGAAGCCCGAGAGTCTGGCGTCTCCTGATCTGGGAACGGTGCGCTCGAGCAAAGCGCGGCGTCTGACCCACCGCAAGCCGGGGTTCTACCAGCCGCCGACGCGTCCGCTGTTCGTCCCCGGTTGGCGCTGGATTGGCCTGCTGCTGGTGGGGTTGCGTGGCGCGAGTGGGCCGCCTGGCGTCGCGCACATGCGCTGGTGGACGACGCGCGGACCACGCGCCAGCGACCAGGACTGGGAGCAGCGGGAGATCTTGCAAGTCTGCGCGCAGACCTGGCGGCGGCGCGTCCTGCACATCTGGGATCGCGGCTACGCCGGGCGCGCCTGGTTAGATCTCGCGCTGGCCTTTCCACTACGCTTCGTGGTGCGCTGGCCCAAACGCTACCAATTGCTCAGTGAGCGCAGTGGCGTGGAACCGGCGCCCGCCTGGCGCGTCGCTCTGGGGCTGCGCGCTTGGGACTCTCGCTTGCTCTGGGATGCGCGGCGCCACGTCCAGCGCCGTACGGGTGTGCTGGCCATCCCGGTGTGGCGGCGCGACGACCTGCTGCGCCAGCAGCCGCTGTGGTTGGTGGTGGCGCGCCGCGGACAGGGGCAGGAACCCTGGTATCTGCTCACGACCGAGCCCGTCACCACCGCCGAGCAGGCTTGGCACATCGTCTACGCCTACGCGCGGCGCTGGCAGATTGAGTGGGCCTGGCGCTATGGCAAAAGCGAACTGGCGCTGGAGAGCCCGCGTGTCTGGAGCTGGGAGCGCCGCCAGAAATTCCTGCTGCTCGCCACGCTCGCCTACGCTTTCTTGCTCTCGCTACTGCGCGACGAGGCCCAGCCGATGCGCCAGTGGTTACTGCGCTATTGGTGTCACCGCACGGGCAAGCGGAGCCGCGCTACCGCCGCTCCGCTCTACCGCTTGCGTTCGGCGCTCAGCCGTCTCTGGCTGGCGTACCTCCCGCCTCCTGGTTATCCTATCCCGCAAAATTCGGGATGACTCATGGCTCCCCTCTCCCGCCTTGGCGGGGGAGGGGTTGGGGGTGGGGGCCGCGTTTACCGCCGCCGCGACACGGTACCGGGAATCAGCAGCGCGCCCAGCGCCAGGCCGGCGATCAGCCCGCCGATGTGGTCATACACCGCGATGTCACCGCTGAACGAGAAGACGAGGTTCAGCACCAGCCAGAAGAACCACTGGCCTAGCAGCGCATTGGCCGCCGGGCCAAGCGCGCGCCGGTAGAGCAGGAAGAACACCCCAAGCGCGCCGAAGATGCCGAAGATCGCGCCCGACGCGCCCAGCGCCGCGCCGTCTGGCACGATCAGCGCCTGCGCGACACCGCCCGCGATGCCAGCGAGGAGGTAGATCGCCAGGAAACGCCAGCGCCCAAAAAGCTGTTCGGTAATGACGCCGACGAAGTACAACGACAGCATGTTCACGCCGATATGTATGATGCTCTCATGCAGAAACATCGCCGTAAATACGCGATACCACTGCAGCGGACTGCCTGGAATCACCGTCTGCCCGATCTGCACGCCGTTGTTGATAAAGGTCGTGCCGAGCTGTATGCCATAGACGTAGAGCGGGTTGTTCGAGTGCCTGTTGACGATGTCGCTGGTGTTCATGAAGTCGAAGTTGGAAAAGACCAGACACACGAGGTATACCGCGATATTGATGCCCATGAGCAGGAACGTCATGAGTGGCACGCTGCGTGTAGCGAAGCGCGCGCGAATGGCGGCGCGCTCGGCGCCACTGCGCTCGCTCCACGGACGTGGCGCGGCTGGCTGAGGCGCGGGCCGCGCCATCGTCGCGGCGTTGGCCAGCGGCGCGGCGCCAAATGCCTCCGGCACGACCGGACTCACCGGCGGAAACAGCTTCTTCAAGTCGTGCGTGCCCGACATGCGCGCCGCCTTCGACTCCGCCAGCGAGGCGTCGTAGGTCTGGCGTAGCTGGCGCAGCGCGTAGCCCCGCAGCGCGTGGGCATAGGCGCGCGTCGGATCCAGTTCGATGGCGCGGTCTAGCGCGGCCAGCACAGCGTCGTA
>DATBTW010000476.1:0-9230 GCA_036559055.1 Ktedonobacterales bacterium
TCGAGCTGGGCGACGAGGATGGCCGTACCTGCGGCGGCGCAAGTGTCAGCGCTGATGAGGATGTGGTTGGCGGTGGCGTTGGCTTGCAGACGCTGGGCGATGTTGACGGTGTCGCCGATCGCGGTGTAGTTTTGCAAGCGATCTGATGAGCCGATGTTGCCCACCAGCGCTGGCCCCGTGTGCACGCCGATGCCATACTGCGCGGGCGCCTGGCCGATCAGCGTCTGCTCGTTGGCGCGCTCCAGCGCCTGGCGCATGGCCCAGGCCGCGCGCACCGCCCGCGCTGCGTGGTCGGCCTGGGGCAGCGGCGCGTTGAAGATGGCCATCAGCGCGTCGCCGATGAACATGGTGAGCGTGCCTTCCTCCTGCCAGATGGCCGCGGTGAGCAGGTCGAGGTAGTGGTTGAGCGTCTTGACCACGGCGTCCGGCGACATCTGCGCCGCCAGCGCCGTGAAGTTGCGGATGTCGGCGAAGATGACGCTGATCTGGCGCGTCTCGCCTCCCAGCCGCACGGCCGTGGGGTCGGCGAGCAATTGGCGCACGACGGCGGGATGTACATAGCGGCCAAAGAGTTGCTCGATCTCGCGCGCCTGGCGCTGGCTGCGGCGTAGCTCAGTCAGATCCTCCAGCGTCAGCGCCACGCCCAGCGGCTCCTGCGCGCCGTCGCTCTGGCGCAGCGGCGAGATATTCAGCCGCAGCGCGACATCGCCGCGCTCCGGCAGCTCCTGCCGCAGCTCGTAGCCCAGCGTCTCGGCGCGCTCGGTGATGGCGCGGCGCATGGCGGAGCGCACCTCGTCGTCGGCTACCTCGGCCAGCGCGTCATCCACCTGATGGCCTATCGAAGTCGCCCGGCTGCGATTCAGGATGCGCTCCGCCGCCTGGTTCATTGTCGTCACGCGGCCCACTGTATCGGCGGTGACGACACCGCTGGCAATAGAGGCGAAAACGTTATCCAGATACGACTTGATCTCGTTCAGCTCGCGGATGTTGCGGCGCAGATCAGTGACCAGTCGCGCGTTCTCGATGGCGATGGCAGCCTGATTGCAGAAGGCTGTCAGCAGCTCCAGGCTGTCCTCGTCGAAGAGGCGCGTATCGCGGCGGCTGTCCACATAGACCACGCCGACGTGCTGCTCGCGCACATGCAGTGGCGCGCACATCACCGAGCGGATCCCATAGCTGACGACGCTCTCGTTCAGCCGCAGGCGGTCGTCGGCCTGCGCGTCAATCGTCACCAGAGGCGTTTGCGATGCCCACACCTGCTCCACAACGCTGCGGCTGAGGTTCATCTGCGCCTCGCTGAGCGCCTGGCCCTCGCGGTCGCGAGCGGCGGCGTAGGCCAGCGCCCGCCGCGTCTCATCCCACAGCAGGATGCCGCCACGCTCGGCGCGCACCACGTCGATCAGCAGCGCCAGCGTGCGCCCCAGCAGCGCATCCAGATCGTAGGAGCTATTAATCTGCCGGGCGATGCTGTAGAGCGTGGCGAGCCGACTGCGCTCCTCGCCGATGGCCTCCAGATCACTGACGACGCCATCGGCGGTCTTATTCAGCTCGCGGGTAAGCTGATCGAGCCGCCCGAGGCGTTGATCCGCCGAGCGCGCCACCTGCAACGCATCGGCCAGCATGCGCGTGCGCGGGTCGCCCAGATCAGTGGCGAACGAGCCTTCGACGAATGGCTCCAGCGCGCGGGCATGGCGGTGCATCTGCCCCGCCAGCTCCTTCAACTCGCGCTGGATGGCGTCCAGGTCGGCGCCCGCCCGTCGCCGCGCGGTGGTGGCGCGCTCCACAATCTGGCTGGGGCCGAGCGGCCCGGAGGTGGTGAGCAGCACGGTTTGCTCGTCGCTCACATCGGCGGACGCCCCGGTCGCGAGGTCCCTGCGGCGCGCCGCGTCCGAGGCGTCAGATGTACCGGGCGCTGTTCCTGTGTCGCCAGCTACCATCGCGATCTCACCATTTTCGTGGAGTCATCCCTGCACGCCAGCATACGCAGGTTCTGCCTGAGTATATCATCCACTCGCTCAGCCGTTAGCAGCCCCTTGCCGCGCGATTGTACCACGGGAGCCGCCGCGCGTTGACCTCACGCCGCCAGCCGCATACACTACGCGATATGCCCGCGATGTCCGCGAATGTCCGGTCGGGCCGCCAACCAGCGGCGGGTTGGCTTGCGAGGGGGGCGCACTGAGATGGGTGATGCGAAGACGAGGCGGCGAGGGACAGATGCGCCAACGACGGATGAGGGCGGACCGGACGACAGCGCGCCGGGAGCGCGGGGCGGCACAGCGGGCCGCGAGATGGGAGGACGCGGGCGGCGCGGCGGCATGCGCAGCCGGGGACGCGAGAGCGGCGTGATCGGTCTGGTGGAGCGCGCCCGCCTGACGCCATCGCTTTTGGGCATGGGGCCGCTGCTCGATCCGCTGCTCAGCAGCATGCCCGCCATGCGCGCCGCCCTGCTGAATCGCTCGCTCGACGACGCGCTGCGCATCGCGGGAGCGCACCTGGCCGCCAGCCTGGCGCCGAGCGTCTTGCAAGTGTGGATCGCCGAGCCCGCCGTCTGGAGCGGCCCCAACGAGCAGATCGGCGGGCTGGAACTCTTTCCGACGCTGCGGCTGCGGGTGTGTGCCACAGGCGAAGCTCCCAGCGCGCCGCGTCTCGGCTCCGATGGCCCAGCGAGCGATCAACTTCCGCCGGGCGTCACGATCTCTCGCGAGCCAGCCGCCACTGATCCGCTGATCGAGGATGTGGCGGCGGCGCGCAGGCCCATCGTGCTCTACAACGACGACGACCGACCGCTGGCGACGGCATGGTTCGCGCGCCTGCCCGACCCCCTGCCCGACCCTCTGCCCGACCCTCTGCCCGACCCTCTGCCCGATTCACCCCCCGAGAGCGCGGAGCGCGCGGAGGGGCCGGGAACACTGCTGGCGCTACCCCTGCGCGCGCGCGGTCAGTTCCTGGGCGTGGTGGCGCTGGTGACACGCCAGCGCCTCGCGCAGCGCCAGCTTACCGCGCTGGATGAGCTTTCCGATCTGATGGCGCTGGCGGCGGACCGCGACCGCCTGCTGAGCTACTCGCGCACGCAGGAGGCGCTGGCCCAGACGATGGTGCGCCATGCCCCAGTGGCCATGGCGCTGCTGACCGGCTCCGACCACGTCATCGCACTGGCGAATCCGACGTTCTTCGATCTACTCGGTGTGGAAGATACCGCGCTGGCGCTGGGCTATCCGCTGCGCACGATCATCTCCGAGAGCGCCACGCGCTTCTCCAGCATGCTGCGGCTCGACGCGGTTTACCACGGCTCGGAGCCGCAAGCCATGATCGAGCTGCCGGTGCATCTGGGGCGCGGCGTCACCTACTGGAATGTCACCACCTCGCCTGTCATCGGCGAGGGCGGCGTCATCGGCGGCGTGCTGGCGGCGGCGGTGGATGTGACGCGCCAGGTGATCTCGCGCTATCGCGCGCAAGAGTCGGCGGACGTCGCCCAGGAGCGCATCGCGCAGATGCTGGCGCTGCACGCCACCACACTGGATACCGCCAGCCAGGTTGGCGACGACCCGCGCAATCTGTTGGGCAGCATCCTGCGTCGCGCCATCAATCTGCTCGGCGCGCAGGCGGGGGTCATCTACGCGCGCGGGCGGAATGGCGCCGAACTGGAGGTGGCGCTCTCCGAGGGGCTGAGGCGCGACTACACCGGCAGCCGCACTCGCATCGGCGACGGGCTGGCCGGGCAGGTCGCGCAGAGCGGCCAGGGCGCCCGCATCGACGATTACCGCGCCTACCCCGGCCACAACGCCCTCTATGGCGATGAGGCCGTCAGCGCCATCATCAGCGTGCCGCTGGCGCACCACGGCCAGGTCATCGGCGTGGTAGATGTGCTCGACGACGCCGAGCGCCGCGCCTTCACCGATGACGACCTCTGGCTGCTGGAACTCTTCGCCGCGCAGGTTGCCCAGGCGATGGAGAACGCGCGCATGTATGGCGAACTGGAGAGCGCCTATCGCAAGCAGCGCGAGCTCGACCGCCTGAAAGATGACTTCATCGCCACCGCCTCGCACGAGCTGCGCACCCCGCTCACCGTCGTGCAGGGCTACCTGGAATTGCTGCGCGATGCGCCTGTCGCGCAGGACGACGAGATGGTCGCCACATTCCTCAACCGGGCGGCAGACTCCGCCGACGATCTGGCCAACGTCGCCGACCGGCTGCTGCAAACCTCGCGCCTGGACACCGGACGCCAGGAACTGCATGTGACGCCCGTGCGGCTGGCCCACGTCATCGACGAATCGTTGCGCTCATTCCGCGCGCTGCAAGACGCGCAGGGCAAGACGCACGAGTTGACGATGGACGCGCCCGACGATATCTACGCGCTGGCGGACCTCGGACGGCTGAAGGAGACGCTCGATAACCTCATCAGCAACGCCATCAAATACAGCCCCAATGGCGGGCGCGTGCGCGTGCGGTGGGCGCCCGCTAGATTCGCGGGGACAGATGAGGACATCGAGGAGCAGCCGACGATGCGCATGGCGCCGCTGAATGCGGCTGGCCAGCCAGAAACCGATTCGCAGGATGACAACAACCCCTGCGCGCCGTCACTGACGGTGGCACAGGCGGCGCGGGCGCGGCCCTACCACGTCATTTTCATCTGCGATGATGGCATCGGCATTCCGCCCGATGAATGCCAGCGGCTCTTCGGGCGCTTCTCGCGGCTCGATTCGGCGCGCCAGAGCCAGATTCGCGGCGTGGGGCTGGGACTATACATTTGTCGGCAGACCCTGCGCGCGATGGGTGGCGACATCTGGTTGAGCGAGAGCGCGCCAGGCAAAGGCAGCGTCTTCGCTTTCACGCTGCCTGCCGCCGAGCCAACGGGCGACACACCAGACGCGAGGGACTCATGAGCGCGCGCCCTTCGCCTCGCGATTCCACCAGCCTGGCCCATCTGCGCGCGCGGCTGGAGCGCCGCTACGCCCTGCGCGATCTGCCGATCATGCTGGCGGGAGCCGCTGCGCCGCTGCTCATCACGGCGCCCGCTGACCCCGATGCGCCGCTCGATCAGATGGCGGCGCGGCAGGCGCAACGCCGCGCGGCAGGCAGCGCGCCTGTGACGCCTGAGCAGGCGAATGAGCCACGAACGAGCGGCGGGCAGCGCGCGGCGGCGGTGGCTCGCGCCACGGTGGAGGCGGGCGCGCACCTGCCCTACTGGGCGCTGCTCTGGCCGAGCGGGCTGGCGCTCGCAGAGGCGCTGCTGGCGGAGCCGGACGCTGTGCAGGGCAAACGCGCGCTGGAGCTGGGCTGCGGGCTGGGGGTGACGGCGGCGGTGGCGTGCAGATTGGGCGCGCGACTCACGATCAGTGACCTCTTCGACGATGCGCTGCTCTTCGCCGAGTACAATGTGCGACGCTGCTCGGCGCGCGCGCCCGCCACGCTACTGCTGAACTGGCGCACCCCCGCCGGACGCGAGCGCCTGCTGAGCGCCGCGCCCTGCGATCTGCTGCTAGCGGCGGATGTGCTGTACGAGCCGGAGGATATCGAGCCGCTGCTGGCGCTGGCGCCGCGGCTGCTCCGACCAGGCGCGCCATTCTGGCTGGCCGAGCCGGGACGCAAAGCCTCGCGCGCCTTTGTGGAGGCGGCGCTGGCGCGTGGCTGGCGCGACCATCCCAGCGAGAGCGAGCGTGCGTGGCCACCCGATGACGACACGCAGCGCGTCGTCGTCCATCGCTTCGCCATGCCAGCGGCGTAGACAGAGCCTGTGAATGACCTGGCTACGCCGATCATTCACAGGCTCTGAGGCATAGACACATCACCTGACGCGAGCGCCGCTGGTGTACTATACTGATCTGTGTGCGCCTCGTTTCTGATAGCGCCCCGTAGAGATGTAGAGGAAGTGTGCGATGCCGCTGTACGAATACTACTGCGCTGACTGCCGTGGCAAGTTCGAGATGTTTACGACGTATGAGGCGTCTGAGGGCGATATCGTCTGCACGAAGTGCCACGGAGGGCGCGTGCGCAAGATGTTCTCGCTGTTCGCCAGTCCGCGCGGCGGCAGCGAATTCAGCGACAGCTACGACGATGGCTATGATGACGGCGATGGCGGCTGCTCGTGTGGCGGCGCCTGCTCGTGCGGCGGCCATTAGCGCATCGAGGAAGAGCGACCAGTGAGCGATCTGCGAGGCGACCGCCCGGTCTACGTGACCGGCATCGGGCGCATCAAGCTATGCAAGCGCTGCGGCATGCCTGAGGATCAGTGCCGCTGCCAGCAACAGCCGCGCGCGGGCGAGATCCGCCCCGGTGTGCCGCGCGATGGTGTGGTGCGTGTCATGCTCGACCGCAAAGGACGCGGCGGCAAGGCGGTGACGCTGGTGATGGGCGTGCCAGGCGCGCCAGATGAGATCGCCGGGCTGGGCAAGTCACTCAAGCAGCTCTGCGGCGCGGGTGGCGCTGTCAAAGATGACGTGATCGAGGTGCAGGGTGACCACCGTGAGCGCATCATCACGCGGCTGACGGCGCTGGGCTACAAAGTCAAGCGCGTGGGCGGCTGATGACGCCAGATTCCGACGCGGCGGCGGATAGTCTCATTCTGCGCTGGTCGCCGCACTATCGGCCCGCGTGGGATGCGACGCCCGACGCCTATGTGGAGGCAGGCCTGGTCGCCCCGGAGCGCACGCGCCGCCTGCTGCGCGCCGATGATCCCCGCCTGGGGATGAAAGCCTACCTCGGCGTGCGCCACAGCGACCCCAGCCGCTACGGGTTACCCGGCGAGCCACACGCCAGCTTCTTCCTCTCCGTCCTACTGGGCAAGCGCACGCTCTTTCTGCGCAGCTACGACACCATGCCTGCCGCGCTGGCCGAGCTACGCTGCACGCACGACCAGCTAGCGAGCAACCTCGCCCCCTGACCCCCTCCCCTGCGAGGGGAGGGGGGACCACAGGCAAGGATCGCGGCGAATGGCGGACGTTTCACGGCATGATCTGACATGCGCCAATGCTGGCCCCGCGCAGTACGCCTGGGCCAGGTCCTCCCTCTTCCCGTGGGAGAGGGAGACAGAGGGTGAGGTTCGCGCCACGCGCGATATGCCTGGCCGAGGCCATCCCCTTCGCTACACCTCGAATTCGTAGTCGAAGCTCAGGCGCTGCTCCTGCTCGTTCCAGATCAGCTTGCCCTCGCCTGTGATGCCCTTCAGCGCATCGGTTCCGGAGCCGCGCATGATGGCGAGCGTAGAGACCACGCCAGCCTCCGAGTGCGTCCCGTCGCCGCGCACCACGAAGCTGCCCTGGCGCTCGCCGAGCCGCCCCACAATGCGCGTCATCCCAATGAATGGCGTCACGCCGCCCTCGCCATAGAGCATCAGGTACTCGAAGGTTCCCTCCGCCTCGATCTCGCCGTGGTAGAGGTCTGTACCGTTGGCGCGGGAGAGCTTCTGCGCGCCCTCCTGCTCGGCGAATGGGCGCTCCTCCCATACCTTGCCCTCGATGGTTCCAGTCGCATGCATGGTCATGGCGGTCACTGCTCCTCTCGTAAGCCGAAGCTTCTCAATTCATGCTGGCGACGCGCGTGCGCCGACCAGTTACGCTACAATTATGGCAGCTAAACCTGTCAGGAAGTGTCAGTCTTTCCAAAGAGATAGAACAAATGCGCGCAAGTCGGCTCCTCTCGCTGCTGATGACGCTGCAAACCCGTGGCCGCATGACCGCCCAGCAGCTCGCCGCCGAGCTGGACATCTCTGTGCGGACGGTCTATCGCGATGTGGAGGCGCTGAGCCTGGCGGGCGTCCCCATCTACGCCGACCGCGGGCCAGCGGGCGGCTACCAGCTCATCGGCGGCTATCGCACGCGGCTGACCGGGATGAGCAGCGACGAGGCTGAGGCGCTCTTTCTGGCGGGCATGCCCAGCGCCGCCGCTGAGCTGGGGCTGGGCGCCACGCTGGCCTCCGCTCAGCTCAAGCTGCTGGCCGCGCTGCCGCAGGAACTGCGCGCCAGCGCCGACCGCATCCGCGACCGCTTCTATGTGGACGCCCCTGCCTGGTTTCAGGACGCTGACCAGACGCCCTGGCTGGCGCTGGTGGCGGCGGCGGTCTGGGAGCAGCGCCCGCTCCACATCCGCTATCTGCGCGCGGGCCGCGCGGGTGAACGCACGCGCACGCTGGAGCCGCTGGGCGTCGTGCTGAAGGCGGGGGCGTGGTATCTGGTGGCGCGGGCGCGCGATCAGGCCGCGCCATCCGAATCCACTACGCCAGTTGATGAAGCGGTGGAGCGGCAGATGCGCATCTACCGCGTCGCGCGCATCCTGACGCTGGAGACGCTGGATGAGCGCTTCGAGAGGCCCGCCAACTTCGATCTCGCCGCGCACTGGCAGGCGTGGTCAGAGCAATTCGAGGCGCGCATGTATCGGGGGATGGCCACCGTGCGCTTCTCGCCACGCGCCCGCGAGTTGCTGGGCTATTACCTCGGCGCGGTGGTGGCGCGCGCCGCTGCGGCCTCCGCCAGCCCAACCGACGCCGATGGCTGGGTCACGGCCACCATCCCTATCGAGTCCATCCAGCACGCCACAGGCGATCTGCTGCGCCTGGGAGCCGACGCCGAGGTACTGGAGCCGCCGGAGCTACGCGCGCGCATCGCCGAGACCATCGCCACGCTGGCAGAGCGCTACCAATAGCCCATCAGGCGGGCAGCTTCTCCGGCGCCGATGGCGTGCGCAGCGAGCCGACCGCGAAGAGCGCCAGCAGTGGGACGATGGCGAAGTAGTTGGGCAGCGAGCGCCAGGCGAAGTAGAGCGGGATGAGCGCCAGCAGCGGAACGGCCTCGCGCAGTGGCTCGCGCCAGCGCGCCTGCGCCCACAGGCAGCCCACCAGCGCGGCGACCTCCAGCGCGGTGTAGAGCGCGGCAGGCGCGTAGGGCAACAGGTGGCCCTTCGCCAGCGCCACGATTCCCACGCCCAGCGGGAACAGCGGCTCGCTGACGGGCAGCCATAGGCTCGACCACCATGCGGCGGGGCTGGCGATGAGATAGGGCAGGTTGGGGATGAGGAAGGCGCCCAGCAGAATCAGCGCGCGGATGGTCGTCTCGCGCGCCGCGCCCGCGCGCAAGCTGCGGCCCCACGCCAGCGTCCGCTCGCCCAGGCTGCCGGCCAGCGCCCGCGTCGGCGCGTCGGCCAGCAGCGCATCGAGCAGGAAGAAGGGGACGAAGAACCAGCAATACTGGCGGAAGGCGCAGCCCAGCCCCAGCGCCACTGCGCTGACCCAGCGCGAC